>DASQBE010000134.1:0-10737 GCA_035635355.1 Binatia bacterium | reverse complement strand
TTCCCGACGCGCGTGGCATACGCCTTGGCGACGCCGATGACGTCGGTGATCTTGGTGGGGCCGATGCCCACGCCCGTGCAGGCCCCGCCCGAGACCGCGCTCGAGGAGGTCACATAGGGATACGTCCCGTGATCCAGATCGAGATGGGTTCCCTGCGCGCCCTCGAGCAGCACGCGCTTTCCCCCGCGGATCGCGGCATCGACGGCGTGCGAGACGTTCACCGCCATGGACCGGAGCAGCTCGTCGTCCTTGGCGCAGCGCGCGAGCACGGCCTCGATCGGCTCGAGCTTGGCGTCCGGGCCGAGAAGCTTCAGCGTGCGCTCCCGCAGGCGCCGAACCCGCTCCTCGCGGATCTCGGGATCCAGGAGGTCCGCGACCCGCAGCCCGACGCGGCCCGCCTTGTCGGTATAGGCCGGGCCGATGCCGCGCCCCGTGGTTCCGATGCGCGCCCGCTCCGGACCGCCCTCGGTGAGCTGCTCCAGGGCCCGGTGATCGGGAAGGATGACGTGCGCCGACAGGGAGACGAAGAGGCGGCCGTCCACGTGCACACCCTGCTTCCGAAGCGCGTCCCGCTCCTGGCGCAGCGCGTCGCAATCCACCACGACGCCGTTTCCGATGTAGCACAGGGTGTTCGGGCGCAGGATTCCGGAAGGGATCAGGTGCAGGACGAAGGTCTGGTTTCCCACGACGACCGTATGGCCGGCGTTGGGTCCGCCCTGATAACGGGCGACCACGTCCGCCTCGTCACTCAGGAGGTCGACGATCTTTCCTTTTCCCTCGTCGCCCCATTGGGCGCCCACCACCACGCGGCAGGACATGCTCGAACTCCTCCTCAAACGAAAAACCGCGAGGTCCGCGCTCGCGGCTTGGGGTCCCATCGGCAAGCGGAAGAGGTTATCAGAACGGCGGGGCGCTTGACAAGGCGCTCGCGCCCGCTACAGCGGCCCGCCGTTGGACCGAAAAATCTCCTGGAAGATCCGGAGCGCCTCGTCCAGCCCGTTCGCCGTCGGCGCCTGGGGCAAGGCCTGGAGCAGCGCCGGAACCGGCCGGAAGAGGATCGGGTAGTCCGCCGACTGCAAGAGCGTGAGGTCGTTCAGGCTGTCCCCCATCCCGATCACCTTGAATCCCGCGATCTTCATCCCCTGCACCACCCGCGCCTTCTGGCCGCGGATGCGAAGCTTCCATCCGACGATCCTCCCCTGCGCGTCCACCTCGAACTGGTTGGCGAAGAGGTTGTAGCCGCCGAGCCGCTCGATGATGGGCTCCGCGAACTCCTGGAACGTGTCCGAGATGATCATCACCTGACAGGAGCGGCGGATCCGGTCCAGGAATTCGTGCGCGCCCAGGTAGGGCCGCACCTCGTGCGCCACCTCCTGGAGCCGCGCGAGGGTGAGCCCGGCCCGGTTCAGCGCGCCGACGCGGCGGCGCATCAGCTCCTCGAAATCCCCGACCTCGCGCGTGGTGAGGTGCAGCTCCTCGACCCCGAAATGGTCCCCCAGATGGGGCCAGATCTCCGGCGCGAGCACGCCTTCCAGGTCGATGGCTGCGATCATAGGGGCGGGATCATAGCAAAAGAGTGAGGGGAAGCGTTGCCGCTTCCCCTCGAAACCTCCGGTGAACTGTTGGGATTCGCCAGCAGGCACCAGGCTAGGGCGCTCTAGATGCCGCTAGCTGCAGCCACCTCCGCAGTTCAGTACAGCCGATAAGCCACTTTTGTGCACTGGACCACCTCCTTTCCGCGATCCTGGAATGCTCGCGCCGCGCCCCCGGGTCTGTCAACGGAATTTCTTGACTCGGGCTCGGCGAAAACCGCACGCTAGGGGTCTTCGAGGAATGGATGAGGAAACTGCGGTCCTCGCGTAGGAGCCCCCTAGGCGAGGACGCCGGCCTCCCGAAGGGCGGCCAGCAGGAGGCGCACGATCTCTTCCCCTACGGCCTCCTGCGCCTCCACGGTGGCGGCTCCGATGTGGGGCGTGGCGACCACGTTCTCCCGCAGCGGGAGCGGCGAGCCCCGGGGCGGCTCCTCGGCGAACACGTCGAAGACAGCCCCGCTCAGCTGACCCCGGTCCAACGCCTCGAGGACCGCGGCTTCGTCCACCAGGCCCCCTCGGGCCGCGTTCACGAGCACGGCGCCGCGCGGAAGGCGATCGATCTCACCCGCGCCGATCATCCCCTTGGTTTCCGGAGAGAGGGGAACGTGGAGGGTGAGGATCTCGGAGCGCGGCAAGAGGTCGCTCAAGGAAAGGGGCTCGACGTCGAGATCCCGCATCGTGTCGTCGGAGAGAAGCGGGTCGTGGCCCACGCAGGTCATCTGGAAGGCGACGGCGCGCTGCGCGACGGCCCGTCCGATCTGCCCGAGCCCGACGATCCCGAGGGTCTTCCCGCGAAGCTCGCGTCCCTTGAAGCGCGACTTGTCCCACGCGCCACCCTTGAGCGAGGCGTCGGCGGCGGGGATTTGACGGAAGAGGCCGAGCAGGAGCCCGAACACCAGCTCGGCGACCGCGACCGAGTTCGCTCCCGGGACGTTCAGGACTAGGACACCCCGCTCGCGCGCCGCCACGGCGTCGATGTTATCGATCCCCGCGCCGGCCCGCGCCACCCAGCGCAGCTTGGACGCCGCCTGGATCAGGCGCCGGGTCACCTTCGTGGCCCCGCGCACCACCCACGCGTCGATGTCGGAGACCAGCGGCAAGAGCTCTGCCTCGGTGAGCCCCTGGCGCTCCTCGACGGCGAGGCCGGGGGTTCCGCGGAGGATGGCCACGGCCCGCGGGGAAAGCGGGTCGCTGACGAGGACCTTAACCGACACGCGCCGGCGTGGAGGATGAGGCGGCGCGGAAGGACTGCTGCGCGGCGCGGACGGCGGAGCCCGGCTCCCCCGTTCCGCCGTGCTCGAGGAGCGCTCCCTCGAACGCGCCGACGAGGCGGAGGATGTCCCCCTCGTCGTAGTAGCCGATGTGCCCCAGGCGGAAGATCTTCCCCTTGAGGCGATCCTGCCCGCCCGCGATCTTCACGCCGTACTTGTTCTCCATCGTCTTCAGCACGCCGCTCGAGTCCACGCCCCCGGGCACGGCGACCGCCGTGAGCGTGTTCGACGGCACCTCGGCGAAGAGCGGGAGGCCCAGCGCGCGGACCGCGGCGCGCGCGGCGTCCCCGTTCCGGGCGTGGCGGGCGAAGACCTGCTCGCGTCCCTCGCTCTGGAGCAGGAGCATGGCGGCGCGCGCGGCCAGCACGAGGCTGATCGCCGGGGTGAAGGGCGTGTCGCCCGTCTCCAGCGCCTTCTTCGCCTTGGTCAGGTTCCAGTAGAACTTCGGGAGCGTCGAGGCCTTCACCCGGTCCCACGCGGCCGGGCTCATGCAGATGAAGCCGAGCCCCGGCGGGATCATCATCCCCTTCTGCGACCCCCAGACCACCACGTCGAAGTCGGAGCGATCGAAGCGGAGGTCGTAGACGCCGAAGCTCGTGATGGCGTCCACGACGGTGAGGACGCCGCGCGCTTTCGCCACGCGGGCCATGTCGTGCACCGGGAAGAGCGCCCCCGTCGAGGTCTCGCTGTGGGTGCAGAACAGGACTCTCGCGGAAGGATGCGCCGCGAGGGCGGATTCCACCTCCTCCGCCGTCGCGACACGACCCCATTCCACGCTCACGGTGTGCGCCGTGACGCCGTAGGTCTGGCAGATGGCGCGCCACCGGTCCCCGAATTTCCCTCCCTCCACCACGATCGCCTCGTCGCCCGCGGAGAGGAGATTCACCGCGGCCGCCTCCATCGCCCCCGAGCCCGAGCAGGAAAGGGTGAGCGCCGGCTCCTTCGTCCCCAGGTGCTCCTGCATGAGGCGCGTGGTCTCGAGGAAGTGCTGCCGGTACTCGTCGGTCCGGTGGTGGATGAGGGGCTTCGCCATCGCCTGGAGGACTTCGGACGGGACCTCGGTCGGTCCCGGGGTAAAGAGCACGCGCTTCATCGTTCTCCCCTGGGCCTGGCTCGCGAGGCGGATCAGTGCGTGTACGGGTGCGGCTGCGGCGGCTGCTCTTCCTGGTTGCGGCGAAGATACGTGGAGGACTCGCCCGGTTTCAAGGCCACTTCCAGCACCTCGTCCATGGTCTCGACGAGCTTGAACTCCACCGCGTCGCGGATGTGCTCGGGCAATTCTTGGAGGTCCTTCTCGTTCAGCTTGGGGATGATCACGGTCTTCACGCCCGCGCGCTTGGCGGCCACCACCTTCTCGTTGAGCCCGCCGATCGGGAGGACATTCCCGAGCAGGGTGATCTCGCCGGTCATGGCGACGTCCTCCCGCGTGGGAACCCCTGTCAGGGCCGAGACCAGAGCGGTCGCCATGGCGATGCCCGCGGAGGGGCCGTCCTTGGGGATCGCGCCCTCCGGCAAGTGCACGTGGACGTCGATACTTCTGTAGAAATTCTTGTCCAGGCCCAGCGACGCGGCCCGCGAGCGCGCGTAGGAGAGCGCCGCCTGGCCCGACTCGCGCATCGTCTCGCCCAGCTTCCCCGTCAGCATGAGGATGCCCGTGCCGGCCAGGATGCTGACCTCGATGTTGAGGAGATCGCCGCCCGCCTCGGTCCACGCGAGCCCGGTCGCGACGCCCAGGCGGGACCGCCGCTCGATCTGGCTGTCCAGGTACTTGGGCACGCCGAGGTACTTCGAGAGCTGCTTCTCCACGACCCGGAACGTGCGCGTCTTCTTCAGCGTCGCCTTCTTCCGCGCCACCTTGCGGCAGATCGAGGCGATCTCGCGCTCCAGGCTCCGCACGCCGGCCTCGCGGGTGTAGGCGTTGATGACGGTCTTCAGGGCGCCGTCCGTCATCTGGAGGTCCTTGGCGTTGAGCCCGTTCGCCTTCAATTCTTTCGGGATCAGGAAATTCTTTGCGATCTCGACCTTCTCGAATTCGAGGTACCCCGGGAGGCGGATGATCTCCATGCGGTCCAGGAGCGCCGGCGGAATCGAGTAGAGCGAGTTGCTCGTCGTGAGGAACATCACCTGGGAGAGATCGAAATCCACCTCCAGATAGTGGTCGTTGAACGTGTGGTTCTGCTCGGGATCCAGCACCTCGAGGAGCGCCGACGCGGGATCGCCGCGGAAGTCGGTTCCCAGCTTGTCGATCTCGTCCAGCAGGAGGACGGGGTTCATCGAGCCGGCCCGCTTCATGGCCTGGACGATGCGCCCGGGCATCGAGCCGATGTACGTACGCCGGTGGCCGCGGATCTCCGCCTCGTCCCGCACGCCGCCCAGCGACATGCGCACGAACTTCCGGCCGAGCGCCCGCGCGATGGATTTGCCGAGCGAGGTCTTGCCCACGCCGGGGGGTCCCACGAAGCAGAGGATCGGCCCCTTGAGGCTGCCGGAGAGCTTGAGCACCGCGAGGTACTCGATGATCCGTTCCTTGATCTTCTTGAGCCCGTAGTGGTCCTCGTCCAGGACCTTCTCGACGTTCTGGATGTCCGGGTTGTCCTCGGTCTTGACGCCCCAGGGGAGCGAGACCAGCCAGTCGACGTAGTTCCGCACCACCGTTGCCTCGGGCGACATGAAGGACATCTTGCCGAGCTTGTCGATCTCCTTGATGGCCTTCTCGTGCACGTCGGGCGGCATCTTGGCTTTCTTCACGGCCTGCACCAGCTCGTCGATCTCGTTCGAGAATTCGTTCTGGTAGCCCAGCTCCTTGCGGATCGCCTTGAGCTGCTCGTTGAGATAGAACTCCTTCTGGTTCTTGTGGACCTGGCTCCGGACCTGCCCCTCGATCTTCCGCTCCAGCTTCAAGATCTCGAGCTCGTTCGCGAGCGTCTTGCTGAGCTGGCGGAAGCGCTCGGTGACGTCGTCCTCCTCCAGCACGCTCTGCTTCACCGCCACCTTCAAGATGAGGTGTGAGGCGACCGTGTAGGAGAGGAGCACCGGGTTGCCGATGTTGTTGGCGTTGGAGAGCACCTCGTCCGGAACGCGCCGGTTCAGGTGCACGTAGTCGTTGAACGAGGCGAGCACGTTCCGCGTCAGCGCCTCCAGCTGCGCGTCCTGGCGCACCTGGTCCTCGACGATCGCCACGGACGTGGACATGTAATCGGCGCCCTTGAAGAACTTCTTCGCGCGGGCGCGGCAGATCCCCTCCACCAGCACGCGCATGGTGCCGTCGGGGAGCCGGAAGAGCTGGAGCACGCGAACGACGGTTCCGACGCGATAGAGGTCCTTCGCCACGGGGTCCGGCACGTCCGGACGCCGCTGCGCGAGGACGAACAGCACGCGGTCCTTCTGGACGGCGGCCTCGATGGCATTCACGGACGGGATCCGCCCCACCAGCAGCGGAATCGTCATGTAGGGATAGATCACCACATCGCGAAGCGGAAGCAGCGGGATCCGGTCGCGGATCTCGAATACCTCACCATCGCGCTCGAGTCGAATCATCCTTGATGCCCTCGTTTCGGGTTATGCCTCTTTGCGGCGGCGATCACCGCGGAAGGTCAAAATGGGCTCGGCTTTGCGGTTCACGACGTCGCGGGTGATCGTGCAACCGACGACTTCCAGACGGGACGGAATTTCGTACATGAGATCCATCATGGCTTCTTCGAGAACGGCGCGAAGGCCCCGCGCCCCCGTGCCCCGCTTCAGCGCCAGGTCGGCCACGGCTTCGAGGCCGTCCTCCGTGAACTCCAGCTTGACGCCCTCCATATCGAAGAATCTCTGGTACTGCTTGATGATCGCGTTCTTGGGCTTCGTCAGGATCTCGACGAGCGATTGCTTGTTCAGGGAATCGAGCGCCCCGATGACGGGGAGCCGCCCCACCAGCTCGGGAATCAATCCGTAGCGCAGAAGATCCTCGGGCTCCACGAGCGACAGGAGCTCGCCGATGTTCCGGTCCTTCCGGCTCCGGATATCCGCGCCGAAGCCCATGGATTTCTGGCTGACGCGGCGCTCCACGATCTTCTCCAGGCCCTCGAACGCGCCGCCGCAGATGAAGAGGATGTCCTTCGTGTTCACCTCGATGTACTTCTGCTGCGGGTGCTTCCGTCCGCCCTGCGGCGGGACGTTGGCGATGGTTCCCTCGAGGATCTTGAGGAGCGCCTGCTGCACGCCCTCGCCGGAGACGTCGCGCGTGATCGAGGGGTTCTCGGACTTGCGCGAGATCTTGTCCAGCTCGTCCACGTACACGATGCCGTGCTCGGCGTTCACCACGTTGAAGTCGGTGGCCTGGAGCAGGCGCACGAGGATGTTCTCCACGTCCTCGCCCACGTAGCCGGCTTCGGTGAGGCAGGTGGCGTCCACGATGGCGAAGGGGACCTTGAGGGTCCGCGCCAGCGTGCGCGCGAGCAGCGTCTTGCCGGTTCCGGTCGGGCCGATCAGGAGGATGTTCGACTTCTCCAGCTCGACGTCCTCGACCGCGCCGCCCGAATAGATCCGCTTGTAGTGGTTGTAGACCGCGACGCTCATCGTCTTCTTGGCGCGCTCCTGCCCGATGACGTAGTCGTCGAGGACCTTCTTGATCTCGGCCGGCTTGGGAAGCGTGCCCTTGGGCGCTCCCGCGCCGCGATCCGTCTCCCCTTCCAGGATGTCGTTGCAGAGCTTCACGCACTCGCTGCAGATGTAGACCGAGGGACCGGAGACCAGACGCGAAACCTCGTCCTGGCCGCGGCCGCAGAAGCTGCACCGGATGGGGTGAGGCGAATTGACCCGCTTCTTCATGCGAGGGGCCCTAGCCGACCGGAGCCGGCTCGGCCTTTCTCTCCTTGCTGGGTTCGAGTTTGGAGATGACCTTGTCCACGATGTGATAGGCCTTGGCTTCCTCGGCGGACATGAAGAAGTTCCGGTCCGTGTCCTTCTCGATCTTCGCCAGCGGCTGCCCGGAATGGCGGACCAGGATGTCGTTCAGAACCGTGCGCAGCGCCAGGATTTCCTTCGTGTAGATCTCGATGTCGGTCGCCTGTCCCTGGCTCCCGCCCAGCGGCTGGTGGATCATGATCCGCGAGTGCGGCAGCGCCGAGCGCTTGCCGTTCGCGCCGGCGGCGAGGAGGAGCGCCGCCATGCTGGCGGCCTGGCCCATGCAGATCGTCGCCACGTCGGGGCGGATGAACTGCATCGTGTCGTAGATCGCGAGCCCCGCCGAGACCACGCCGCCGGGTGAATTGATGTAGAGGTTGATGTCCCGGTCCGGATCCTCCGCTTCGAGGAAGAGGAGCTGGGCGATGACCAGGTTGCCCACGAAATCGTCGATCGGCTGCCCGATGAAGACGATTCGATCCTTTAAAAGGCGGGAATAGATGTCATAGGCCCGTTCCCCGCGTCCGCTCTGCTCCACCACCATCGGCACCAAACCCATGAGTTCCGTCCCTCCTTGAAATGATCTATCGGGTTAGGCCACAGCCATCTTAAGCCGGGCCTTCTCGCGGAGCAGCGTGAACACCTTCCGCTCCGTCAGATGGGCCCGAGCCCGGTCGCGATGCTCGGCGCTCCGAAGCACCCGCTCGGTCTCCGGAGGCGCCCCTTCCCCTTCCGCGGCCCCTCGCAGGGCTAAATCGATATCTTCGTCCGTAACGGTGACCGACTCGGCGCGCGCGATGGAATCCAGCAAGAGATCGCGCTTGATGCGCCGCTCCGCCAGAGGGCGGTATTCCTTCCGGAAGCGCTCCTCGTCCTCGGGGGTCCACTCCCTGCCTTCCCCCCTTAGACGCTGGACCAGCTCCTCCAGATACTCGGCAACCATCGATTCCGGCAATTCCATCGGATTTCGGGCGATGATCTGGTCCACCAGCGCCTCCTCCTGCTCGCGCTGGGACTTCACCCGGGCCTCGCCCTCCATATTCAGCCTGACCCTGGCCCGAAGCTCCGCCAGGTCCCGCATGCCGGCGATTTCCTTGGCGAACTCGTCGTCGAGCGGCCGGATCCGGCGCTCCCGGACGCCCTGAACGTCCACCGAGAAGGTGGCCGCCTTGCCCCGGAGCTCCTCGTTTCCGAACTCGGCGGGGTAGGCCACCTGGAAATCGCGGTGGTCGCCGGCCTTCGTGCCCACCAGATTGGCCCTGAATTCCGGCAGGAGGCCCGAGGCGCCCAGCTCCACGAGGGCATCCTTCTGCTCGGTTTTCCGGATCGGCTTCCCTTTGCCGTTCAGCCTCACGTAATCGACCAGGACCGCGTCCGACTCGCCGGCCGGGCGGTCCGCGGGCGCCCACTCTGCGGTGCGCTGGCGCAACTCCTCGAGGGCCTTGTCGACGTCCTCGTCCTTCACCTCGGTCTCGTTCGCGTCCACATCCAGGCCCAGGTAGTCTTTGGCCGTAACCTTTGGCCGGATATCGACTTGTGCCTCATACGTCAGGGGCTTCCCCCGGGCGAACTCGATCTTCTCGATCGTGGGGTACGTCACAGGCTGAAGATTCTGATCCCGAACCGCCGCCTCGTAAGAGCGCTTCACGACGCGCTCCAGCACCTCGTGCTCCATGGAGTGACCGAACTGCAGCTCGATCACGTTCCGGGGCGCGTGCCCCTTCCGAAATCCAGGTAGCTGGACGCGGCTACGGAACTCCTCGACGACGTCCTGGAAGGCGCGCTCCAGCTCGTCCGGAGGTACCTCGATCACGAGGAGCTTCCGCCAAGGCGATCCGTGGTCACGAATGTCGACTTTCAATTCTGGCTCCTGGTCAGTCTGGTGCGAGAGGGGGGAGTTGAACCCCCACGAGTTGCCTCACGGGATCCTAAGTCCCGCGCGTCTGCCAATTCCGCCACTCTCGCGTTGGCTTTCGCTTTGGCAAACCCCATTTTAGCAGCGAAGTGGTTGTCCTTCAAGAACATTGCCGGTCAGGCGGGAGTCGCCGCCCGGGAGGCGCCCTTCGGGGCGGTGCGGACCACTTCGGCCACCCGCGCGACCACCTCGTAACGGCCGAACGAGGGCATGAGATAGGCGCCCTCCACCATGTCCTTGGCCTCGAGGAGGAGCGCGCGGCACATCTCGATGCCGACCTCGATCCCCTTGTCGCCCGCCTGTTTCATCGCCTCCCGGGCCTTGTCCGGGATGTTGATCCCGGGCACCTCGTTGTGGAGGAATTCGGCGTGGCGGTGGCTCTGGAGCGGGAGCAGGCCCAGGAGCACCGGCACCCGCCGCTTGCCGACGGCCTCGAGGAAGCGGATCAAAGGCTCCATCTCGTAGAGCGGCTGGGTCATGGTGAACTCCGCGCCGGCCTCGATTTTCTTCTGGAAGCGCTCCAATTCGGTCTGGATGTCCTCGGACGCCGGGTTGACCGCGCAGCCGATCATGAAGCGCGTCGGCTCGCCGATCGAGTTCCCCGCCAGATCGGTGCCCGCGTTGAGCTGCTTCAGCACGCGGATCAGCCCCACCGAATCCACGTCGAAGACGGCGGTGGCGTTGGGGTAGTCCCCCGCGCGAGGCGGATCGCCGGTCAGCGCGAGGATGTTCCGGATCCCGAGCGCGTGCGCCCCCATGAGATCCGACTGGATGCCCATGAGATTCCGATCGCGGCACGTGAAGTGGAGAATGGTCTCCACGCCGACCTGCTGCGTGATCATCGAGGCCAGCGCGAGGGAGGACATGCGCACCCGCGCCATGGGGCTGTCCGCCACGTTGATCACGTCCACGCCGGAGGCTTTCAGGAACTGCGCTCCCTCGATCATCTTCTTGGGCCGCGCGCCGCGGGGCGGGTCCACTTCCACGCTGACCACGAACTCGTGATTCATGAGCTTCCGCGCGAGGAGCGAGCGCGAGGCGGGGTCGGAGGACGCGGGCTCCTCGGTCGGGA
>DASQBE010000133.1:0-6014 GCA_035635355.1 Binatia bacterium | reverse complement strand
CCGCACCGAGAACGTCGAGCACTTCCTCGACAAGGTTCGCATGGTGGAGTGCGACCTGCGCGACGCCTCCTCGGTGCGCGACGTGCTGGGGGAGGAGCGGCCCGATTGGATCTTCCACCTGGCCGCCCAGAGCTTCGTGCCCACGTCCTGGACGGCGCCCACCGAGTCGCTCTCGACCAACGTGATCGGCCAGGTCAACATCTTCGAGGCCGTCCGCCACGTCGGGATCAAGCCGCGCATCCAGCTCGCGTGCTCGAGCGAGGAGTACGGCATGGTCTACGAGAACGAGCTCCCCATCCGCGAGACCAATCCGCTGCGCCCCCTCTCCCCCTACGCGGTGAGCAAGGTGGGCCAGGACATGCTGGGCTATCAGTACTTCATGAGCTTCAAGCTGCCGGTCATCCGAACGCGCGGCTTCAACCACGAGGGCCCGCGCCGCGGCCCGGTGTTCGTCTGCTCGGATTTCGCGAAGCAGATCGCCGACATCGAGAAGGGTCGCCGCCCTCCGGTGATCCGGGTCGGCAATCTCGAGGCCCGCCGCGATTTCACCGACGTGCGCGACGTGGTGCGGGCCTACTGGCTCGCGCTCGAGAAGGGCGAGCCCGGCGAGGTCTACAACATCTGCTCGGGCAAGGACTGGACCATCCGCGCGATGCTGGATCACCTCCTCGGCCTCACGAAGGCCAAGGTGAAGGTGGAGCAGGACGCGTCCCGCATGCGTCCCTCGGACGTGCCCGTCCTGCTCGGGGACGCCGGGAGATTCAAGAAGGCGACCGGGTGGGAGCCCGTCATTCCGTTCGAGACCACGCTCAAGGATCTCCTGGAGTACTGGAGGGCTCGCTAGCTCCTTGCGCACGCTCATCACCGGCGTCGCGGGCTTCGTGGGGCGGCACCTCGCGCACGAGCTCGCCCAGGACAAGAGCGAGGAGCTGAACGGCGCGGACCACCTCGAGCTGGGCGACTCCGAGGCGGACTCCGTCCTGCGCTGCCATCTCAAGAGCCACCGGCCCCTCGACGTCGCCAACTTCGAGCAGGTGCGCGGCTGCATTCTCGAGACGAAGCCGGATCGCATCGTTCACCTGGCGGCCCAGGCTTCGGGCTCCGAATCCATCAAGAGGCCCGCCGAGACCTATCGCGTGAACACGATCGGGGCGCTGAACGTGCTCGAGGCCGCTCGGGTGGTGGTGCCCGGCGCCACCGTGCTCCTGGTCGGCTCGGCCGACATCTACGGCTCCGGCGCGCCCGGGCAGAAGATCCGCGAAGACGCTCCGATCCGGCCGATGAACGCCTACGCGCTGAGCAAGGCCGCGCAGGACTCCCTGGGGGAGCTCTACGCGGCGAGCTACGGGGTCCGCGTCATCCGGACCCGCACGTTCAGCCACACGGGCCCGGGCCAGAGCCCGCGCTTCGCGCTGGCCGGATGGGCCGATCAGCTGGCCCGCATCGACGCCGGCCTCGTCGCGGCCGAGATCAAGGTGGGGAATCTCGAGGGCGTCCGGGACTACGGCGACGTGCGCGACGTGGTGCGCGCCTACCGGCTCCTTCTGGAGCGCGGCGAATCCCGCGAAGCCTATAATGTCTGCACCGGACACGGACATATCATGCGGCATATGCTCGACAGCCTGTGCGCGGTCGCGGGGTTCAAGCCCACGATCGTCCAGGATCCCGTTCGGATCCGGTCCCGGGACTCCGACTTTCTCGTGGGGGACCCGGGGAAGGTCCAGGCCCGGACGGGCTGGTCGCCCGAGATCCCGATCGAGCGGACGCTGGAGGATCTCTTCCGGGACGCGCGCGCGCGGGTGCGGCGCGAAACCGGGCGCTGAAGGGGGGAACGTTGCGGATCGTCGTCGTCGGCACGGGCTACGTGGGGCTGGTGAGCGGGGCCGGGCTGGCGGATTTCGGGAACGACGTGGTCTGCGTGGACGTCGATCGGAGCAAGATCGACCTTCTCGAGGGCGGCGAGATCCCGTTCTACGAGCCCGGCTTGAAGGATCTCGTCGCGCGGAACATGCGCGAGCGCCGGCTCCGGTTCAGCACCTCGCTGGAGCAGGCCACGCGCTGGGGCGAGGTCATCTTCACCTGCGTGGGCACGCCGCCGCGCCGGGACGGGACCGCGGATCTCCGCGCGGTCTTCGAGGTGGCGAAGAGCGTGGCGCAGGCCATGCCCGGGTACCGGCTGGTGGTGCAGAAGAGCACCGTCCCCGTGGGCACCGGGGAGAAAGTGCACGCGATCTTGAAGAAGCACGCCAAGCGCCGCGTCTCCTTCGACGTCGCCTCCAATCCCGAGTTCCTCCGCGAGGGCCAGGCGGTGGAGAACTTCATGCGTCCGGACCGCATCGTGATCGGGGCGAACACCGAGCGGGCGCGGAAGCTGTTGCGAAGCATCTACGCCCCCCTGTACCTGATCGAGACCCCCACCCTCATGACGGACGTGCGCACGGCGGAATTGCTGAAGTACGCCGCCAACGCGTTCCTCGCGACGAAGATCTCCTTCGTGAACGAGATGGCGAACCTGGCCGAGGCCGTCGGCGCCGACATCCGCGACGTGGCGAGGGGCATGGGGCTGGACCGGCGGATCGGGCCCAAGTTCCTGCACCCGGGGCCGGGGTTCGGCGGCTCGTGCCTTCCCAAGGACACGGTGGCGCTGCGCGCGTTCGCGAAGGCGGCCGGCGTGCCGCTCCGGATCGTCGGGGCCGTCATCGAGACCAACAAGGCCCAGCGCCGGATCGCGGTCGAGAAGGCGCTGGCGGCGCTGAAGGGCCGCGGCCCGCACGTCGCGACCATCTTGGGCCTGAGCTACAAGCCGGACACCGACGATCTTCGCGAATCGCCCGCGCTCGAGATCATCCGCGCCCTGCTCCAGAGAGGGATCCGCGTGCGCGCCTACGATCCGGCCGTGCGGCGCGGGAACGCCGAGGTGCCGGCGGGGGTCCTCTTCGGGTCGAACGCGTACGATGCCGCGAAGGGGGCCGACGTCCTGATCCTCGTGACGGAGTGGAACGAATTCCGGAAGCTCGATCTGGTCAAGATCCGGCGCGCGATGCGCCGGCGCGCGATCGTGGATCTTCGAAACGTCTACGATCCCGAGACGGTGCGGCGGCTCGGGTTTCAGTACACCTCGGTGGGGAGGGCTTGATGAAGTTGATCCAGGGAGTGAACGTGAAACCGCTGAAGATCATCGCGGACGAGCGCGGCTACCTGATGGAGATGATGCGCTCGGACGACCCCTTCTTCCAAAAATTCGGGCAGTCCTACGTTTCGGTGGCCTACCCCGGTGTGGTCAAGGGCTGGCATTTCCACAAGGTGCAGACGGACCATTTCGTGATCGTGAAGGGGATGATGAAGGTGGTCCTCTACGATCAGCGCGAGGGGTCGCCCACGAAGGGGCTCATCAACGAGTTCTTCATGGGGGAGAAGAATCCCATTCTCGTGACCATCCCGCCCGGCGTCGTGCACGGGATGAAGGGAATCGGGACCGAGCCGGCCATGCTGGTGAACGTCCCGACCGAGATGTACCAGTACGACAAGCCCGACGAGTACCGGATCGATCCGCACACGAACGACATTCCCTACGAGTGGGACCGCAAGGATGGCTGACCTCGCGCGCGCGCGTTTCCTCGTCACCGGGGGCGCGGGGTTCATCGGGTCGAATTTCGTCCGCATGGTCCGCAAGCGCTTTCCGGATTCGGGGGTCACCGTCCTGGACAAGCTCACCTACGCCGGGAACCTGGCCAACCTGGAATCGATCGCCGGCCACCCCGGCTACCGGTTCGTGAAGGGCGACATCTGCGACGCGAAGGCGGTCGCGGACGCGATGGAGGGGTGCGACGTCGTGGTGAATTTCGCGGCCGAGACCCACGTGGACCGCTCCATCGAGCGGGCTCACGAGTTCGTCCTCACCGACACCTTCGGCGTCTACGTGTTGCTGGAGGAGGCCCGCCGCACGGGCGTGCGCTGCTTCGTCCAGGTTTCCACCGACGAGGTCTACGGTGAGATCCTGGGCGATGCCGCCACCGAGGAATCCCCGCTCCTGGCCCGCAATCCCTACGCGGCCTCGAAGATCGGGGGAGAGCGGCTGGCGTATTCGTATTTCGCCACGTACGGCGTGCCCGCGGTCGTGACGCGCTGCAGCAACAACTACGGTCCCTACCAGCATCCCGAGAAGCTGATCCCGCTCTTCGTCACGAACGCCTTGCAAGACTTGCCGGTGCCGGTCTATGGAAGCGGGAAGAACACGCGCGACTGGATCCACGTGGACGACCACTGCGCGGCGGTGATCGCCATTCTCGGGGCGCCCGACGTGGAGGGAGAGACCTTCAACATCGGCGCCGGGAACGAGAAATCGGTGCTCGAGATCACGGCCCTCATTCTGGAACGGCTGAAGAAGCCGGGGACGATGATCCAGCACGTCACCGACCGGCCCGGACACGACCGGCGCTACGCCCTGGACATGAGCAAGCTCCAGAAGAAAACCGGTTTTACGCCCGCGATCCCGTTCGAGCGTGGCATCACCGCCACGATCGATTGGTACGCCCAGAACCGGGCGTGGTGGGAAGCGGTCCGCTCCGGAGAATATCGACACTACTACGAGCGCATGTACGGAGCCCGCTAGGGCCGGGCGTTCCGAAACGCCATGCGCCGCCTGATCCGGTCGACCGCCCTCCTCGGGCTCGGCTCGGCCGCCACCGTCGTCGCGGCGATTCTCCGCGCCAAGGTCCTGGCCTACCTGCTCGGTCCCGCTGGGACGGGGCTCCTGGCGCAGCTCTCCACGCTCACCACGATGCTGGTTCCGCTCGCCACGCTGGGGCTGGGAAACGGCGTCACCGCCATGATCGCCAGCGCGCGGGCCCAGGGGGACCTGGGTCTGGTGAGGCGGGTGCGCTCCACCTCGCTCACCCTGACCTGGCTCGTGGGCTTGACGCTGGCGGCGCTGACGGCCCTCGCCTCCCCCTGGCTCGCCGACGCCCTCTTCCACGACCGCCGCTGGACCTGGGTCGTTCTGGTGGGTGCCGCGGCCGTCCCTCTTTCCGCCATCGCGTCCCTGCGCGTCTCGATCCTCCAGGGCTATCAGGCGGTGAAGGCCATGGCGGGCCTGAACGGGATCATCGCCCTGGCCTCGATCCTCACCATCGCGCCGCTGGCGTGGTTCTTCCGGCTCCCGGGCGCCGTGGCGCAGCTGGTCGTGGTCGCGGCGGTGTACGTGTTCGCCAGCGGATGGCTGGAGGGACGGCAGCGGGATGTCCTCGACCAGGAGGAAGCGGGCCCGAGGGGGACCAATCCCCTCCGCTCCATACGAGCGCGCATCGACCGCGCGCTCCTGCGCCCCCTTCTGCGGTACGGGTCGAGCGCGCTCCTGGTCGGGCTCTCCTCGACCCTGACGCTCCTCATCCTGCGCTCGGTTCTGGTCTCGAAGCTGGGGTTGATCCCGAACGGCATCTACCAGGTCTGCGTGGGGATCTCGGGGCTCTACATGCCCCTCATCCTGAACTCCATCACCGCGATCGTCTGGCCTCAGATCGCGGCGCAGCGGAGCGACGAGGAGACCGCGGCCACCATGCGCCAGTCGCTCCGGCTGGCGCTCTTGTTGATGACCGGCGCCGGCGGAGCCATGCTGGCGGGCGCGCCGATCTGGATCCCGCTCTTCTATTCGGGGAAATTCCTTCCGGCCCTGGACCTGCTTCCGCTCCAGTTCGTCGGTGATTACTTCCGAACCATCGCGTGGGTGTGCGGGATCTGGCTCGTGCCGAAGAACCGACTGCGCCCGTGGGTGCTCTTCGATCTCGTGTACGGCGTCACGATGCTCGTGACGTTCTCGCTCTTCGTGGATCGCGTGGGGATCCGGAGCGTGGTGATCGCGTACGTGGCCGCGCACTTGAGCCACGCCGCGCTCCACTACGCGCTCGCGCGGAAGGTGCTCGGCTTCCGTCTGGGGCCCGACAACCGGCGCCTCCTTCTGGCCTCGATCGCGCTCCTGGCGGGGCTGGGCACGTTCACGCCCAGGACGCTACCCGGCG
>DASQBE010000132.1:0-9543 GCA_035635355.1 Binatia bacterium | reverse complement strand
CGGTCAGGCGCTGACGTTTGCGAAGGTATCGGGACCGACGTACGCGACGGTAACGACGACGACACCTGGGACGGGAACGGCTACGGGGAATGTTGCCCTGGCGCCCGGCTTCTCGGATTCAGGAACGGCGACGGTATCGGTGTCCGCAAGCGACGGTGCGGCCAGTGACGGCAAGTCCTTCACGGTGACGGTGATCAACCAGAACCGTGCGCCGACACTGAACCAGCCCGCGGACCAGTCGGTGGCGCAGGGCTTCACGTCCGATCAGACCATCATCGGTTCGGATCCGGACGGAGACGCTCTGACGTTCGCCAAGGTTTCGGGCCCGACGTACATGACGGTAACCACGACCAACGCGACGACGGGGAACATCCATCTGGCGGCCGGAATCTCGGAGCCGTTGGGCTCGTCTTCGGCGTCGGTCAGCGCCAGCGATGGCTCGCTGAGCAACACGAAGAGCCTCACGGTCACGGTCACCCCGACGAATCACGCGCCGGTTCTGGCACAGCCTGCGAACATGACGGTGAACGAAGGAGTCACG
This sequence comes from Binatia bacterium, assembly GCA_035635355.1. Taxonomy (GTDB): domain Bacteria; phylum Eisenbacteria; class RBG-16-71-46; order SZUA-252; family SZUA-252; genus WS-7. The sequence goes on along the minus strand of DASQBE010000132.1, from coordinate 9,002 downwards.
GCGGATCAGACGTTGAACGCCACGGACGCCGACGCGAACCCGCTCACGTTCAGCAAGTCGGCCGGACCGACGTATGCGACGGTGACCACCACCACGCCTGGAACCGGAACGGCGACGGGTAATCTCCATCTGGCGCCCGGATTCTCGGACTCCGGAACCGCGTCGGTGTCGGTCCTGGTGAGTGACGGCTCTCTCACGGACAGCAAGTCGCTGACGGTCACGGTGAACAACGTGAACCGTCCTCCGACGCTTACTCAGCCCGCGAACATGACGGTGAACGAGGGTGCCACGGCCGATCAGACGCTGCTTGCGAATGATCCGGACGGCGATGCTCTGACGTTCGCCAAGGTTTCGGGCCCGACGTTCGAAACCGTCGTGGGGAGCAACGTGCACCTGGCGCCCGGCTTCTCGGACTCCGGGACGTACTCCTCGACGGTCAGCGTCAGCGATGCATCGGCGAGCGACAGCAAGTCGTTCCCGATCACCGTGAACAACGTCGATCGCGCCCCAGTCATGGCCGCGATCGCGAATCAGACCGTGCAGGAAGGCACCACCGCGGACGTGGCGGTGAGCGCGACGGATGCGGACGGCGACGTGATCACGTTGTCGGCCTCGCTCCCCTCGTTCGCCACACTGTCGTCGGTGCCTGCTGCCGGCACGGTGAACGGAACCGTCCACATCGCGCCCGCAATCGGCGATGCGGCCGGCTCTCCGTATCCGGCTTCCGTGACCGCCTCTTCGGGTTCGCCGGTACTGACGAACACGAAGAACTTCACGATCACGGTCAGCCCGGCGGCCAATCGCGCGCCGACGCTGGTCCAGCCGGCTGATATGACCGTGAATGAGGGTATGACGGCGGATCAGACGCTGACGGCGTCGGATCCGGACGGCAACCCCCTCACGTTCTCGAAGGTCACCGGACCGTTGTTCCTGACGGTCACGACGACCACCTCCACGACGGGGAACGCGCATCTGGCGCCCGGATTCTCGGATGCCGGCGTCTCCACGGCCGTGGTTCGTGCAACGGATACGGGATCGCTGTTCGACCAGAAGTCGTTCAGCATCACGGTCAACAACGTCAACCGCGCTCCGGTCGCGAACGCGGGTGGTCCGTACAGCGGCACGGTCGGTGTCCCGGTGAGCTTCAATGGCACCGGCTCCTCCGATCCGGATGGTGACGCTCTGACGTACGCGTGGGACTTTGGCGACGCTGGAACCGGAACCGGTTCGAGCCCGACCCATACCTACGCGGCGACGGGGACGTACACGGTGAACTTGACGGTGACGGACAATGGCACGCCGGCTCTGAGCAACTCGGCGTCGACCACGACCACGATCACCAACGAGCTGGCCGCTTTCGTATTCAAGTCTCAGGTGGGCATCATCAAGCTCAAGGGTGGCAAGCCCTACTACTGCTATGAAGTCCAGCCAGTAGGAGGGGACTACTCCAACACGGACGTCATCCTGACGACGATCACCATGACGTTCGGAGGCAAGACCGTCTCGGCAGAGGCGAGCAGGACAAGCGTCGACTCCGACAAGAACCTGGATGGTATCCAGGAGATCAAGACCTGCTTCAGCAAGGCAAACCTGCAAATTCTGTTCGCTGGTCTGCCGACTGGGTTGGATCCGGTCACGCTGACGATTCAGGGGAACTTGACCACCGGTGGAAAGTTCTCAGGCACGGTGCAAGACACCGTCAAGGTCACCGGCAATGGCTCGGCGCTCGAGGCTTCGGTATCTCCGAACCCGCTCAATCCTCAGACGACGCTCCACTTCACGACGTCGAAGCCTGGCACCGTGAGGATCGAGATGTTCGATCTGCAGGGCCGTTTGGTCCGGACGATTCAGTCCACGACCTACATGATGACGGGTGACCACGAGTTGACGATCGACGGCCGCGGCCAGAGCGGTGAGAAGCTGGCCTCCGGCGTCTACTTCATCCGTGGGGAGACGGCAGACGGGACCTTCAAGAACGCCATCACGATCTTGAAGTAGTCCGTCTCCGGAACAGCAGCACGCAGTGAGGCCCACGGGGCCGCGGTGGAGACACCGCGGCCCCGAGCCTTTTCCCGCGCCGGCGTGTGCTACATTGGCGCGGTGCCGCTCTACAAGCGCTACGGGAAGCGCGTGCTGGATCTCACGCTGGGCTCGGTCGCGTTCGCGGCCGCCGTGCCCGTGATGGCGCTCGCGGCGGCGGCGATCAAGCTCGACTCCAGAGGCCCGGTCTTCCACCGCGCGGTGCGCGTCGGACGGGGCGGGCGCAAGTTCACGTTCTTGAAATTGAGGTCGATGCGGGTCGGCGCCGAGGAGCTGCGCGGCCTTCTGCTCCATCTGAACCAGGCGGAAGGCCCTGCCTTCAAGCTCCACGACGATCCTCGCGTGACGCGCGTGGGGCGGTGGCTCCGGAAGCTCTCCCTGGACGAGCTGCCCCAGCTCTATCACGTGCTCCAGGGACACATGAGCCTCGTGGGGCCGCGGCCCCCGTTTCCCGAGGAGGTGGAGCGGTACGAGCCCTGGATGCTGCGCCGTCTCTCGGTGACCCCCGGGCTCACGTGTCTCTGGCAGATCCGCGGGCGAAGCGACCTCTCGTTCGAGGAGTGGATGCGCCTCGACCTCGAGTACGTCGACCGGCAGTCCTTTCGTCTCGACGTCGCAATCCTGGCCCGAACGCTGCCGGCGGTGCTCTCCGCGCGTGGCGCGTACTGATGGCCTCTTGACGGTTGCCGCACCCGGAAGGCTGTGGTACCGCTAGCCCATGCGTCTTCACGCGGTGATCCTGGCGGGCGGTCGCGGCGAGCGCTTCTGGCCTCTCTCGCGGCGTTCGCGACCCAAGCAGTTCCTTCCCCTCCTGGGCGATGGCTCCATGCTGGGCCACACCCTCGAGCGCCTTCGCGGCCTGGTCGAGCCTCGCCATCAGTGGATCGTCACCGCGCGGGACTTGAAGAAAGAGGCGGAGCGGTTGGCGCCGGACGTGCCCGCGGCGCAGGTGATCGGGGAGCCGGTGGGGAAGAACACCGCCCCCGCGATCGGCCTCATGTCCTGGTGGCTCCAGGACGCCTCGCGGGATTCGGCCGTCCTGGTCCTGCCCTCCGACCACCGCGTGGAGCCGGCCGCGCGATTCCGGGAGGAGCTGGAGCGCGCCGCGCGCGTGGCGCTCGAGCGCGAGGCCATCGTCACGCTCGGCGTGCCCCCCACGCGCCCCGAGACGGGCTATGGCTACATCGAGTCCGGGGATCCCGTCGAGCCTGGATCGCCCTATCATCGGGTGGTCGCGTTCCGGGAGAAGCCGGACGCCAAGACGGCCGAGGGCTACGTGGCCGACGGACGCCACCTCTGGAACGCGGGGATGTTCGTCTTCCCGCCGCGCCTCATGATCGAGGAGATCCGCGCGCACGAGCCCCGGATCGCCGAGCTCTTGGCCCGGGTCCCGCGGCACACCGATCTCAGCGCCACCGCCGCCCTGGAGGGGTACTACCGGGAGGCGCCCTCGATCTCGATCGACTACGCCGTGATGGAGCGCTCGCACCGGGCGCTCGTCGCGCGCGCGGGGTTCTCGTGGGACGACCTCGGGTCTTGGGAGGCGATCGGCGTCCCGGAGGCGCGAGATCCCTCGGGAAACGTGGCGCGGGGCAGCGTCCTTCTGGACGACTGCAGGAACGTGATCGCCTTTGCGGACGGGGGCCTGGTGGCGGGCGTTGGCGTGGAAGACCTGGTCATCGTGCGGACACGAGGCGTGACGCTGGTCTGTCGCCGGGATCGCGTCCAGGAGGTCCGGGCCATCGTCGAGCAGCTCAAGTCACGGAAGGACCTGGATGAGTATCTGTAGGGTTCTGGCCGTCCTGGCGACGCTTCTCGCGGCCGCCGCGGCCGAGGGGTGCGCGCGCTCCGCCGCGGAGCCAGCCACGCGAGAGGCGCCCGCCGCACCGGCGGTCCAGCCGGCGGGGAAGCCCCCGGTTCCCGACCCCGAAGAGCAGATCACCCCGGCCGAGCTCTCCACCATCCCCGAGCCCGTTCCAGCGTCTCCCGGCGCGGGAGGTGTGGCAACCCCTCGACCTCCCGTCCGGACCCCCCAGATGGCCCCGGAGGGGGAGACCAGGGGCTTCCTCTGGCGGGTACAGGTGTTCGCGACCCAGGATCGGGATCTCGCCCAGAGGGCCGCCCGGGAGGCGGCCCAGCTCCTTCATGTGGAGGCCCGCGTCGACCACGAGGGGGCCCGCTACAAGGTGAGGCTGGGCGGCTACGGATCCGAGGAGGAGGCCGGGGCGCTGCGGGACGAGGCCGTCCGAGCCGGGTACCCGGGCGCGTTTCGCATCCGCTGCGTCTCCACTACAACCCTCAATAAAGACTGAACTTAGGCCGATACGATGGAGCAGGGTGCGTTGACCGCGCCGGAAGCCCACACTAGAATGGAGAGCTATGCCAGAGCTTCGTAAGGACCCGGTTGTCGGCCGCTGGGTGATCATTTCCACCGAGCGCGGCCGACGGCCGTCGGACTTCAACGGCTCGGCCCCGCCCCATACGGGCCCCAGGGGATGCCCCTTTTGCGTGGGAAACGAGGACAAGACCCCGTCCGAGATCCTGGCCTACCGCGAGCCGGGAACTCTTCCCAATACGCCGGGCTGGACGACGCGCGTCGTGCCGAACAAGTTTCCCGCGCTCCAGATCGAGGGAGGGCTCGACCGCCGCGGCGAGGGCCTCTACGACAAGATGAACGGCATCGGGGCGCACGAGGTGATCATCGAGACGACCGACCACACGAAGGAGCTGAGCGAGCTCGACGAGGAGCAGATCGAGAACGTGCTCTGGGCGTTCCGGGACCGCGTGATGGATCTCAAGAACGACAACCGGTTTCGCTACATCCTGATCTTCAAGAATCACGGTGAGAACGCCGGCGCCTCCCTCGAGCACAGCCATACGCAGCTCATCGCGACGCCCATCATTCCGAAGGTCGTGACCGAGGAGCTGGACGGGGCGCTCCAGCACTACCGGCTGAAGGAGCGTTGCGTGTTCTGCGACATGATCGAGCAGGAGCTCCGCGAGGGGAAGCGCATCGTCTCGGAGAACGAGCACTTCGTCTCGTTCGGGCCGTTCGCCCCGCGGTTTCCCTTCGAGACCTGGATCCTGCCGCGCAGCCACATCTCCGCGTTCGAGGATTCGCAGAAGGGCGAATTCCGATCGCTGGCGCGCGCCCTCCGCGACACGCTCGGGCGCATCAACAAGGCGCTGAACCGCCCCCACTACAATTTCATCGTGCACAGCGCGCCGTGCCGGGACACCCGGCTCGACTACTATCACTGGCACATCGAGATCATGCCCAAGCTGACCAAGGTGGCGGGATTCGAGTGGGGAACCGGCTTCTACATCAACCCCACCTCCCCGGAAGAGGCGGCGCAGTATCTCCGCGACATCGAGCTCTAGCCTCGTGAGCCAGCGATTCCGCGTGGCCATCCTGAGCGCCGAGGCGGTCCCGTTCGCCAAGGTCGGCGGGCTGGCGGACGTCGTGGGCGCGCTCTCGCGTTCCATCGCCGAGCTGGGCTGCTCGGTCGCCCTGTTCCTGCCGCGCTACGCCGGGCTCTCTCTTCCCGAGGGGGGAACGCTCGAGCTGGCCTCCACCATCGACGTGCCCGTCCGCGGGGAGGACGCGCCCGCGCTGGTGTACGCGCTCCGGGGCGTGGAGCTCAACCCCCACCTCGCGGTCTACTTCATCGGGGACGACCGCTATTTCGGCCGACCGGGCATCTACGACGATCCGGCGACGGGCGAGGCCTTCGCGGACAACGCCGAGCGATTCGCGTTCTATTCGCGCGCATGCCTGGAGGCGATGCGCGCCCTCGCGTTCGCTCCGGAGGTCATCCACGCGAACGACCATCAGGCGGCGCTCGTGCCCGCCTACTTGAAGACGATCTACGCCGAGGATCCCTTCTTCCAGATGACCGCCTCGATTCTCTCGATCCACAACATGGGCTACCAGGGCATCTACGATCCCGACTCGATGGCGATCGCGGGCTTCCCGGCGCGTTATTTCTATTCCCTCTCGCCGTTCGAGTTCTGGGGAAAGATGAACTTCCTCAAGGCTGGGATTCACTTCGCGGACGTCATCACGACCGTGAGCGAGCGCTACGCGGAGGAGATCCAGTCGGGTGAAGAGTACGGCTTCGGCCTCCAGGGCGTCCTGAACGCGCGGCACGAGGACCTCGTCGGGATCCTGAACGGGATCGACGTCAAGATCTGGAATCCGCGCACCGACCGGGCCATCGCCGCCCGCTACGACGCCGAGAGCCTGGAATCGAAGGCGGTGTGCAGGGCCGCCCTGCTCGACGAGGCGGGTTTTCCGGGGAAGCCGGACTGGCCTCTCTTCGGGATGATCTCGCGGCTGGCGGAGCAAAAGGGGTTCGACCTGATCGAGGCGGCGGCAGACCGGCTGTTCGCGCTTCCCGCGCGGTGGGTCATCCTGGGCAGCGGCCAGAAGCGCTACGAGGAGTTCTTCGAGGCGCTGGAGAAGCGCGCTCCGGACCGGCTCCGCTTCCACAAGGGATTCGACGATCCACGGGCGCACCGGATCGAGGCGGGCAGCGATTTCTTCCTCATGCCCTCACGTTACGAGCCCTGTGGGCTGAACCAGATGATGAGCATGCGCTATGGAACCGTGCCCGTCGTCCGCTGGACCGGCGGTCTGGCGGACACCGTGGATCCCTATTCGCCGGGCTCGGAGGGGGGAACGGGAATCGTCTTCGCGCCCTACACGCCCGAAGCCCTCCTCGGGGCGGTGGAGGCGGCCCTCCGGCTCTACGGCGAGCCGAGGGCGCTCCAGCGGGTGCGCCGGAGCGGCATGATCCGGGACTTCTCCTGGGAGGCGTCCGCCCGAAAGTATCTGCAACTGTATCGTCAGGCGAACGCCTCGCGGCGCATGGGAACCGGGTACCACAAATGGCTCACGACCGTGCAGGAGACCGGGCCCGGCCGGGCCTAGGTTGCTTGACGTGATTCCAGCCGGGGTTTACAATAGTGGGCCGTCCATACCGACCCACCTGTGAGCGGAAGTAGCTCAGCCCGGTAGAGCTCCACCTTGCCAAGGTGGCTGTCGCGGGTTCAAATCCCGTCTTCCGCTCCATTTTTTCTCTCCGCCACCGTGGATTTACCTATGAAATATTGCTCCCGCGCCGCGTCCGTGCTAGTAATTTCCCTCGGTGCCGACGATCCAAGGATCGGCTGGACGCTCACGAAAGGAGAGGTGCATGCCCGCGAAGAAGACCGCGAAGAAGAAGACCGCGAAGAAGCGTGGTCCCAGCGCAGCGTTCATGAAGCCCATGCAGCCTTCCGATACACTCTCCGAAGTCATCGGATCGAAGGCGATGCCGAGGACCGAGGTGACGAAGAAGCTTTGGGCCTACATCAAGAAGAACAAGCTCCAGGACAAGCTCAAGAGAACGATGATCAACGCGGACGACAAGCTGCGCGCGGTCTTCGGCGGAAAGCGCCAAGTGAGCATGTTCGAGATGACGAAGCTCGTCTCGAAGCATCTCAAGTAAATCTCGAAAGCGCCTCGAAGAGGGTTCCAGGGACACCCCATCGCCACCCCGCGGTGGGGTGTCGCGCTCTCCGGCCCACATGAACGCCAAGCCCGCCTCCATCCCGTTCCAGGAAATCGTGCTCCTGGCCCTGCTCGCGCTCGTCCCGGTCACGTTCTCGCGGGTGACGCAGGAATGCTTCGAGATTCCCCAAGCCGCGCTGCTCGCGACGGGATCCCTGCTCCTGCTCTGGCGCGGGCTCGCTTCGGAGCTGACGGTCGTCTCGCGCCCGGGTCCGGGCGGCTATCTCCGGTCGGCCTGGGGACGGCTCCGTTCCTGGATCGCGCGCGACCCCGTCGGGGCGGCCATCCTCCTCTTTCTCGCGTCGGCCGTCGCCTCCACGCTCACTTCGCCGAATCCGGCGCAGAGTCTCCATGGAGTGCCCGACTCCACGGCCGGCCTCATCACCGCGATCTCCACGGCGAGCGTCTACTTCGCGGCGCGCTCGATCGCCCGCGGCGATCCGGCCGTCCTCGCCCGCTTCGCGCGGGCGGCGGGGTTCGCGAGCGCCATCACCTCGGGCTACGCGTTGATCCAGCTCGCGGGGCTCGATCCTCTGGTCTGGGGCCGGACGGCCACGTACGAGGGGGAGGTTCGGATCTTCGGAACGCTCGGACATCCGAACATGCTGGGCGCCTATCTCGCGATGACGGTGCCGCCCACGGTCTGGCTGTCCATCCGCGCCCGGGGCTCGGGCGAGCGGATCCTCTGGGCGCTGGTCGCGACCACCTCCGCCATCGTGATCGCCGCCACGCTCTCCCGCGGCGCTTGGATCGGCCTCGCGGCGGCAGGGCTCGCGTGGGGCGCGCTGAGCCTTCTGGTCCAGGGACGGCCCGGCGTTCCGCGCGGTGCGAAGCGTTCCTCGCGCGTCCCGGCCGCGGTCCTGGCCTCGCTCCTCCTGATCGCGGCCGCGGGGGTTGTCTTCGCGCGCACTCCGATGGGGTCCCATCTGGCGGAGCGGGTGCATCAGATCGCGAGCATGAGCGCGCCCACCACCCAGTCGAGGCTCTACATCTGGCGCGCGGGGATGCGCATGGCCGCCGATCATCCTTGGGTGGGCGTCGGGCTGGACGCCTTCGGCACGGCGTTCCCTCGCTACCGGACGGCCGGCTACTGGCGGATCGAATTGGGAGGCACCCCCAACAAGGCTCACAACGAGGCCATCGACATTCTCGCCACCCAGGGCGTCGTGGGAGGCGCGGCCGCCCTGCTCGTGTTGCTCTTCGCGGTCCTCGCGATCCGAAGGGGCGTGGTGCGTGCCGAGGGCGCGGCCCGGGCGGGCGCGATCGCGGTGGCCGCCTCCCTCGTCGCGTTCGTGGCCCAGAACCTGACGAGCTTCACGATCGTGGCGCTGGGGAGCCTTGCCGCAGCGCTCCTGGGCTGGCTCGCTTCCTCGGGGGCGTCCGAGCGCCGGGAATCCGGCGCCCGGAC
>DASQBE010000131.1:0-24448 GCA_035635355.1 Binatia bacterium | reverse complement strand
GCCGGAGCCGGCGATGAAGCGTGATTTGGGCCATGGCGCTCTCCTCGGGCTGGTTTCCAGCGGGTGCCGCGCCGGGGTGGGCGGAAGCGCCCGGCGGTAACGCCGAGTCTCCCCGAATTCGCCCTTGCGGTCAACGCCGCTCCGGGAGGATTCTCGGGAATAGACCGGCCGGGCCGGGCGTAGGAAGGGCACCATGCGTGCTGATTCCATGAAACCCAGGCCCCCCCTCGATCCCCGGTACTACCAGATCGCGGTCCTTTCGGGCCTCTTGATCTACGGTCTGGGCTGGCTCCACTTCGAAATCACGCTGGGCCGAGCCGCGCTCCTCCTGGGCACGGCGCTCCTCACGCAGTACGCCTGCACCAAGCTCTGGCGGCTCCCCCGGTTCGACGCGAGGAGCGCCATGATCTCGGGCCTCTCGCTCTGCCTCCTCCTGCGCACCCAGTTCGCGGCCCTGGCGATCCTGGGCGCCGTGATCACGATCTCGAGCAAGTTCGTGGTGCGGTGGCGGGGAAAGCACATCTTCAATCCCACCAATTTCGGGCTGGTGTTCCTGATGCTCCTGGGAGCGCCCGTCTGGGTATCGCCCGGCCAGTGGGGCAACGTCGCGTATTTCGGGTTCCTGATGGCCTGCCTCGGCGGCCTGGTCGTGAACCGCGCGGCGCGCAGCGACGTGACGTACGCGTTCCTCCTCTCCTTCGCGGCGCTCCAGTTCGGCCGCGCCGCGTGGGCCATGCAGCGCTGGGCGGTGCCGCTGCACCGGCTGGAGAGCGGCGCGCTCCTCCTCTTCGCCTTCTTCATGATCTCGGATCCCAAGACGACGCCGAACTCCCGGGCGGGCCGCATTCTTTTTGCCTGCCTGGTGACGGCCCTGGCGGGCTTCATCCAGTTCGGCCTCTATCGAACGAATGGAATTCTGTGGTCCCTCGCGATCCTGTCGGCCGCGGTGCCGCTCATCGATCTGCTGCTTCCGGGACCACGTTACGAATGGAATCGTGCGCGGCAGGAACCTCAAACCAAAGGAGTACCCGATGAAACGCCTTCTCCTCTCCGGAAGCCTGCTCTGGATCACCCTGCTCTGGGCCAGCCCAGCGCTTAGCTTCTGCGGCTTCTACGTGGCGCGCGGCGACGCGAAGCTCTTCAACCACGCGTCCAAGGTCGTCATGGTCCGCGACGGAGACCGCACGGTGCTCACGATGTCGAACGATTACAGCGGTGAGCCCGACGAGTTCGCGATGGTGGTGCCGGTGCCGACGCTCTTGACGAAGAGCCAGATCCACGTGGGCGACCGGGCGGTGCTGGATCACCTCGACGCGTACTCGGCGCCGAGGCTGGTGGAGTACTTCGATCCGGACCCGTGCCGGCAGCTCGCGGCGGAGGAGTATCGCAAGTCCGCGCCCCAGGCCATGGGCATGGCGATGTCCCGGGACGAAGTCGCCCGTGCCAAGTCGCTCGGGGTCACCATCGAGGCGCGCTACACCGTCGGCGAGTACGACATCCTGATCCTCTCGGCCAAGCAGAGCGGCGGGCTGGAGATCTGGCTCACGGAGAACGGGTACAGCGTGCCGCAGGGCGCGCGACGCGTGCTCTCGAGCTACATGCGCCAGGGAATGAAGTTCTTCGTGGCCAAGGTGAACCTGAGCGAGCAGAAGCGCCTCGGGTTCTCGTACCTGCGACCGCTCCAGATGGCCTACGAGTCGCCGAAGTTCATGCTCCCGCTCCGGCTCGGCATGGTGAACGCGGATGGACCGCAAGAGCTCTTCGTGTACGCGATCACCAAGAACGGGCGCGTGGAGACCACGAACTACCGCACGGTGCGCCTCCCGGAGGGCATGGACATCCCCGAATACGTGAAGGACGACTTCCCGCGCTTCTACCGGGCCCTGTTCACGCGGCAGGTCCGGAACGAGAACAGCGAGGCGGTCTTCTTGGAGTACGCCTGGAACATGAGCTGGTGCGATCCGTGCGCGGCGGATCCTCTCTCGGCGGACGAGCTCCGGGGCCTGGGCGTCTTATGGCTCGGCTCACCCGGTCCACAGGGGTTCGCCCCCGGGGGGTCGAGCAACACGTTCATCACCCGGCTCCACGTGCGCTACGACGCGGCCCACTTCCCCGAAGACCTGGTCTTCCAGGAGACCGCGGATCAGACCAACTTCCAGGCGCGATACGTGCTGCGCCATCCCTGGAAGGGTGACACGACGTGCGAGGCGTACCGCGAGTATCGCCGCAGCGTGAGGGAGCGCCGGCTGAAAGAGGCCGAGACCCTGGCGAGCCTCACCGGGTGGGACATCGCCTCGATCCGGAGGAAGATGGGCGGGGACGGGTCGGATACCGGCTCCGGTCCGGACAATCCACCCCAATGGTGGGAGCAGATCTGGAGCAAGTAGTCGACCCGCGGGGGCCGGCGCGGCGCCGGCCCCCATCGATTCTTCGTGGACACGGCGGTAGCCGGGTGTAACCTCTTCGAGCAGGTCTTGCTGGTCCCCGCTTCCTTCTGGTCCCCCCGCTTCGGCCCCCCGTCCTCCGGATGCCGACATCGGGAGGCTCACCATGAATCGAATCCGTTTTCTCCTCACGCTGCTCCTCGCGCTCCTTCTCGCACCGTCCGCCGCGCACGCCTTCTGCGGCTTCTACGTGGCCCAGGGCGACGCCAAGATCTACAACCAGTCCTCCAGGGTCGTCATCGCCCGGGACGGCGATCGGACCGTCCTCACCATGGCGAGCGACTTCCAGGGCGATCCGAAGGAGTTCGCGGTCGTGATCCCGGTTCCGGTGGCACTCAAGAAAGAGCAGGTTCATATCGCCGATCCCGGCATCGTGGACCGTCTCCACGACTATTCGGTGCCGAGGCTGGTGGAGTACAAGGATCCGAACCCATGTCCCAGGGGCACGATGGAGGTGGTAGGCGATCCGAAGACGGTGATTCGCATGAAGGACTCGTCCTCGAGGCAGATCACGAGGGGCGGCTGCGCGCTCAGCATGATCACGATCGTGGACCAGTACAAGGTCGACGAGTACAACGTCCTCATCCTCTCCGCGGAAGAGGGCCGCGCGCTCGACCTGTGGCTGCGGCAGAACGGCTACCGCATCCCCGAGGGCGCGGCGCGGGTGCTCGAGAGCTACATCAAGCAGGGGATGTACTTCTTCGTGGCCAAGGTGGACCTGAACGAGCAGAAGCGGCTGGGGTTCACGTTCCTGCGCCCGATCCAGGTGGCCTACGAGTCCCCCAAGTTCATGCTCCCCATCCGGCTGGGCATGGTGAACGCCCAAGGACCCCAAGAGATGTTCGTGTTCACCCTCACCCGCGCCGGCCGTGTGGAGCCCATCAACTATCGAAATGTGCGCGTGCCGACCGGTCTCGACGTCCCCGAGTTCGTGAAGCCCGAGTTCCCCGACTTCTACCGGAGGCTCTTCACGAGGCAAGTGGAGCGCGAGGGCAAGGAAGCGGTGTTCCTCGAGTACTGCTGGAACGTCGTCCCGAACCAACCCTCCTGCGATCCCTGCACCGCCCCGTACCTCAGGGCGGAGGAGCTGCGGACGCTCGGCGCGTACTGGATCTCGCCGACGTACGACCAGCCCCCCGGTGTCGTCGTCCTCACGCGGCTCCACCTGCGCTACGACAAGGAGCACTTCCCCGAGGACCTGGTGTTCCAGGAGACCGCGGACCGCGAGAACTGGCAGGCGCGCTACGTGCTGCACCATCCCTACTCGGGAACCGACGAGTGCCCGCAGCTGGCGGCGTATCACAAGACGGTCTGGGACCGCCGCAAGGAGGAAGCGAAGAACTACTGCGATCTGACCGGGGCGGGGGTGGACGAGACGCGGACACGGATGGGCGTCGCGGAGAACTGGTCGGCGCCGTACGAGACGGCTTCCTGGTGGGAGAGGATCTGGCCGGCGCCGGGGAGGTGAGCTAGGCGCGAGGAGGGCGAATCAGGAAGATCCCTCCGAGGATCACGGCGCCGATTCCCATCAAAGCGAGCCGCCATCCGTCGTCGGTCCCTTTGCTCACCCCCCAGAAGCCGAGGATGCCGTAGACGGTTCCGAGAACCAGAAGCGCGAGCCCCAGGAGGCCCACGATGAATCGGACGAGTGCCATGGCGTGGGTTGGAGTACCTACGGTTTCATTTTCCAGAAATAGGAGACGCTTGCTCGGAGGGCCATCCCAAGCACAAGCGCAACGGTTGTGCTGGCGATGCTTCCGAGTATGAAGTACTCGGCGAAATTCCTTTCTTCGAACTCCCGAGACCTGATGAGACCCTTGGCCGCAACGAGGAAGCCGAGCACCTCATACCTACCGGCGCCAACTGCGATGATCATGAGTAGCCGTTCCAGGTTGCCAATACTGCGCCCCCGGCCGAGCTCGGCTTTGTTTGCCGACGACTCCGGATCGGCTGTCCCCTCTTTTGGAGCTATGGGAACCGCGCCGGCCCTATCTAGAACACCGCGTACCACATACGTTCCGCATCTAAAGGTGGCTACTACTCCTGCGACCAGGCACGCGATCGCAGTGACCTTTCCGGAGTACAAGACGGAGGCACCTCCCCATCCAACCGTACCCATGCCTATGACGAGAGCGCTGACCACCATGAACCCAATGTTGGCAGCTATCTCCGTCTCCGGCAGAAATCCAGCTCTCTTGGGAATCAGCCTCAGTCGCAGTAGTGCTGTGCAGGCGACAAAAGTCAGCAGTACGCCTGATAATACCAGCCGAGCGAAATGATCCGTCCCCTCGGGGGGAAGCAACCAGCCAATACCGCCAGCGAATAGAGTTGCTGCGAGTAGTTTGGCGGTCCTTCGTCCCTTGCCTTCCGTTTCGGACAGGCAGTCCGGCGCGATGGCATAGCTCGCGATGAGCCACACCGAAATGGTGTATGCCCAAAGCATCATCTCGGTGGATCCTGATGGCCAGACCGGATCTCTGATCACGTTTGTCTGAACGCGGTCAAGATGAGCCTCCACGCTTCTTCGGCTTCTTTGTACGCTTCGAGGCCAGCGGAACGCGCCTGCTTGCTCACGGCCTGCTTGCTTATGCCCTCGCGCGAAGCAATTTCTGTCTGCGTTCCGTTCTGCAGCAATGCCTCGAGCAGTTCTCGCTGTTTTGCCGTTAGGTGCGACCGGACATGGTGCAGCACTCGGGCCATCCCGTTCAGTATCCGATCCTCAGTGGCCCCGAAGCCAACGAATACACCTCCAAAGCGACGGCCGACCTTCGCTTCTTCAAGGGCCTTCCTTGCGGCGTGCCAAGCAGGACCGTCCATCGCTATTGCGTAGTCTCCGAGATCCGTGTGGAGGGGCCCGCGGCCAATTCCCAGCCTTAGCCTCGTGGTCGGTAGGTTGACTTCGAGTTCGCGAATGAGCTTCGGTATGATCACTGGGTCTCCAAGGAGGCCCTGAAACTCATCACCAACCGTAATCAGAAATTTTGCGGCGAGCGAAGGAGCAAAGGTGCCGTTGATGTCCTCGAGCGTTTTCTGCATCCGACGCTGAAGAGTGCTTCTTGCTTGCGGTGGGATCAGCCGCGATCCCACCACGTCTCCTATGATTCCAATGTACAGAGGTTCCATGTGGACAACCTTAATAGGTTGACAGTGGCTATGTCAACTCAATAAGGCTTACCGTTAAGGCGTTGAAATTACAGTCGCTTAACACTTTTGTAAGCCACAATAGGTTGACCATCCAGTAGTCAACCCAATAAGGCTGTCACTGCCTTCCTTCCCCTACAAACGCGTCAGCCCGTCCACGACGAGCGAGCAGACCCCGAAGTCCTCCTCCACGCGCCCGGTGAGGAGGAAGGGACGGTGCGGGGCGAGCAGGTGGCAGAAGCGCGCGTAGGCATCGGGGAAGAACGTCGCGTCGTAGAGGGCGGTGGTGTCCTCGAAGCCGATGAATTCCATGAGCCGCTCGTTCTTGTCGTGGACCAGCTTCGACGTCACGTGCCAGCCCAGGACGGACACGCGCCGCCCCACGTGCCGCGCCAGGTCCTTGCCCGCGATCACGCCCCGGCCGCGGAGGGCGCGCTCGTGAGGCTGGAGCGGGTGGACGCTCAGGAGGAACCCCAGCGTCTCGATCTCGTGCCGCAGCATCGTCTCGCGGTCGTAGGCCGCGGCGCGCGGCGCCGCCACCGGCTGGGGCGCGAAGAGATCCAGCGTCCCGGCGGCGCGCGGGCCCGCCAGGTCGAGATGGAGCTGCCAGAGCACCTCGGCGCGCGTCCGCCCCCGCGCGATGGAATCGCAGGCGCCTCCCTTCACGAGGAGCTCGGCGTTGGACGGATGGATGGAGACGCGGCGCCTCAGATCCGCGAAGGATACGAAGGGCCCGCCGCGGGCGCGCTCCTCGAGCAGCGCCGCCACGGCCTCCGCGTGGAGGCTCTTCAGCTGCATCAGGCCGACGCGCACCTCGCGACCAGAGCCCGTGTACTCGCGCGCGCTGGCGTTCACGTCGGGGGGGCGCACGGTCAGGCCCATGCGCCGCGATTCGGAGACGTAGGCGAACGTGTCGTAGTAGCCGCCCTGGTTCGAGATCACCGCCGCCATGAACTCGGCGGGGTGGTGCGCGCGGAGCCACCCCGAGCGGAAGGAGACCAGCGCGTAGGACGCGCTGTGGGGCTTGCAGAAGGAGTAGCCCGCGAAGGAGAGAATCATGTGCCACACTTTGTCCGTCACGTCCCGCGCGACGCCCCGCGCCGCGGCCCCCGCGTAGAACTCCCCTCGGTATTCGCGGAGCGGCTTCAGCGGCCGCTTCTGCCCGAGCGCCTTCCGCATTCCCTCGGCCTGCGCCAGCGACAGGCCGGCCAGCTCCATCGCCACCTTCGTGATGTCCTCCTGGTAGCACATGATCCCGTAGGTCTCGTCCAGCGTGTGGCGGAGCGCCGGATGCAGCGGGTCGTACGCGCCCCCGCGGAGGCGCCGCACGTACTCCTGGATGTAGCTATTCGCGGCGGGGCGGATCATGGAGGAGTGGATGACGAGGTGATCGAAGTCGCCCTTCCCCGCCTTGCGCTGGAGCTGCCGCATCGAAGGCGACTCCGCGTAGAACACGCCGATCGTGTCGCCCGCCGCCATGAGCCGCTGTGTGGCGGGATCGTCGATGGGATTCCAGGTCCGCTCGTCGATCTGAAGCCCCGTGTTCCGCTCCACGGCAAGGATCGCGTCGCGGATCACCGCGAGCGAGCGGTTCCCCAGGAGATCCATCTTCACGAGGCCGAAGTTCTCGACCTGGTCCTTCTCCCACTGGACGATGGGGACGCCCTTCGGCGCCATCTCCACCGGGACGTGGTCGGAGAGATCGCGCGGCACGAGGACGATCCCGCCGCTGTGCACCGCGAGGTGGCGCGGCTGCCCTTCGAGCGCCACCGCCTGGGCCAGGATCTCGGGCCACGGCGGCTCGAAGTCCACGTCGCGGAAGCGGGCGCGGCCGCCCATCCCCTCGATGGGGTCCTCCACGCCCCAATGCCCTTGCAGCCGCTTCGTGACGTTCGCGATCTCCGCCTCGGGCAGCCCGTACACTCTCGCGATCTCGTGGATGGCGGCCCGGGCGCGAAACCCCACGTGGTTCGCGACCATCGCGGCGCGCAGCGGGGCGCCGTTCTCCGCGAGCACGTCCAGCTGGATCTGGTCGCGCTCGTCCCACGCGAAGTCCACGTCGATGTCGGGCGGATCGGTGCGACTCGGCGAGAGGAAGCGCTCGAAGAAGAGGTTGTGGCGTACGGGATCGATGTGGGTGATGCCGAGAAGGTAGGCCACGATGCTCGCGGCGCCCGAGCCGCGCCCGCAGATCCGCGGCGTGCGCGAGGTGATGGCCTCCACGATGAGGAAATAGTCGGCGAAGCCCTTCTCGCGAATGATCGAAAGCTCGCGGTCGAGCCGCGCGCGGACCGCGGCATCGGGATCGCGGCCGTAGCGGTGCAGGATCCCCGCCTCGCAGCGCGATCTCAATATTTCGAAGGCCTCCCCCCGCTCGAGCGGATAGGACGGGAAGACGGTCTGCCCCATGGGCCAATCCACGGCGCACTCCTCCCCGAGCCGCGCCGCGTTCTCGAGGGCTTCGGGCGCGTGCGCGAAGAGCGCCTCCATCTCCGCCGCGCCCAGGAACGATCGCTCGGGCTCCGCCAGGTCCTCCCGGGGCACGCGGTCCAGCGTCGTGTTCCGCGCGATGGCGCGGAGCGTGTGGTGGATGCGGTGCCTCGCGCGGTGGACGAAGTGGACGTCGTTCGTCGCGACGGCCGCGATGCCCTGCTCGCGGGCCCAGTGGAGGAGCGGCCGGTCCCCGCGGCCGGGCACCAGCTCGGCGTAGACGGGGAGCGTTTCGCGGAGCGCCGCGAGGAGATCACGCTGCGCGCTCAGGAGCACCAGCGAGGCGGCGTTCTCGCGCACGGCGCGCTCGAGGGAGAACTCGGGATCCAGGTGGCGCGCGGTCAGGACATGGCAGAGGGAGCGATAGCCCTCGCGCCCGCGGGCCAGGAGCACCGCGCGGGCGGCCGGCGCGCCCTCCGCCTCCACCACCTCGGCGCCCGCGATGGGCGTGAGCCCCCACTCCTCGCAGATCTGCCGGTAGAACACGAAGCCGTAGAGCGCGTTCGTGTCGGTGAGCGCGAAGCGGTCCATGCCGCGCTCGCGGGCCGCGTCGGCCAGAGCCTCGAGCGGCTCCGTGCCGCGCATGAGGGAGTAATGGCTATGGACGTGGAGATGGACGAACGGTGAGGCCATGGAGCATCCAGGCGGCGGGAACGAGCGCCTCGGCGCCGAAGCGGGCCCGCGCGAGGTCGATCGTGGATTCGAGGGAGTCGACTGGCGCGTCCCAGAGCGAGAGCTGCCGCCCCGCCGCGACGATCCCCCAGGCCGAGAGCCGCAGACGCCGCACGCGCACGCGCCGCTTCACGGCCCGCGCGAGAAGCTCGCCCGCCGCGGCCGCGATCGCGGCGCTTCCGCGGAGCGGCTCGGCGAACGTTCGCTTCGCCGCGCCCTCGACCCCGTCCGCGTGCTCCACGGCGAGCGCCATCGCGCCAGCGGTCTCCCCGCGGACACGAAGCCCCGCCCAGAGCTCGGCGCTGAGACGCGCCGCGTGCGCCGAGAGCACGCGCGAATCGTTGGTCTCGTGGGCCAGCGTCTCCTCGGCGATCACGCGGGGGCGCGTCTCGGGCGCGCGGACCGGCGTCGGATCCACCCCGCGCGCCTGGTTCCAGAGCAGGGCCCCCTCCGCGCCGAACGCGCGCGCCAGGTGCGCGAGGGAGAGCGCCTGGACCTCGCGCACGAGGCGAAGGCTCAAGAGATCCAGCCGCGCCGCGGCTCTCGCATCGCGCGCCGCCGGCAGCATGGCCACCGGGAGCGGCGCCAGGAAGCTGGCCTCGCTCCCCGTGGAAACATCCAGGAGATCGCCGTCGGGCGCCACGACCTGCGCCGCGACCCGGCTCACGAGCTTGTTCCCGGCCACGCCCAGCGTCGGGTGGAGGCGGAAGGACGCTTCCACGTCCCGCCCTGCCTTGACCGCGCGGTCCCGCGCTTCGGGATGGCTGCGCGCGACGCCGGTCAGGTCGAGGAAGAAGCGGCCGCTCCCCGCGCCGATTCCCGCCGAGCCCCCGGGCTCCACCACCGGGGCGAAGGGCGCGAGCCGCTCGAAGATGGACGCGCCGATTCCGCCGTAGAAGTCGCGGTCGAGCGGGAGGGCGAGCAGGTCCCCGCACAGGCGGCGCGCGTGGACGAGCGGGATCCCGGGCCGAACCCCCGCCTCCCGCGCCTCCCGCGAGGTCAGGACGACGCGGGGCCGCTGCGATCCTCCCGGGACGAGCGCGAGCGGTCGGCCCGTGAGCTTGGGGCAGCGCAGCCGCTCGGCCTGGATGGGAAAGGAATCGATGGCGAGATGGAGGATGGTGCGTTCCATGGCGGCGCTCGGAGGCTAGGGGTAGCGGCGCAGCAGCCCGACCAGGACGCCCCGGATCTGGACCCGCGAGGCGGGCCACTCGGTGGACCGGAGCGCGGCGTTGGCGGGACGAAGCTCGACGGTCGCGCCCTTGCGATGGAAGCGCTTCAGCGTCGCCTCGCCGTCCACGATCGCGACCACGGTCTGGCCGTTCTCCGCCTGGGCCGCGCGGCGGACCAGGACGAGGTCGCCGTCCCGGATCCCATCCTCGACCATCGAGTCCCCGCGCACCCGGAGCGCGTAGCGCTCGCCGGGGCCGAGGAGCGATTCCGGCACGTCGATGAGCTCCGGGTTCTCGATCGCCTCGATGGGCTGCCCCGCGGCGATGAGCCCCAGGAGCGGAACCCGCCCGCGCGCGCGGCGCGGCGCGACCAGGGCGAGGCTTCGCTTGGCGTTGAACGGAGCCTCCGCCAGGGCGCCCCGGCGCCTCAGCTGGGCCACGAGCTTCGCGACCGCGTTGAGCGAGCGGAGATTCAGATGGCGGCCGATCTCCTCGTAGGAGGGGGCGTATCTCTCCCGCTCGACGAAGCCGGCGATGAATTCGTACGCCGCGAGCTGGCGCGGCGTGAGCATGCGCATGGGATGGCCCTCGTCGTGGGTGTCCACGTACGAGGAGAATAGGTGAATAAAAGGTGAAAGTCAAGGGGGCGAATGGCGCGGGCGCGCTTCGGCGCGCGGCCCGCATGCGCTACGATGCGTCCCGCCATGGAAACCACTTCGTTCAGCCACTACCGATCCTTCCAGTCCCCCGCGTCCCGGATCTGGCCGTGCCTCACGGTTCCCGACCACCTGGCGGGGTGGATCGGCGAGGCGGATCTCGAGCTCGGCCACGACGGGACGCTCAGCCTCAAGACCTGGAACGGCGACGCGTTCCAGGGGCGCGTCATCGCCGCGGTGCCGACCGCGAGGATGGAGTTCGCGTGGCGGCCCTTCGATTTCGACCCCGAGAGCCACGTCACCTGGCGTCTCGGGGGCGACGGCCCCGGATCGCGGCTCACGGTCATCCACGACGGGCTGCGGAGCCGGGAGGAACGGGACCACGCGCGGCTCTTCTGGCGCGATGCGCTGGACGCGCTCGCGAAATTCGCGGACGGCGAGGCGCCTTCGCCCGGATGGGGCGGAACCCATCCGGTCACCGTGCGCGCGCTCCTGCCGCGCACCGCGGCCGACGTCTGGCCCGTCCTCTCGACCGCCCCGGGACTCGCCAAGTGGGTGGCGAACGTGGAGCAATTCGAAGCGCAGCCCGGGAGCACGTTCCGTTTCCGGTCGCGCTACCGCGGGCAGGACGTTCTGGAGCAGGGCGTGGTGCAGGAGATCGTGCCCGAATCCAGGCTCAGGCTCTCGTGGGAATGGGTGGGCGAGAGATGGGCCGCGCCGACCGAGGTTCTCTTCGCGCTCGAGCCCGAGGCGGGGGGAACGTCCCTTCTGATCTCGCATTCGGGGTTCGAGCGAATCGAGGTCGCGGGCGGCGCCGACACCCGGAGGAACTACGCGAGCGGCTGGGCGGAGGTGCTCGCCGACTTGAAGCGGCTGGTGTCGCCGGTCGCGGCGCGGTAGCCAGGCTACACGCGCAGGACGATCTTCCCCACGTTTCGCCGTCCCTCGAGCAGATGGTGCGCCGCGCCGGCTTCGGCCAGCGGCATCACGCGGCCCGGCTCGGGATGGATTTCGCCCGAAGCGGTCAGGCGGATCAGCTCTTCCAGGGTCGTGCGCGCGAGCGCGGGCTCCCCCAGCAGGGGTCCCAGATTCAACCCATAGAATCCGCGGCTCGAGCGCAGCAACCGGAGCGGATCCAGCCGGGGTGTCGAAAGCCAGAGCAAGATCGCGCCGAGGAGGCCCCGATTCGAGAGGCGCGCCACGCCGCAGCTCACGAGGCGGCCGCCGGGCCTCAAGGCGCGGAGCCCTTCCCCGATCGACCGCCCGCCGACCGAATCGATCACGATGTCGAAGGCGCCTTCCTTGCCGTAGAGATGCTTGGCGACCCGATCCACGCGCGATCGCCGCGAATCCACCACGTGCTTCACGCCCTCGGCCTGGAGGCGCTCCCGCTTGAAGTGGGAGCTGGCGGCGCCCACCACCTCGAGCCCCGCCCGGCGCGCGAGATCGATCACCGCCAGGCCCACGCCCCCGGCCGCGGCGTGGAGAAAGACGCGCATGCCCGGCTCGAGGGGACCGGTGCGGTAGAGCGCGACGTAGGCGGTGCCGTAATTGAGCGGGAGCACGACCGCGGATTGGGAGCCGAGCGAGTCGGGGATCGCGAGCACGTTCCCCGCGG
This sequence comes from Binatia bacterium, assembly GCA_035635355.1. Taxonomy (GTDB): domain Bacteria; phylum Eisenbacteria; class RBG-16-71-46; order SZUA-252; family SZUA-252; genus WS-7. Next base: position 12,255 of record DASQBE010000131.1, on the reverse strand, counting down.
GCGCCGTGACGCGCTCGGCGTACCCGCCCGAGGCGTGAAACGCCAGCACGCGCTGGCCGACGCGAAATCCGTCCACGCCCTCCCCCACCGCCAGAACCTCGCCGCTGGATTCGAACCCCGGGATGAAGGGCCGATCGGGCGCGTCCGGATAGAGCCCCTGGCGCGCGAGCACGTCCGCGAAGTTCACGCCGGCCGCTCGATTCTGTAAGAGGATCTCCCCGGGCCGCACCACGGGATCGGGCGCCTCCTCGATGCGGAGACTCTTGGGTGGTCCGGGGCGGCGGAGCAGGACGGCGCGCATGGTCATGCCACGCCCGCCCGCAGTCGCAACGCCAGAGCCTCGACGCGGGCGTGGATCTCGTCGCGGATGCGCCGGACCTCCTCGGGAGATTTCCTCGCGGGATCCTCGATCGACCAGTCCTCGACCCTGCGCCCCGGGTACTCGCAGACCGCCGGGTCGTCGCAGCCCATCGAGATCACATGGTCCGCGCGGTCGAGCATGGCTCGATCCACCCGCTGGGGCGTTTGCCCCGTGAGGTCGATCCCGACTTCCTTCATGGCCGCGATCACGGGGGGATGCACGGCGTCCGCCGGCTCCGACCCGGCCGAGATGGCTTCGTGCCCGGGGGCCAGGAGCTCGAAGAACGCCTGCGCCATCTGGCTTCGGCCCGCGTTCTGACGGCAGAGGAAGAGAACGGTCATGGGAGGGACTATACCAGGGCCCGCGCCTTGTCGAACACGCCGCGCCACATGGCCTCCGTCAGTTTCCCCGTGCTGGTGTTCTGCTGGCTGGGATGATACGAGGAGAGGAGATGTCCGCCCTCCGGAAGCTCGGCCGATACGCCATGGCCGAACTCGGGCCGCGGCGCGATCTCCGGAAGCCTGAGCTCCCGCCGCGATCTCAGGAACGCGTCGAACGCGATGCGCCCGAGGAGGAGCCGCACCCGCACGCGCACCAGGGACGCCATCTCGCGGATCAGATACTCGCGGCAGTGGCCCATCTCCTCGAGCGTCGGCTTGTTGTCGGGGGGCGCGCACCGGGCGGCGGCGGTGATGTAGACGCCGCGCAGCGTCAATCCGTCGTCCCGATGAGCCGAGAGCGCGGCGCTGGCAAGCCCCTGGCGGTAGAGCTCGCCGTAGAGCCACAGCCCCGAGCGGTCGCCCGTGAACATGCGCCCCGTGCGGTTCGAGCCGTGCGCCCCGGGCGCCAGCCCGATGATGAGGAGCCACGCCTCCGGATCGCCGAAGCCGGGAACGGGACGGCCCCAGTATTCCTCGCCCCGGTACGCTCTCCGCTTCGCGCGCGCCACCTCCGCGCTGTAGGTGCGAAGCCTCGGGCATCGCTCGCACGCGATCACGTCGCGTGCGATGGCCGCGAGATCGGGAGGCACAAGGGCGTCCGGCCCGCGTATAATGTGCGACCGTTTCCCGGTCCTCACCCACACCCTCCCGGAGGCCACGTGCCGAAGCAGCGCATATTGTCCGCGATCCTGGCCGTCTCCCTTCTTCTTGCGGCGTACGCTCCGGCCGCCCACGCCGAGCTCACGCCCGGGACCCCCGCCCCCGACTTCGTCGGGAGCAAGGTCTGGATCAACAGCGGCCCGCTCTCCCTCAAGAAGACACTCCGGGGCAAGGTCGTCCTCGTGGATTTCTGGGAGTACACCTGCATCAACTGCATCCGCACGCTCCCCACGCTGAAGCGAATCTACACGCGCTACAGGCCCTACGGCCTCGAGATCATAGGGGTTCACGCGCCCGAATTCGATTTCGCGTACAAGGCCGCGAACGTCGGCATCGGGACCAAGCGCCAGCACATCCCCTGGCCGGTCGTCGTGGACAGCGATTTCTCGATCTGGCGCGCCTACGACAGCAATTCCTGGCCGAACAAGTTCCTGATCGACGCGCGCGGCACCATCGTACGCCAGCACGCGGGAGAAGGCTCCTACGCGGAGCTGGAGCGCCAGATCCGCGAGGAGATCATGAAGGCGAACCCCAAGGTGAAGTTCCCCGCCGACTGGACCATCCCGCCCGACACCGACGATTTCAATGCGAGCCGCTGCGGCGCCATGTCCGAGGAAACGTACGTGGGCGCCGCGCGGGGATCGAACTGGGGCGGGGCGATCGCGAACAGCGAAGGCTTCCAGCCCGGGAAGACGGTGCTCTATTCGAGCATGGCCGGCCAGGTGAAGCGCGGCTTCTCGGCGCATGGGCTCTGGAAGAACAACGCGGACGACTTCGAGCACGCGCGGGCGACCCCGCAGCCCAAGGACTACATCGCCATCCGGTATTACGGCGCCGAGGTGTACGTGGTGATGAATCTCAAGAAGGGCGCGGTCGCGCGCGTCTATGTGACGCGGGACGGGAAGCCGGTCCCCGCGGCCCGTCGCGGCGTGGACGTCCAGGCGGATCCTCGCGGCCGCACGTACATCGACGTGCGCGAGGGACGGATGTACTACGCGATCCAGGGGGAGGACAGGACCTCGCACGAGCTCCGGCTGAGCCCCACCGAGGCCGGCGTCTCGATCAACTCGTTCACGTTCGGAAACGGCTGTCTCACGAAGTTCGACAGGCTCTAGCGCCGCTCAACTTCGCCCGATTCCAGACCGCGTGCTCGGGGTATCATGAGACACCGGTCGAGGAGCCGGCCACCCACACATGCGCTTTCTCGTTCCACTACTAACTACATTACTTCCAGTACTTTACGCGCTCGCCACGGCCGCGTACGCCCGGACTTACGCGCGCGAGGGAAGCGCCAAGGACCGGCTCGGCCCCATCACGCTTCGCCTGGCGGTGCTCCTCCACCTGGTCTACCTCTCGGTGCGCGGGGTGCTGGAGGGCCATCTCCCCCTCGCCTCGGTCTACGACTTCCTCTCCGCCACGGGCTTCTCGATGGCGGTGGTCTACCTCTACGTGGAGGCGCGCGAAGGCATCCGCACGACCGGAATCTTCGTGATTCCGTTCATCTTTCTGATCCAGATCGTCTCCTCCGCGTACGGCGGCAAGACGCCGCCCGACCCCATCGCGCTCCGGCCGATCTGGTTCGAGCTGCACACCCTGACCGCGGTCCTGGGCTACAGCGCGTTCGCGGTCTCGGCGATCTATGGGATTCTCTTCCTGCTGCTCTACCGCGAGATCCGGGCGAACCACTTCTCCCACTTCTTTCGCCGCATGCCGCCGCTCGAGGCGCTGGGCCAGATGAACATCCGCGCCGCGGGAGGAGGGCTGGCGCTCCTCACGCTCGCGATCGTGCTCGGGGTGGGGTGGCTCAAGCGCTCGGGCGCCGGCTCCCTGACCGATCCCATGGTCTGGCTCACGATCCTCGTGTGGTGCGTCTTCGCGTTCTCGCTCCTGGCGTATCACCGCTTCGGCTGGCGTGGGCCGCGAGCCATCTACATGTCCCTCGTCGGCTTCACGACGCTCCTTCTCTCCCGGGTCGCCGTGGATCTCTTCTTCCACTCCTTCCACTCGTTCCGCTAGCCACGTGACCTCGAAAGCCGGACAGGCCACGCTGGATTTCCTCTGCGTCGGGTTGAACCACGAGACCTCGCCGCTCGAGGTCCGCGACGCCCTGGTCATGAACGAGGCCGAGGTCGAGCGCGCGATCCACGTACTGCGCCACCGCGCCGGGGCCGAGGAGGCTCTGATCCTCTCGACCTGCAACCGCACCGAAGTCTACGCGCGCGGCGCCTCGGTCACCGATCTCCCGCTCTTCGTGAACGACCTGCTGCGCGAGATCAAGGGGATGGACCTGGGCGCGCGGGGGCACCGCCTCTACGCCTACCGGGAACCCGACTCGGTCCGCCATCTCTTCCGCGTCGCGTGCGGGCTCAATTCGCAGGTGCTGGGCGAGCCCCAGATCGCGGGACAGGTGAAGGACGCGATCACCCTGGCCGCGCGCTCGGGCGGCTCGGGCCCGGTCACCGAGCGGCTCCTGGACGCGGCGCTTCGCTGCGCCAAGCGCGCGCGGACCGAGACCGGGATCGGGCGCGGCCCCGTCTCCTCGGTGTACGCCGGGGTGAGCCTGGCGTCGAAGGTGCTGGGGCACTTGGCCGACAAGCGCGTGCTCCTCGTCGGCTCCGGAGAGATGGCCGGCCTCGCGATGATCCATCTCATGGACGCGGGGGTGGCGCAGTTCACGGTCGCGGCGCGGAACCGAGAGCGGGCCTCGGCCCTGGCCTCCCGGACGGGCGCCCGCGTGGTGACCCTCGAGGCGATTCCGGTGGTGCTGCCCGGAGCCGACATCGTGGTCTGCGCCACGTCGGCTCCCGGGACCATCATCGGGGAGCCCGCCCTGCGCGCGGCGATGAGGATCCGGAAGAACCGCCCGCTCCTCCTGCTGGACCTCGCGGTGCCGCGCGACATCGATCCGGCCGCGGGCCGCCTCCCCAACGTGTTCCTCCACGACCTCGACGCCCTGGCGGGCATCGTGGCCCAGAGCCTGGACCAGCGGCGCGCGGAGGTTCCCGGGGTCGAGGCGATCATCGAGGATGAAATGCTCCGGTTCATGCGCTGGCACCGCTCGCTCGAGCTCAAGCCCACGGTGACCGAGTTCCGGGCCCAGTTCGAGCGGATCGCCCAGGAGGAGCTGGAGCGCCACCGCGGGCGGTTCCGTCCGGAAGACCTGCCGGCGCTGCAGGCGCTGACGCGCGGCATCGTGCAGAAGCTGCTCCACCGTCCCACGACCCGATTGAACCGGGCCGGCGAGGACGGCGGGACCGGGATCCGGCGAATCGACGCGGTGCGCGAGCTCTTCGGCATCGAGCGCGAGGAGGACCCCGATGAGGATCGGGACCCGCGGTAGCGCCCTGGCGCTGGCGCAGAGCGAGCACGTCCGCGCCCTGATCCCCGGAGGACCGGGGGCGCACACGATGGTCATCATCAAGACCCTGGGGGATCTGAATCCCAGCGCCTCGCTCGCGAGGATCGGCGGCAAGGGGGTCTTCACGAAGGAGATCGAGGAGGCGCTCCTGCGCGAGGAGATCGACCTGGCGGTGCATTCCCTGAAAGACCTCCCGACGGACGAGAGACCGGGGCTCAGGCTGGGCGCGCTGCTCGAGCGCGAGGACCCGCGGGACGCGCTGGTGAGCCGCGACGGCGCTCCCTTCGAGCGGCTCCGTTCGGGAGCGGTGGTCGGCACCTCCTCGCTCCGGCGGCGCTCTCAGGTTCTCGCCCGGCGCCCGGACCTTCGCGTCACCGAGCTGCGCGGGAACGTGCCGACGCGCCTCGCGCGGGTGGCGGAGGGACACCTGGACGCGATCATCGTGGCGGCGGCGGGGCTCAACCGGCTCGAGCTGTCCGCCCGCGCCACGCAGCTGCTGGAGGAATCGATCATGCTCCCCGCACCCGGACAGGGCGTTCTGGCCGTCCAGATCCGCACCGGCGACCACGCGACCGCTTCGGCCGTCCAGGCCCTGAACGACGCCGTGTCCGCCGCGGAGGCCACGGCGGAGCGGGCGCTCCTGGCCGGGCTCGGAGGGGGATGCCTCATTCCCGTGGGCGCACGGGCGCGCGTGAAGGGCGGCACAATCGAATTGCACGCGTACGTCGGGCACCCCGACGGACGGCCCTCGCTCCGGTCGAGCGCGGCGGGGCCCTCGAACGCCCCCGACGACCTCGGTCGCGCGCTCGCGGTCACCATGCTGGGCCAGGGCGCGCGCCCGATCCTCGACGAGGTGCGAAGCGAGGAGCGCTTCCCGTGACCCCGCTCTTCTTGCTCACGCGGTTCGAGCCGACCGACGACGTCCTCGCGGCGCGAGCCTCGGCGCTGGGGTTCATGGTCCTGCGCGTGCCGCTCTTCACGACCGAGCCCGGCGTGGATTCTCCGGCGATCGCGAGGAGACTCGCCGTCGTGGGCGACGGGGTCGCGGTCGCGTGGACCAGCCGGCGCGCGGCGGAGGCGCTGGCCCGCGCGCTCACCGGCTCCCGGCGGGGACTGGACCGCGTCCCGCTCTACGCGCTGGGCGAGGAGAGCGCGGCCCCGATGCGCCGCGCGGGCTATACCCCACTCACGGCGGGCGAGACCCTGGGGGCCGCCGGCCTGGCGCAGTTCATCCTGAACCGGGCGCAGGAAGACGGCGTCCGGTGCGTGCTCTTCCTGCGCGGGGACCGCTCGCTGCCGGATCTCCCGAGCGGCCTCAAGGCCGGCGGGATCGAGGTCTTCTCGCTGGAAGTGTACCGGACGCGATTCCTGGAGGCCGACGTGGAGGGGCTCAAGACCTGGCTTCGAAACGGGGACCCCGTCGCGGCCGCGTTCTTCAGCCCCTCGAGCGTGCTGGCGCTGGAGCGCCTGCTCGATACGGAGGCGTGCACCCGAGCTCACGAGCGCGTCGCCGCGATCGCCCGCGGGCACACCACGGCCCAGGCGCTCGAGGATCGAGGGTACCGGAACGTGTTTCGCCCGAGGGGGAGCACCGGATTCGAGGCGGCGGCCCAGCAGGCGTTCCTGGCCCCGAGTGGAGGGCGACCGTGAGCTTCCCCGCCACCCGCATGCGCCGCCTCCGCGCGAGCGAGTCGCTCCGCGCGCTGGTGCGCGAGACCTCCCTCACGCCGCAGAGCCTCGTGGCCCCGCTCTTCGTCTGCCACGGCGAGCGGGTGCGGCGCCCCATCGCCTCCATGCCGGGGCAGGCGCAGATCTCGGTCGACGTCGCGGTGGAGGAGGCGAAGAAGCTCGCTTCCCTCGGTGTGGGCGGGCTGATCCTCTTCGGCCTTCCCGCGAAGAAAGACCCGGAGGGTCGCGAAGCCTACGACCCCGACGGAATCGTCCCACGCGCTCTCCGCGCCATCAAGGCGGCGGAACCCGAGATCCTCCTCTGGGCCGATGTCTGCCTCTGCGAGTACACCGACCACGGGCATTGCGGCATCGTCCGGGACGGCGTCGTGGACAACGACCGCACGCTGCCCCTCCTGGCCCGCGCCGCGGTGACCTACGCGGAGGCGGGCGCGGACCTGATCGCGCCCAGCGACATGATGGACGGCCGCGTGGGCGCGATCCGGAGCGCGCTGGATCAGGCCGGGCACTTAGAGACGCCGATCGTGGCCTACTCGGCCAAGTACGCGAGCGGATTCTACGGCCCCTTCCGCGAGGCCGCGGAGTCGGCCCCGCAGTTCGGGGATCGGCGTGCCTACCAGATGGACCCCGCGAACTCGGACGAGGCGCTCCGCGAGGTGGCGCTGGATCTCGAGGAGGGGGCGGACGCGGTGATGGTGAAGCCGGCGCTCCCCTACCTGGACGTGATCCGCCGCGTGAAGGATCGGTTCCAGGTCCCGGTGGTCGCCTACAACGTTTCGGGCGAGTACGCGATGATCAAGGCGGCCGCCCAGCTCGGATGGCTGGACGGACCCCGGGTGGCGCTCGAATCCCTCACGTCGATCCGGAGGGCCGGGGCGGATATCATCATCACGTATTTCGCGGAAGAAGTGGCTCCCCTCCTGGGTAGGAACAAGGCATGAACAAGACCCGCGCCCTGCCGTCCACGAAGAAGAGCGACGCGCTCCACGAGTCCGCACTCGGGCTCTTTCCGGGCGGCGTGAACTCGCCCGTGCGCGCGTTCCGGGCCGTCGGGGGCCATCCCAGGGTCATCGTCTCGGCGCGAGGCGCGACCCTGACCGACGCGGACGGAAACGAGCTCCTGGACTACGTGCTGGGGTGGGGGCCGATGCTCCTCGGCCACGGGCGGCCCGAGGTCGTGGGCGCGGTGGAGGGGCAGCTCCGGAAGGGGACCCTCTTCGGGATGACGAACCCGCTCGAGATCGAGCTGGGAGAGCGTGTGCGCCGATTCTATCCCGCCGCCGAGCGGCTCCGCTTCGTATCCACGGGCACCGAGGCGACCATGGCGGCCGTCCGGATCGCGCGCGCCGCGACCCAGCGGGACGCGATCGTGAAGCTGGACGGCTGCTATCACGGGCACGCGGATTCGTTTCTCATCCGGAGCGGCTCGGGCCTTCAGACGTTCGGCGTTCCCGACTCGGCGGGCGTCCCGGCCGCGACCGCCGCGCAGACGCGCGTGGCCTCGTTCAACGATCTCGGCTCGGTCGAGGCGGCGTTCGCGGGCGAGCCGGGCGCGGTCGCGGCGGTCCTCTTGGAGCCCGTCATCGGCAACATGGGAGTGATTCCCCCGGATCCGGCCTTCCTCTCCGGGCTGCGCGGCCTCTGCGACCGCCACGGGGCCCTGCTCGTGTTCGACGAGGTGATGACCGGCTTCCGCGTCGCCCCCGGAGGCGCCGCGGAGCGCTACGGCGTGCGGCCGGATCTCGTGACCCTGGGCAAGGTGATCGGGGGCGGGCTCCCGGTGGCGGCGTTCGGCGGCCGGGGCGACCTCATGAGCCTCGTGGCGCCCGAAGGCCCCGTCTACCAGGCCGGCACCTATGCGGGCCATCCCCTCGCGATGGCGGCGGGCGCGGCCACGCTGGCCGTGCTCGAGGACGACGCCTCCCTCTTCCGCCGCGCGGAGGGGAGGACCACGCTCCTCGCCGCCGGGTTGCGCGAGATCCTGACCCGCCGCAAGATCCGCGGCGTGGTGAACCAGGTGGGATCCATGTGGACTCTGTTCTTCGGCGTGGACCGGGTCGCCTCGCCCGAGGAAGCGCGCCGCGCCGACGCGGCGCGCTACGCGCGGTTCTTCCAGGCGATGCTGGAGCGCGGCGTGTTCCTTCCGCCCTCCGCGTTCGAGAGCGCGTTTCTCTCCGACGCCCACGGCGAGGACGAGATCGACCGCACGCTCGAAGCGGCCGACGAGGCGCTGGAGGGCGCGTCATGACCCAGGGACCGTCCCTGGCGCCGGCCTACTCCTTCCTGCGCGCCTGCCGGAACGAGCCGATCGGCGAGACGCCCATCTGGATCATGCGCCAGGCGGGCCGCTACCTGCCCGAGTACCGGGCGGTGCGCGAGAAGCATTCGTTCCTGGACGTGTGCCGCACCCCCGAGCTCTGCGCCGAGGTCACCGCGCAGCCCATCGAGCGATTCGGGTTCGACGCGGCGATTCTCTTCTCCGACATCCTGATTCCGCTCATCGCGATGGGCGTCCCCATCGAGTTCGATCCCGGCCCGAAGCTGGGCTCGCGCATCACGGGCCGGCGCGACATCGCATCGCTCGAGTGGCGCGGGGCGGCGTCGCTCCCGCACGTGCGCCCGGTCATCCGCGCGGCGAGGGAGCGGCTGGCGGGACGCGTCCCCCTGATCGGCTTCGCGGGGGCGCCCTTCACCCTCGCGAGCTACCTGGTGGACGCGGGCGCTTCGAAGGACGCAGCGCTCACGAGGAGCTTCCTGGCCCGGGACGAGGCGGGATTCGCGGAGCTCCTGGACGTGCTGGCGGTCGCGACCATCGACTACTTGAAGGAGCAGATCGCCGCCGGCGTGGACGCGGTGATGCTCTTCGACACGCAGGCGGGGTGGCTTCCTCCCGGAGACTTCGCCCGCGCCGCGGCCGCCTCCGCCGACCGCGTGCTGCGCTCCATCCCGAAATCGACCCCCACGATCTATTTCGCCCTGGGCTCCTCCAACGGCCAGCTGGACGCGATGCGCGCCATCCACGCGGACGTGATCGGCCTGGACTACCGCGTCTCCCTGAGCCAGGCGCGCGCGATCCTGGGCAGCGCCCGGTGCGTGCAGGGGAACCTGGACCCCGCGGCCCTCGTGGGCCCGCCGGAGCAGGTGGTGACGCGCGCGGAAGCGGTCCTGCGAGAAAACGGAGGCCGCCCGGGCTTCATCTTCAACCTGGGCCACGGCATCTACCCCGACACGCCGGTCGAGAACGTGGCCCTCCTGGTGGAGACGGTGCGGCGCCCGCGCAGCCCCGCGCGGAGGATCGTGTGAACACCGCCGATCTCCTCGCGAAGTACGACCGCCCGGGGCCGCGTTACACCTCGTATCCGACCGCGGTCGAATTCCACGAGGGCTTCACCCCCGAGCGCTACCTCGAGAAGGTCGACCAGGCCGCCGCGGCCCCCGGCGAGCCCCTCTCCGTCTACGTGCACCTTCCTTTCTGCCGCGAGCGTTGCAGTTTTTGCGGCTGCAACGTCATCATCACCCAGAAGCCGGGCGTGGCGGCCGCGTACATCGAGGACCTCGAGCGGGAGATCGCGCTGGTGGCGGACCGGCTGAAGAAGCGCACGCGCCTCGTCCAGTATCACTGGGGCGGCGGAACGCCCACCTTCCTCTCGCTCGAGGAGATCCGGCGCGTCTTCGGGGCCTTCGCCGACCGGTTCACGTTCGAGCCGGGCGCCGAGATCGCGATCGAGGTCGACCCCCGTGTCACGACCCATCGTCAGGCGGAGCTCCTGCGCGAGCTCGGGTTCAACCGGATTTCGATGGGCGTGCAGGACTTTGATACCGACGTCCAGGAAGCGGTGAACCGATACCAGACCTTCCAGCAGACCGCGGATCTCCACGAGCACCTGCGCGGGCTCGGCGTGGAGTCGATCAACTTCGATTTCATCTACGGGCTCCCGCATCAGACGCCCGAGTCCTTCCGGAAGACGATCCAGCTCGCACTCGAGCTGCGCCCCGATCGGGTCGCGGTCTATTCCTACGCCTTCGTCCCGTGGATCAAGGCGCACCAGAAGGCGATCCGCTTGGAGGACCTCCCCGCGCGCGAGGTGAAGCTCACGCTCTTCGGCATCGCGCACGAGCTCCTCACCGCGGACGGCTACCAGCAGATCGGAATGGATCACTTCGCGCTCGCCGGGGACAGTCTGGCCCGGGCGGCCCGCGAGCGCACGCTCCATCGGAACTTCATGGGCTACACGACCCATCCCGCCCGGGACTCGGTGGGCTTCGGCGTCTCGGCGATCGGAGACCTGGGCGGCGCCTTCGCGCAGAACACGAAGAAGCTGAACCGCTACAAGGACGCCCTGGACCTGGGACGGGCCCCCATCGAGCGCGGCTTCGAACGGAGCAAGGACGACGAGATCCGCCGCGACGTGATCCAGAGCCTCATGTGCAACTTCTACCTCGACGTCTGCGCCATCGAGCGCGCGCACGGAATCGAGTTCGCGTCGTATTTCGCGGAGTCGTTGCACGAGTTGGACCAGGGGCCCGCCTCGAGCGGGTTCCTCACCCGCACGCCCGGCGCCATCGAGGTCACGCCCCAGGGCCGCCTCTTCGTCCGGAACATCTGCATGGCGTTCGACGCCTACGTGAAGCGCCATGAGGGCGAGAAGCAGGTCTTCTCGCGAACGGTCTGAAGACAGGAATCCTCCTTCTCAATCTCGGCGGCCCGGACACGCTGGACGCGGTGCGGCCGTTCCTGGTCCGCCTCTTCACCGATCGCGAGATCATCCAGCTCCCCGGGGGCTCCCTCGGCCAGGCCGTGATCGGGCGGGCGATCGCCTGGAAGCGCACGCGCGAGGTGAAGGAGAACTACGCCAAGATCGGCGGCGGCTCTCCCCTCGTCCGCTGGAGCACGCTCCAGGGACGCGGCCTGGTGGAACGGCTCAGGGCGCGCGGCCACGACGTCACGTTCGCCCTGGCCATGCGCTACTGGGATCCCTCCACGGAGGATGCCCTGGACGAGCTGGAGCGGGCGGGCGTGAACCGGCTCCTCACGCTCACGCTCTACCCTCACTACTCGATCGCCACGACCGGATCGAGCGTGGCCGAGCTGGAACGCGTCATGAGGCGGCGCGGGACGAAGCTCCCGCTCGACCGGATCGACACGTGGCACGACCACCCCGGCTACCTGGACGCGCTCGCGCTCCGCGTGAAGGAGGCGCTCGCGCGATTCAAACCCGACGCCCGCCCGACGATCCTCGTGAGCGCGCACGGGCTGCCCAAGCACTTCATCGAGGAGGGCGACCCCTACCTCGATCATATCCGCGTGACCACGGAGGGGGTGCTGCGCCGCCTTCCCGACCTGCCTCACGTGGTGGGGTACCAGAGCCGCGTCGGCCCGGTCGAATGGATCGGACCGAGCACCGACGAGGTGATCCGGGATCTGGCGGCGCGCGGCGTCCGGGACGTGGTGGTGATCCCGGTCAGCTTCGTCTCCGACCACGTGGAGACGCTCTACGAGATCGACATGCTCTACGGGGACCAGGCCCGCGCCCTGGGCATCCCCTGCTTCAGGCGCGCCGAATCGCTGAACGACTTTCCGCCCTTCCTGGACGCGCTCGCCGACCTGGTCGAGCCGAAGCTCCGCGCATGAGGGTCGCGATCCTCGGCGCGGGCATCGCGGGCCTCGCCCTCGCCCACAGGCTGAGACGCGAGGCGGCCCGGGCCGGCCGCCCGCTCGAGCTCGAGGTCTTCGAGGCCGGCCGGCG
>DASQBE010000130.1:0-1756 GCA_035635355.1 Binatia bacterium | reverse complement strand
TCTGATTAGGGGTGAACATCGCGCGCACACCATCATCGCCACGGACACTTTCGTCAAGATGGGCAGCGCATGGAAGCAGGTCGCGAGTCACGGGTCAGAGGCGAAGTAGCCGCTTGTAGCCGCTTACTCTGCCGGATCGATCTCGGTGGTGGCGGCTGGCAGCCCAGGACTGGTCGGACCAACCGGCTCCCAACGGTGTGGGACGGCGCGCCCGATCAGTGGTCGGAGGATCTCGCCGAAGCGACCGCGGAAAGAGCGTGCAACGAGGCGCATGGAAACCCGAAAGCTCTCGCGGGCGGGTCGCGCGCGCCTGGACCGGCGCGATCCGAGCGGCACAACCGGGGCCAGCCTGACGATCGATGGCGGCCTCACCGCGTAACTCCCTGACGCGACAACTGCTTTTCCCCCGCTACCGGTGGCGGACAGAACACTCATTGCACGTCGGGACACCGACGTCGAACAGAAGTGTGGTGGTAACCTTGTAGCGCCCGAAGGAGTAACCGTATGAAATCGATGACAACGACGATCGTTCTGCTGCTGGCCGCGGGGGCGACCGGGTTCGCCCAGCGCGCGGCCGACCCCGACAAGGGTGCCAAGAAGGCGGACCCGCGCGTCTTTGAACTGGGGACTTACGCGGTCCCCGAAGGCAAGATGGACGCGCTCCACGCCCGCTTCCGCGACATCACCTGCAAGTACTTCGAGAAGTACGGCATGACAGTCGTCGGGTTCTGGAACCCGACCGATCCCAAGGAAGCCAAGACGAAACTGGTCTACCTGTTGGCCCACCCGAGCAAGGAGGCGGCCGAGAAGAACTGGAAGGCGCTCGCCGGGGACGCGGATTTCCGCGCCGCCTTTGCCGCGACGGAGAAGGACGGTAAGCTGGTGGATAAGGTCGAGTCGGTCTATCTCAACCCGGCCGACTATTCACCAATCAAGTAGCCGCGGCACGTACGACCGGTCACTGTCCTGTTCGCTCCCGCGGAAGGAGACAGTCCCGAGCTCATTCCGTGGCGAGGTTCACCGGTTGCTCTCGGAGGGGACGGTCATGGGCTTGGAAGTGGCTGAACCAATTCGCCCGCTCACGCCCCAGGAGTACGGCCGCCTCGCCCGATTGCAGCCCGCCGCCGCGAGCGCCCGGCTCGGGTGGTCAGGCCTGGAGGCACTCCTGTTCAACGACATGCCCGACGCCGAAATTGAGCGGCCCCCCTTGACCCACCACGAGCTCGTCCTGTTCAACCGGCCGCCGGACGTGTTCGGACTGGACTACGAGGGGGTAAGGCGGAACCTGCCGCCCCCCGCGGGGACGGTCGCGGTCGTGCCGGCCGGCACGCCGTCCCGGAGGCAGTGGCGCGGACACATGGGCTCGCTGCTCGTCTTCCTGGAGCCGGACCTGGTCACGCGGGTCGCCGCCGAGCAGTTCGGCCTGGACCCGGCGCGGTGGGCAGTGCCCCCGCTCGACTTCCTGGACCGGCCACAGCTCAGGGCCGCCATGCTGGCGGTGGAGGCCGAGCTGACCGCCGGCGGCCTCGGCGGGCCGCTCGCCGCCGAGTCGCTGGCCAACCTGCTGGCCGTCCACCTAATCCGCCACGTCTCAGCGCCCCGCCGGCTGGAGCGCGGGCGGGACGGGGTGCTGCCGCGGGGGCGGCTCCGCGCCGTGGTGGAGTACATCGAGGAGCACCTCGACGGCTGCCCGACCCTGGAGCAGATGGCGGCGACCGCCCACCTCAGCGTCTACCACTTTGCGCGGCAGTTCAGG
>DASQBE010000129.1:0-2662 GCA_035635355.1 Binatia bacterium | reverse complement strand
GTCAACGAGACGCAGGACGACGGCGTATACATCGTCTTCTAGGCCGGGCGTCTGACTCGGAGCGCGCCCTCATGCCCGTGATCCGAATCCGGCCCCGGCGTTTCGCCGCACCGGCCCTGCTCTTGGGCTGGCTCGCCCTATGGATGTCGCACGCGGGCGCGGCCAGCATCCTCCCCCTGCGCTCCGAAGAAGCCACACTCCTGATCGGCGTCGATTCCGCGCGGACGAGCGTCGTGACCCTGGTCGCCCTTCCGGGCCAGGACTCGCGCCCCCGCGGGGACCGGCCCGTGCGGCGCCTCATCGGCACCGCCGTCGTGCTGAGCCCGAATCGCCTTCTCACCACGGCGAGCATGGCGATTCCGGGGGGCTCCTTCAGCGTGCTCCTCGGCGATGGGCTGAAGCGCGAGGCCCGGGTCCGGGGCGTCGACCGCCAATCCAACATCGCGCTCTTCTCGGTGGAGGGCGAGCCCCTCACCCCGCTTCGCCAGGCTTCACCCCAATCCATCGCCCCCGGCTCGTGGGTCGCGGTGATCTCGAACGTCAACATCACGACGCCCCAGATCACCCTGGGCCAGGTGGTGGGCCGCGGCGAGCGCGTGGACTTTCCCTACTCGGGCGAGATCGTGGAGATCGAGTCCTCCGCGTATCCGGGCGCGAGCGGCGGGGCGGTCCTGAATGAAGCGGGCGAATGGGTCGCGATCGTGGTCGGACGCGCCATGAAGTCCCGCGACCGCGCGCCCTCCTCGGCGGTAGCGGAGCCCGACGGTGCGGATCAGAAGCAGCCCGAGGATCTCCTGATCGCGCTTCCCATCGATCAGCTCCAGCGCATCTCGGAGGACCTCGAGCAATTCGGGAGCGTGCGCCGCGCGTTCCTGGGCGTCCAGATGAGGCGGGGCATCCTCGCGGACAGCCTCGGCGTGCTCGTGGAGGGAGTCGTCCCCAACAGCCCCGCGGACAAGGCGCACTTGAAGCCCGGGGACCGGATCCTCGCGTTCGAGGGAACGCCGGTGCACTCCAGCGACGAGATGACCTCGCTGGTTCGGGTCCTGAAGCCGGGGGACGAGGTGGAGATGACGGTCTCGCGCGGCGCCGACATCTTCCCCGTGCACACGACGCTCGAGGGCGCCCTGCATGCGCCCGTCCTGCCGCGCCCGGACGATAAGAGCGAAGAGATCAAGCGCCTGAAGCGTTCCCTCGACAAGCTGGACACCGAGCGGAAGCAAACCGAAGACCGGCTCAAGGCGCTCGAGGGACCCCCCCCGCGCTAGTCCCGGGCGGCACCCTGTGGTAGCCTGCCGCCCATCATGACGCGCCCCAGCATCCAGATCTCGGCTTCGCGCGGGCGCATTCGCTACCCGGTCCGGATCGCCCCGGGGCTCCTCGATCGCGCCGGCGCGCTGCTCCGCGCGGATCGCGCCCCGGGAAGCGTTCTCGTCGTGACCGACCGCACCGTCGCGCGCCTCCACGGCGCGCGCGTTCTGGCCAGCCTGCGCCGCGCCGGGTGGGCGCCCCACGTGGTCGCGCTTCCGCCCGGCGAGCGCTCGAAGACCCTCGCGCGCGTGCGCGCCCTCTGCGAGCGCTGGGCCGCGTGGGGGGTGGACCGCTCGGTCCCGGTGCTCGCGCTGGGCGGCGGCGTGGTCTCGGACGTGGCGGGCTTCGCGGCCGCCGCTTACGCGCGCGGGCTCGATTGGTACGCCTTTCCGACCACGGTGCTGGCGCAGGCGGATGCCTCGATCGGCGGCAAGGTGGGCGTGAACCTTCCCGGGGGAAAGAACCTCGTGGGCGCCTTCCATCACCCTCGGGGCGTCTTCTCCGATCCCGACGCGCTCCGGACCCTCCCGCCGCGCGCGCTCCGTTCCGGGCTGGCGGAAGTGGCGAAGATCGGCGTCATCCGGCGCCCCGCGATTCTCGACGGCCTGCGCCGGCTCGCGGGCGAGGGCGGCGCACGGTGGGCGCTCGAGGGGCCCGGCCGGGCGCGGCTCGCGGGCCTGATCCGCGCCGCCGCGCTCGAGAAGGCCTGGTACGTCTCGCGCGATCCGGACGACCGCGGCATCCGCCGCGAGCTCAACTTCGGGCACACGGTGGGGCACGCGCTCGAGGTCTCGCAGGGATACGGGCGCCTGACCCACGGCGAGGCGGTGTCGATCGGAATGGTCGCGGCGCTCAGGCTGAGCGTCCGCGCCGCGGGCCTCGATCCCGCCGCGTCGCGCGAGGTGGAGGATCTGCTGCGGTCGCTCGGCCTGCCGGTGGGGCTGAAGCACCGTCCCGGGAAGATGTTCTGGCGCGCGCTGGCGCGGGACAAGAAGCGTGGACGCCTTCGCACGCGAATGGTATTGTCCCCCGCGATCGGAGCGGCTAAAACCTATGAACTACCTTCGCTTACCCCGCTCCGGGGGGTTGTCCTGAGCCTCGTCCAGAAACCCTAAGAGGGGGCCATGTCCGAGGACGTAAACAACGATTCAACCGCGCTGCTCGAACGGATCGTGTCGCAGGATCCGACGTCGCCGCTTTACCTTCCCGTCGCCGAGCGCATGCGCGAGCAGGGCAGGGTGGAGGAGGCGATCCGTCTCTGCGAGGAACGCCGCGGGCGTCCGGGTCAAGGGGTCGGCGATCACGTGGTGCTCGGCCGCTGCTATCTGGCGGCGGGACGCCTGACGGAAGC
>DASQBE010000128.1:0-6124 GCA_035635355.1 Binatia bacterium | reverse complement strand
CACGCCGCGCCCTCCACGGCCTTGTCCAAGCCCTCGCGGCGGCAAACGTCGCCTTCCACGTATTCGACCGGTTTCCCGTCGAGCCAGCGTCGCGAGGACGTGCCGCGCAGGAGGCACCGCACGCGGACGCCGCGGCGCAGGAGCTCGTCCACGATGTGGCTGCCCACGAAGCCCGACGCGCCGGTCACCAGCGCGACCGAACCGCTCACAGATTCCGCTCGTAGATCCGGTAGGTCTTGTAGTGGTCCCCGTGCACCGCGCCGATGAGCCGATTCACGAGATCGTTGTCCTCGAGGGTCCAGCCCACCTCGCACCAGACGTATCCGGCCGCCCGCGAGGCGACCGCCGCCTGGTGGACCAGCGCCGCATCGATGCCCCGGCGCCGGTACCCCGCCTTGATTCCGAGGGCCATGAGCCGGAGGGTCTTGATCTTCCGGAGGGTCCAGAGAAGTCGCACGATTCCGAAGGGAAAGAGCTTTCCGCGCAGTGGCTTCAGCGCCACGTTCACGTCCGGGATGGCGAGCGCGAAGCCGACCGGTTCCCCGTCGATCTCCGCGAAGAGGGCCAGCTCCGGAACGATGGCGGGCTTGAGCTGCGCCGCCATGTGATCGATTTCCGCCTCGGTCATGGGGACGAAGCCCCAGTTCTTCTCCCAGGCCGAATTGTAGATCTCCTTCACGCGCTGGAGCTCGGCGCCGAAGTGCTTCAAGCTCATGGGGCGGACCCGAACATGGAACCGGTCCCGCGCCTTCTGCGCGATCCGCGCGACCTTCTCGATCTGCTCCAGGGGCGAGTCCGGAATCGGAACCTTGAAGGCGTAGAGGTCCTTGACCTTCGTGAGCCCCGCGGCCTCCATCCACGTGGAATAGGTCGGAGGGTTGTACGGCATGAGGATGGTCGGAGGCGCCTCGAAGCCGCGGATCAAGAGCCCGCAATCGTCGTTGGTCGTGAAATTCATCGGCCCGCGCATCACCGTGGCGCCGCGTTCCCGGCCCCACTGCGCCGCCGCGGTCAGGAGCGCCGAGGCGGCCTCGGTGGATTGCGCCTCGAAGAAGCCGAACGCGACCTGCCGCTCCCCGTGGTAGCCGTCGTAATTGCGGTCGATGGTCGCGGCGATGCGCCCCAGGTCGCTCCCGTTCCGGCGCGCCAGGAAATAGGCGGCCTCGGCGTGTTCGAAGTAGGGGTTCTTGCCGGGCGTGAGCCGTGTGCGCTCATCCGATGTGAGCGGGGCCACCCAGTGCGGATCGTCGCGGTAGATGTCGTGGGGAAGCCGGATGAAGCGGGCGAGCTCCTTCGCGCTTACGACGGAGACGACATCCACTTCATCCCCGGCGGCGTCGTCGTGTTCTCTGCGGGGGCCATGACGAGTCCCATTTCCGCGTCGACTTCCTTGACGATGCGCAAGATGGTGTCGAGCTGCTGGTCCTCGTGCGTGGCCATGTACGATGTGCGAAGGAGATCGCGTCCGGGCTGCACGGCGGGCACCACGATCGCGTTCACGAAGACGCCTCGATCCAGGATGCGCCGCCATACCTGCATGGTCTTGACCCGGTCGCCGATGAAAATGGGCACGATGGGCGTTCCGACCCCGGTCCCGACCTCGAGGCCGAGCGACTGGAAGCCGTTCCTCATCTTGTCCGAGATCTGCTTGAGCCGCACCCGGAGCTGAGGCTCGTGCTCGATGATCTCGAGCGAGGCCAGAGCGGCCGCGGCGCTCGCGGGCGTGACGCTGGCGCTGAAGATGAGCGCCCGGGCGTGGTGACGGAGGTAATCCATCACGGCGCGCGGGCCCGCGATGAAGCCGCCCAGCGAGGCGAAGGACTTGCTGAACGTGCCCATCACGAGATCCACCTGATCCTCGACACCCAGCGCCTCCGAGGCGCCGGCCCCGCGGGTCCCCAGCACGCCGAAGCCGTGCGCGTCGTCCACGAGGAGGCGCGCGTTGAATTTCCGCGCGACCCGCGTGATCTCTTGCAGCGGGGCGATATCCCCTTCCATGCTGTAGAGCCCGTCCACCACGACCAGCTTCCCCGCCTTCGCGGGGATCGAGCCCAGCACGCGCTCCAGGTCGCGGACGTCGTTGTGACGGAACCGCTTCACATCCGCGGGGCTCAGCCGCGCGCCGTCCACGATGCAGGCGTGCGCCTCCTTGTCCAGCACCACCACGTCCCCTTTGTCCATCAGGGCCGAGATGCTGCCCAGGTTGGTGAGGTAGCCCGTGGAATAGACGAGGGCCGCTTCCTTGCGGGTGAACTTGGCGAGCCGCTCCTCCAGCTGGACGTGCATCTCGAGCGTTCCGTTCAGGAACCGGGAGCCGTTGTTGGAGGTGCCGAACTTGAGGAGCGCGTCCTGGGCCGCGGCGATCACCTTGGGGTGCTTGGTGAGCCCGAGGTAATTGTTCGACCCCGCCATGATGATGCGGCGGCCGTCGATGGTGACCTCGGTGCCGTGATTTTGCGCGATCGGGAGAAAATAGGGGTAAATGCCTGCGGCTTTGGCCAAGCGATGTTCTTTGAAGCGATTACACTTGTCGAATAGATCCACGCGTACCCTGGGTTTTGGTCTATGAGTTCGCTCGAAACTCAGAGCGCCGGATCGAGGGGTCAAAAGCGTTCAGGGAAAGATACTCGAATCTGGAAAGCGCGTCAATCCACCTTGATCGCCCGCCGGGGGAAGCCTAGTATCCCGCTCGTCGGTCGTAACTTAGCCCCTTCCCCGCACGGAGGCTTCGATGTCCACGCGTGTCCGGATCCTGCTTTGCCTGGCCCTCTGCCTGGCGCTCCCCACCCCCGTCCAAGCCACCTTCTCGATCGTCGCGCGCGACCCCGAGACCGGGGATCTGGGGGTCGCGGTGCAGTCGCACTACTTCTCGGTAGGTCCAATCGTGCCGTGGGCGGAGCCGGGCGTGGGCGCCGTGGCGACGCAGTCGCTCGTGGAGGTGAGCTACGGGCCGCGCGGCCTCCAGATGATGAGCAGCGGCCGGGGCGCCAAGCAGACCCTGGACGAGCTCCTCTCGCAGGACCCGAACAAGGAGGTGCGCCAGGTCGCGATGATCGATTCCCGCGGCGACGTGGCCGCCTGGACCGGGAAGCGCTGCATCCCGGCCGCCGGGGACCACGTGGGCATGCAGTATTCCGTGCAGGCGAACCTCATGTCGAACGACAAGGTGTGGCCCGCCATGGCCCAGGCCTACGAGACGACGAAGGGGGATCTGGCGGCGCGCCTCCTCGCGGCGCTGGAGGCGGGACAGAAGGCCGGCGGCGACATTCGCGGGCAGCAATCCGCCGCGATCGTGATCGTGAAGGGCAAGCGGTCCAACAAGCCGTGGGCGGACCGCATCATGGACCTGCGCGTCGAGGACAACCCCCACCCCATCGCCGAGCTCGAGCGGCTCGTGCGGACGTGGCGCGCGTACCGGAACGTGGACCAGGGGGACGCCTACGCCACGGACGGGAAGATCGAGGACGCGATGAAGGCGTATGCCGAGGGCGCGCGCTTGGCGCCCGGGAACGACGAGATTCTCTTCTGGCAGGCGGCCTCGCTCTGGCAGCTCGGGCGGGAGAAGGACGCGGCGCCCATTTTCCGGAGAGTGTTCGCCCACGATCATCGCTGGGTGGAGCTGGTGCCGCGGCTGGTTCCGGCCGGTCTCTTGAAGGACGATCCGGCCTCGATCCGGCGCATCGAGGCGCTGGCCCCCGGCGGGGGAAAACACCGATAGCCCGACCCTCCGGCTTGCATCGGCGCATCCAAACCATCAGAATGCGCGTGAACCCACATCTCGGAGGATTCGCATGACGGAGCGCACCGCGCCCCCCGCAGCGGAAGGGCACAGCAACGTACCGTACGTTCCCGGATTAGCCGATGTTCCGGCGGCCCGCTCGAGCATCTGTTTCATCGACGGCGAGATCGGGATCCTGGAATATCGCGGCTACCCCATCGAGGCGCTGGCGGAGCGCAGCACGTTCGAGGAGACGAGCTATCTTCTCCTCTGGGGGAAGCTCCCCAGCAGGACCGAGCTGGAGAAGTTCACCCGCGATCTGGCGACCCACCGGGATGTCCGGTTCCGGCTGATCGATCTCTTGAAATGTCTCCCCGATACCGGCCACCCCATGGAAGCGCTGCAGGCCGCAATGGCCGCATTGGGCATGTTCTATCCGGATCGGGATCCCATGAATCCCACCGACCGCTACAACTCGGCGGTCCGGCTCATCGCCAAAGCCCCGACCCTGGTGGCCGCGTATCACCGCTTGAGCCATGGCAAGGAGTACATCCCGCCCCGCGAGGATCTCACCCACGCCCAGAATTTCCTCTACATGGTCTCGGGCGAGGAGCCCGAGCCCGACGTGGCGCGCGTGATGGACATCTGCTTCATCCTCCATGCCGAGCATTCCATGAACGCATCCACGTTCGCGGGACGGGTCACCGCGTCGACCCTCGCGGATCCCTACACGGTCGTGTCCTCGGCCATCGGCGCCCTCACCGGCCCGCTGCACGGCGGCGCGAACGAGCAGGTGATCCACATGCTCCAGCAGATCGGTGAGGTGGAGAAGGTCCGGCCGTACATCGAGGATCTGATCCAGCGGAAGCAGAAGATCATGGGCGTGGGGCACCGCATCTACAAGGTGAAGGACCCGCGCGCGCTGGTGCTGCAGAAGCTCGCCGCGCAGATGATCGCGAAGCGCGGCACCAACCCCCTGCTCGCGGTGGCGCAAGAGGTCGAGAAGGTGGTGGCCGAGCATCTGTCCCCGAAGAAGATCTTCCCGAACGTGGACTTCTATTCCGGGGTGGTCTATGAGGCGATGGGCATGCCGGCCTCGCTCTTCACGCCGGTCTTCGCCATCGCGCGCGTCAGCGGCTGGCTGGCGCACTGGCTCGAGCAGCTCGAGGACAATCGGATCTACCGCCCCTCGCAGATCTACACGGGCACCCACAACGAGCCTTACGTTCCGATCGACGAGCGCGTCTAGCGGCTTCGCATGTGCACGCTGATCCTGGGCCTGGGCATCCTGGGCCCGGGATCGCTGCTTTTGGGGGCGAACCGCGATGAATCTCCCCGACGTCCCTCGACGGACCCCATCGTGCTCGTGGAGACGCCGCGCGTCGTCGGTGGCCGGGACTTGGTCTCGGGCGGAACGTGGCTCGCAATCCGGCAATCGCGGTTCGTGACCGCGCTCATGAATCGCCGCCCGCCGGCCGGGGACGCGCGTGATCCCTCAACCCTCCAATCTCGTGGCCTCCTGTGCCTCGACGCCGCCGCCGCGGGGGACGCGGGGAGCGGCTCGCGCCTCGACGTGGTGCAGAGGCTCCTGAGCCGCCATTCCTTCGCCCCGTGCACGCTGGTCGGCGTGGGCGTCGACGGCGAGGCGTGGGCTCTCGCCGTGGGCTTGGGCGAGCCGCGGGTAAAGGCGATCGCGCGGGGCTGGCACGTGATCACGCACCGGGATCTGGACGACCCCGGCGAGCCGCGAACCAAGTGGATCCTGGACGACATCCAGGAGAAGAGACCCGGATCCCCCGAGGAAGCGTTCGACCTGATCGCGGGCTACCTGCGCTGGCACGGTGACGAGAGCCGGCCCGCCGTGTGCCTCCACCGCGAGGTGTTCCCCACCGTGTCCAGCAGCCTTCTCGGGCTCGGGGTCCCCGGGGGCCCCCGATACCGGCACGCCTCCGGGGCCCCGTGCGTCACACCGTACCGGGACTGCACATCGCTTCTCACCGAGGAGGGAGAATGAGATGACCGAACCGTTCGTGGTGCTGTCGTTCTACGGCTACTTCGTCCTCTTTCTCCTCGTGGAGTTCGTGCTCACGCGGTCCCGCCTGGGTGCGAAGGACCAGGGGAATCGCGACCGGATGTCGCTGTTCTTCTTCTTCATCTGCCCGTTCGCCGGGATGGTCCTGTGGATGGCGGCCATCAATCACAAGTGGGTACCGGCGCACCCCTCCTGGCCCCAATGGATCGCCGGCTACGCGATCGGTCTCGCCGGCTTCGCGGTCCGGATCATCGCCAAGCGAACCCTGGGGCGGTTCTACACGGTGCGGGTGCAGCTCCAGGAGAATCACGAGGTGGTGGACCGCGGCCTCTATGGCCTGATCCGCCATCCGCTCTACCTTGGGATTATCCTGG
>DASQBE010000127.1:0-6223 GCA_035635355.1 Binatia bacterium | reverse complement strand
CTACTTCAACACGCTGCTCGCTCCTAGCGGCGTGCCGCATCCGAACGATACCGCGCTGTCCACCAGCGTGTTCGGTGTGGCTGCGGTGACGAACCAGTGGAACGGCGGCGGATCGGTCATCTTCCCGACGATCAAGGATCTGTTCGCGGATCCTGCTGCTGGTCCTGCTCTCGGATCGGGCTCCTACGCCTATCAGATCGACGGCGGATGCCCGGCTCCGAACCGGTTCGACGCTCTGACCAAGGTTGGAAGCGCGGAAGCGCAGAACTCGGCGACCTACCCGACGTTCGCCTCTGTGACGAACGTGGCGGGTGTTTCCTACATGACCGAGCGCGACGTGCTGAACGACCACGACAGGAACAAGGCCTTGGGCTACGGCTTCTCGATCCAGTTCATTCGCCAGGGGGGCCAGAACCTGCTCGATAACCGCGCTCAGGTGCTCTACAAGTTCCTGACGAGCTGCCGCGGTCCGAGAACGGTATCGGATACGGCCTCTTGCTGGCCGTGCCCGACGGATGCGAACAAGTATGGCAACTGGGCCGTTCTGTCCGGCTTCAACACGAGCACGTTCGGGCCTCTCTACGCCATCCAGAACGGCAACCTGGCCGCGGCGGGTGTCGGACCGGTGGCCAGTGCTCCTGCTCTGAACCGGATCCAGGGCAACTTCCCGAACCCGTTCAACCCGCAGACGGCCATTCGCTTCTCCTCGGCGAGGGCTGGCAAGGTTGACGTGCGGATCTTCGATGTGGCTGGCCGTCTCGTGCAGACGCTCTCGAAGAACGTCACGCAGGGTGTAAACGAAGTTCGTTGGAACGGCCAGTCGAGCGACGGCAAGAACCTCGCCAGCGGCGTGTACTTCGTGAAGGTGAAGTACCCCGACGGCACGGAGAGCCTGAACGGTCTCAAGATCGCCATCGTTCGGTAGTCGAACCAGCAACAGTCTGTAACGAGATAGGGCCGCCGGGTACCCCCGGCGGCCCTTCTCGCTTGGTAACAAAATTCGTTGACAGCCTCGCCTCGGCCCTGATAATTTGAGCAGGTCCCCTAAGTGTTTGTGCCTGTGAAAAACCTGCCGGTGTACCCGTCTCCTCGGAGAGATCTGAATGCCCTTGCCGAGATACGCCCGATCTCTGGCCGGTATTGCTTTGGCCGGGATCGCAATCGCGCTTGTCGCGGGCTGCGCCAAGACCCCGCTGCTCGTTGACCGCAACCGGCCCCCGCGGACCTTCCTCGTCGCGGCGCCCATCGACAGCACCATTTCCCATCCCGCCGCGACCGGCGTGAGCTACTCCTACCGCGTCCATATCTACTGGCGCGGCGAAGACCCGGACGGCTATGTGGTCGGGTTCCTCTGGGCCTTCGACGATTCGAGCGCGGGGCGCCTTCACTACACCACGAAGACGGACAGCATCTTCGATCTGACGGTGAACGATTCGAGCGACATCACGGGCGGGGCGACCATCATCGGCTCGACACGCTTCCACTCCTTCTACATCAAGGCCGTGGATAACCTCGGCAAGCCGGATCCGAACTTCGCGATCTTCAACCGCACGACGTTCAAGGCCAGCACCATCCCGCCGCACGTGCGGTTCATCGGCGCCATCCCGAGCATCGCCGCGAGGGACTCGGGCCGTGTCGACACGCTCTCGGACGGCCAGGAGTTTCAGATCCACTGGACCGGGAACGACTCGGACGGGGTCGTGATCCGATACAAGATCGACGTCGGCTCCTACAGCGGCCCGCTCACCGCCGACACCAGCGCCACATTCAACGGCGGTCCGGGCAGCATCGGGCTCTCGAGCGGGATCTACAACCTCACGCTCACCGCCGTGGACAACGCGCTCGCGGTGGGAAAGACCAACCTGTTCTTCGTCGTGAACCATGATCCCGAGACCTGGTTCGAGCCGAAGGGCGCGCCGTACGGCTACTACCACCCGCCGTTCCTCGGCGGTAACCCGGTAGATAATAGCGTGGTCGTTAAGTTCGCCGAGGGCGACACGGTCCCCTATCGATCTACCGTCTGGTTCACCTGGGGCGGCGAGGATCTGGGACGGCCGGGCGTACAGCCCACGCCGCTACCGGAGAGCAACTGCCTGAACGGGTTCTCGCTCGAGCTGCGCGGGGGCACCCGCAACAACGGCGAGGCCTACATCGTGGGGTTCCTGGACAGCATCCCGGCCTCGGCGACCTCGCCGGCGAAGCCGTTCCGGACGAACGAGCGGGACGCCCTTACGGCGGCCGGCTTCCAGAACCTCATCCTGGATTCCCTCGATGCCGGGTTCAACATGTTCATGCTCGCGGCCGCCCGCGATTGCTCCAACCGCGGGGACGGGACCAAGGCCGCGTTCCGGTTCAACTGTAATTTCCGGCCGTTCATCACGTCCTTGAGCGTGGATTCCCTGGGGAACAGCGGCCCGCCCGATTTCCAGGACGGCAGGTTCATCTGCTGGCGCACCGAAGACAGGGAAGACGGTGTGGCCACGCAGGTGCGTATCAAGCTCGATGGGTTCAGTACCCGCACCATCAATTCCACGGAGACGCCGGATGATCCCGGCTGCACCTTCGTGGCGGATTCCACCTTCGCGAGACTCGCGCCGACCAATCCGCATTCGGTCGAGGTGTGGGCGATCGATCGCGCCGGATTCGTATCCGATAACTCGCTGATCCGATACTTCGATCTGGTGCCGCCCGGCCCCACCAAGCGACAAACCCGCCGACCATGAGGGAGCGACCGAGGTGAAGCCTTCTTTGCGGATTGGAAACGTAGGATGGACTCTTCTCGCGCTGGCCGTCGTGTCCTGGGTAGCGAGCTGCTCCAAGGGGCCGACCGTCCCACCGAAGCCGCTGGCGCAAAACCCCCAAACCGAGCTGACCTACGCTCCGGTTCAGTACGACACGACCACGTTCCGGGTCCATTTCTACTGGAGCGGGTTCGACGACGACGGAGAGGTGAAGCGGTTCCACCTCGCGGTGGACAACGACACCCTGCGTCCTCCGAACCAGTGGCCCACGACGACGTCGAAGGACACGATCCTTCTCTTCCTGGTCGACCCGATCAAGGAGCTCAAGGTTCATGTCTTCAAGGTCGCGGCCGAGGACAACGACGGCCACATCGACCCGACGCCTGCGTCCCGTGCGTTTTCCGCGAAGACCATTCCGCCCCGTTCGCAGATCGACAAGGGGCCGGCCGCGTTCAATCCGGTCGTGGGCCCGAATTTCACGTTCGAGTGGTCGGGAATCGATCCGGATGGCGGCGAGACCGGCGGAAAGGTCCCGGTCGACACGTTCCAGTACATGCTCCTGCGTGTCGGGGGGATCGCGGATCTGAATACCCCGCCGACCCACGATCCGCTTCCCGGCTTCGACCAGATCCGCTACACGGCGTTGATCGACGCCGCGATCGGGGACGCGCTGCCGGCAGGGGATCATGCCAACCTGCACAACGACTTCTCGGACTGGAAGTGGATCGGCCTCCGCGGGCTCAAGCTGCGCTTCCGGAACGTCACGCCGGGAGAGTACGTGTTCACGGAGCGCGCCGTGGACGTCGCGGGCGCGACGGAGAAGGGCCTGGACTTCGTGCGCAACATCCGCCACTTCACGGTGACGAACCGAAACGCCGGCCCGCTGCTGGTCGTCCGGAGCAGCATCTTGAACCGGGCGCTGGACGGGGCGACGGGTCCGGATGACTTTGTCCGAAAGCAGCTCCAGATCTTCCAGGGAGAAACCGTGAGCTTCTCTTGGCTCGCCAACGCGGACGCCTATGGCGGTGAGATCGTGGGCTACACCTACGCCCTGGACGACACCAGCACCTTCCCCGGACTGGACGTGCGGCAGACGGGCGCGACGTTCCAACCCAGCCAGCTCTCCCCCGGAAACCACTTCCTGTACGTGCGCGCCGTGGACGACGGGGGGCTCGTGACGAACCTCGTGCTTCCGCTCCTGATCGTTCATCCCGCGTTCAAGGACCCTGGCGCCCCCCGCTCGATCCTCTTCGTGGACGACTCGATCGTTCATCTGGGGAACGGGAGCGGTCCCAACGATCAGGTCGAGACCCAATGGTGGACCGAACGCGGGGTCACCGGGGATGGGCCGCTCATCGGTCTCGGGGGTGTTCCCTATACCGAGTGGGACACGTTCGAACAGGGCTTTGGGAGCACGGAAGGGCGAAAGCAGCCCGCTCCGAACGATCTCGCTCCATTCACGACGGTTGTCTGGGCAACGGATGCCTCGAACGGGGGGAGCGGTCAAACGGCCCTGTTCAAGACGGTCGCGGGCGGGGACTACAGCGAGCTTCAGGGCTACCTTCGCGCCGGCGGGACGCTGATTCTCACGGGATGGAATCTCGGCCAGAACACGAGCGGGCGCGTGAATGACACCTTCAAGACGGGCGGCGCCGCGCAAAACGGAATCTGTGCGGCGTACGCGCCTGGCTCGGTTGAATTCGACCGGACCGTTTTCGCGCGCATGTACATGGGGATCGACAATTCCGTCCCCTCCGATCAGGGGCGGAGACAGTCGGGTGCCTTCGATTTCACGAGAGCGATTCCAACGGCCGCCGGAGTCACCCTGGGATTCGACACCGCGCGCGTGGATACGGGGAACTACTCGTTCGGCACCCAGTTCCCTACGGCGCCGGGGGATCCGACCCCGACGTTCAAATAGAATACGAACTCCTATCCGCCTCCCTTCGTTCCCGACCAGCAGCTCTTCCCGGGGCTGTCCGGCATCGAGGGGTGGATCATGTCCACGAATTTCGGGTGCCAGCCCATCCAGAACTTCGCGGTCGAGAATCCGGGCGTGCCGGTCGTGCAGAGGATCTACACCTATCACGGCGCGCGCATCGGCGCGTTGCAAGATGGGGGCGCGTCCCCGCGAGAGGGCCTCGTGGTCG
Organism: Binatia bacterium; assembly: GCA_035635355.1. Classification (GTDB taxonomy): domain Bacteria; phylum Eisenbacteria; class RBG-16-71-46; order SZUA-252; family SZUA-252; genus WS-7. Next base: position 1,332 of record DASQBE010000127.1, on the reverse strand, counting down.
GGTCATTGGTGCAAGCGCACGATCTCGCGACCAGCGGGGGCCAGGCCCACTACACTCCGACCGCGGCGATCGGGCGGACCGCGTTCTTCACGTTCCCGCTGTACTTCTTGAAGGACGCCGATGCCATCAACATCATGAAGAAGTCGTTCGAGTACGTGAATGCATCACCGACGCTCCCTTGACCGCGGAGCCGGAACGGATTGTCGATCAACTGAGGCGCGCGTTCGAAGGGGAAGCCTGGCACGGGCCCTCCGTGCTCGAAGCGCTCGAGGGCGTGAGTTGGGAGAAAGCGATTCAGAAGCCGATTCCCACGGCGCACAGCATCTGGGAGATCGTGCTCCACATGACCGCCTGGGAGGACGTCGCCCGCCGGCGCCTTCTCGGCGAGCTGCCGGACATCACCGACGAAGAGAATTGGCCTGAGCCGAAGGGTCCGGGTCCCAAGGATTGGACCCGCGCGCTCGAGGGCATGAAAGCCGGGCACATGCGGCTACGCGAGACCGCGGCCTCGGTTGCGGATGACCTTCTGGATTCCTCGCCGACCGGGAAGTACTCCACCCGCTACGTTCTCCTCCACGGCATCATCCAGCACGACCTCTACCACGCCGGGCAGATCTCGATCTTGAAGAAGGGGTAAGGCCAGGGCGGTCGGACGACGGGCCCGCGCGGAAATGGCCGGCGCGGGTTCTCTGCTCCCCGCTCGATCCACGGCCGGGCCCTGCGGGTCCGGGAGACCACGGTTCAGCCCGCGGCACGGCCACGACACTCGAAAGCGTCCCTCGTCCGTTGAAGGGCGCGATGAGGAACTGGCCCCGGGGCCGGTTGCAGACTCGCAAGTGCCTGCGGTGTCGCGAGTTCATTTTCCATCCGTGGTTCCGAGGAGGAGAACTCGTCCTGGGACGAGTTGGAGATGGGGAAGTTCATGCGGCACCACGAGTTCACTCTCAATCCGTGGTTCTGGGCAATTCGTGGTTCCGGGGAGCACCCACGACAAGGTGCGTCACGCGCGGGGGGCTCCCCAATCGTGGCGTCCCGACGGGTGACCTGGCTCGAGTCATCGGACCGAGCTGCGGGCGCCCTGGTCTCACAGCTCGAGGCGCAGAAGCTCGCGGTGTCCACTCGCGACCTGCGTCGAGGGCTCGGGCTCCGAGGGGGTACCACGTCCCGTTGCATCCCCGGCGCGGTCCGACGTGCAGCGCCGGGAGCGCGACGGCGGTCGCTGCACGTTGGGTCAGCATCACCGGAGGTCGATGGACTTCATGAGACAGGAACGCAGGGAGGGGAGGTGGTGGCCCGCCGAGGATTGCGATCCTCGCGCCGCCCCAGGGCGAA
>DASQBE010000126.1:0-3250 GCA_035635355.1 Binatia bacterium | reverse complement strand
ATCCTGGCCACCACGCTCGCGGCCGACGCGGGCTCGCTGACCTTGGACGGCCGCCCCGTCCGCCAAATCCTCGGCGATTCGCGCCGCGCGATCGGTTTTTCGGGGCACCGCCCGCTTCTCTACCTGGGCCTCACCCCCATCGAGAATCTGGAGTTCTTCGGGCGGCTCGCGGGGATCTCGGACGCGCGCGCGCGCGCCGCGCGTCTCCTCGCGCGCTTCGGCCTCGAGGAGTTCCTGGGCCACCCCATGGAGCACTTCTCGCGCGGCATGCTCCAGCGCGTCGCCCTGAGCCGGGCGCTCCTTCCCGAGCCGCGCGTGCTCATCCTGGACGAGCCCTACGCCGGCCTGGACGACCAGGGTTCCGAGACTCTGAACGCCCTCCTGCTGGAAGCCCGCGGGCGGGGCGCCACGGCGCTCATCGTGTCGCACGACCGTGAGCACATGGTCCCGGGCCTCACGCGAACGTGCGCCCTCCGGGACGGCGCGGTGGAGGTCTCGGCGTGACCGCGCTCCGGGTGCTGGCGAAGGATCTCAAGCTCCACGCCCGCGACGCGCGGTTCCTGGCCACCCTCTCGCTCTTCAGCCTCTCGCTGGTCCTGATCCTGAGCGTGGCGTTCGGGCCCCTGTTCCGCGATCCGGCGCGCGAGGCCAGCGCCACGCTCTGGGCGGCGCTCTTCTTCGCCGGCGTGCTGGGGCTGACGCGGGCCCTGGATCTGGAATCGGAGTCCGGCGGCGGGGAAGCGCTCCGCCTCACCGGAGCGGACCCCTTCTCGGTCTATGCGGGGAAGGCCATGGCCAATCTCCTTCTCATGGGGGCGCTCTGGGTGCTTCTGCTCCCCTGCGCCTCGGTCTTCTTCGACATCGGGAGCCTCCGGGTCTTCCCGGCTCTGGCCGGCGTTGCCGTTCTGGCCCTCATCGGGTATGCTGCGTGGGGAACGCTGTTCGCCGCGCTCGCGCGGGGGCTCAAGGCGCGCGAGCTTCTACTTTCGATCCTGCTCTTCCCCACGTTGCTTCCGCTCTGGATCGGCGCCGTCAAGCTGACCCACTCTCTCTGGGCCGAGGGCTCGATCGACGCGGTGCGCGACTGGGTGAAGGTCATGGTCGTGGTGGACGTGCTGGGAATAGCGCTGGCGGCATGGCTCTACGAGACGATCCAGGAGGCAGGCGAGTGAGCGGTGAGGGCTGGGCAGCCAAGATCCGAGCGATTTCGTGGGCCCTCGCGGCGTTGCTCGTGGCTGGTTCTCTTTGGATGGCCGCCCACGCGCCGCTGGAAGTGCAGATGGGAATCGTTCAGAAGATCATCTACATCCACGTTCCGAGCGCGACGGCGGCCATCACCGCGTTCTTCGTCACGTTCATGGCGAGCATCGTGTACTTGGTCAGCGGCCGAAACTGGCGCTGGGATGCGATCGCGGTTTCCTCGTGTGAGGTGGGTATGGTCTTCTCGGCGATCGTGCTGGTGACTGGGCCGCTCTGGGCACGCTCGGCCTGGAATACCTGGTGGACCTGGGAGCCGAGACTGACGAGTTTTCTCATCATGTGGATTCTCTATGGGGGGTACTTTCTGATTCGCTCCTCCGTGGGGTCGGGAAGTCGCAGGGATGTCTCCGCGGTCCTCGGCGTCATACTCTTTGTGAGCGTGATCATCACCTACATGTCCGTGACGTGGTGGCGCGGGTCGCTTCACCCGAAGAGTGTCACCATGGTTCCCGAGATGCGCGGAGTCCTCTCGATATCGATCATCGCCTGGCTCGTTTTCTACGCCGCCGCGTTCCAGGAACGTTTCCGCCTCGAGACGCTCCGTCACGCCGCAGAATCCAGGGAGGACGCGCGATGACCTACGCGGTGGCGGCCTATGCGCTCGCTGGCGTGATCTGGATCGGGTACCTCCTTTCGCTCCGCGCCCGTGCCGCGCGGCTTACCCAGCAGACCTCGGTGACGAAGCGATGAGAGACCACTTCCAGGAGTTCGAGATCTCCCCCGAGATCGTGAACGAGATGATGGAGTCCGGGGAGGAGGTCGTCATGCTCGACGTCCGGGAGGACTGGGAGTGGGAGAAGGCCCACATCGAGGGGGCGATCCACATCCCGCTCTCCGAGCTTTCCACGCGCGTCGAGGAGCTGGACCGCGAGCAATGGACGGTGGTTTATTGCCACGTCGGCGACCGCAGCGTGGACGGCTGCCTCTTGCTGTGGGACCTGGGGTTCCGGAAGGTGCGGAGCCTCACCGGCGGCATCGAGCTCTGGTCCGAGGTCATCGACCCCGAGGTGCCGAAGTACTAGGTCCGCTCCGGGGCCGCCGTGCCCGGCGCCCCTATCGGATGATCGCCAGCCTGCCTGTCCGCGTTCCTTCCGGAGTCTCCAGGCGGTAGAAGTAGACCCCCGAGGATAGTGACTTCCCACTCTCGCCCCGTGCATCGATGGGGACGTCGTGATATCCCGTGGGAAGGGATGGCTCGTCGAGCACGGTCCGCACACGGCGCCCGTGACTGTCGAAGAGCGTCAGGCGCGCCTCCCCGACGACCGTCGTCACGAAGGAGAACATCCCGGCCGGCCGGAGCGGGTTCGGCGCCATGAGAGCCCGAAGCTGCCCGTCCGGACCGATCACGTCGACCGGAAGGGTGGCGGTGAAACCGTGCCCATTCGTGAGCGAGAACTCGATCGTCGTGCTGACCCGCAACCGCCCGCGGACGTTTCCGAAGAGCCGGCGAAGATCCTCCTGGGTGAAGCAAGCCGTGGCGTCGGGAATTCCGTTTCCGTTGGCATCCCCCAAGAGAAACGTCGTCGGGTCGGCCGAAATCGCGCTCGTGTTGCCCAGACCCTTCATCCGCAGCCGGACGCTGAACCTGTCGATGTCGGCGATACTGGCCGGCGCATCGACAATCTCCATCGCGACGCAATACCGCCCGCCGCCCGCCTCGAGCTCGATCGGTTGTCCCTGTGCCGGTGCGACTCGAGCATCGAACGCCCGGGCGGAATCCGCCTCCGAGATCCTGGCGAGGGTCTGATCGCCCGCCGCGAGAATCCCGTCGCTCACGATGAGCGTGACGGGATACGGGCCGGAGCGGGCGTAGGCGTGCTTGGGCTCCGGCCCCTCGCCGAAGCCCCCATCGCCGAAGGTCCAGTGGAAGGAGAGCGAGTCGCCGTCCGGATCCCCCGATCCGTTCGAAGTGAAGGGAAGCGGCACATCGACCGTTCCGGAGTAGGGTCCGTTGCATCGCGCCTGGGGCGGCAGGTCGGAATTCGTCACA
>DASQBE010000125.1:0-17064 GCA_035635355.1 Binatia bacterium | reverse complement strand
GCCTCGGGCTTCTTCCTCTGGAAGGAATTGCGCCCGATGATGGAGCCGAACCCGCCGCCGTCCCGGATGGCGCGGGCCTCGTTCAAGAGTTCCTCATCGTTGTCCTTCTTGGCGCCCCCCGAGAAAATCACGATCCGGCGTCCATCGAACGAGGACTGCACGACGTGCCGCACGCGCTCGGCCAACGTTCCGATCGGGATCGCGCACTTCTCGTAGACCCTCCTCGCCTCGTCCTGCTCGATGTGGTCGGTGGGGAGCTTGACTTTCAAGACGTGCGCGCCCAGCTGGGCCGCGATCTGCGAGGCGTACGCGATCACGTCGATCGCGGTCTCGCCCGCCTTGCTGAGACTCGAACCGCGCGGGTAGCTCCAGACCACGACCGCGAGGCCGTTTCGCTTCGCCTCCTCGGCGATGACCTGGACCTGCTCGTACATCCGGGTGGAGTGGGCGGAGCCGGGGTAGATCGTGAACCCGATCGCCGCGCACCCGAGCCGCAGCGCTTCGTGGACGCTCCCGGTGACCGCCGAGAGCGGGTCCTTCTCGTCGTGGAGCACGTCGTGGTTGTTCGCCTTCAAGATCAGAGGGATCTCGCCGGCGAACTCGGACGCTCCGGCTTCGAGGAAACCCAGCGGCGCGGCGTAGGCGTTGCAGCCCGCCTCGATCGCCAGCTCGAAGTGAAAGCGCGGATCGTACGCGGCCGGGTTCGGCGCGAAGGAGCGGGCCGGGCCGTGCTCGAAGCCCTGGTCCACGGGAAGGATGACGAGCTTCCCGGTGCCGGCGAGCGTGCCGTGGTTCAGGAGCCGCGCGATGTTCGCCTTGGTGCCCGGATTGTCCGAGGAGTACCAGGAGAGGATCTCGCGAACGCGCTCGGAGGCGCGATGGCCGCCGTCCGGGCTGGGTCCGGCTGCCTTGGGAGCCAGGGTGGTCTCAGGATTCATGGCCGCAGTATAGGGCCGGCGGCCGACGGCATCAACCCTCGGCCATGGCCGCGTGACGCGCCGCGCCGAGAAGCCCGGCTCTTGGATTCAGGATGACCCAGACCGGGATCGACGAGAGGAGTGGCCTCAGGTGGTCCTTGTCCCGGAACGCCTCGAGGAAGACGTCCCATTTCAGGGCCGGCAGGATCTTGGGCGCGATCCCCCCGCCGAGGTAGATTCCCCCGCGCGCGACCGCGCGCAGCGCCATGTTGCCCGCCTCGGCGCCGTACACCCCCACGAACAGGCGGAGCGCCGCTTCGCACGCGGGGCAGGAGCCCGCCATCCCCAGCGTGCTGACGACCTCGGCGGCGCCCTCCTCGCCGGCCGCCTCGAGGTGCCGCGCCCAGTCCGCCTGGGCGGAGCGCTCCTCGTGGAAGAACGCCCCGAGCGCCACGAGCCCCGGCCCCGAGAGCACCCGCTCGTAGCTCACCCGGCCATGGCGGGCCCGGAGCGCGCGAAACACGCGCAGATCCTCGTCGGTGCGCGGGGCGAAGTCGGCATGCCCCGCCTCGGACGCCACCGGCAGGTAGTCGCGTCCCACCCGCACCAGAATCGATTCGCCCAGCCCCGTTCCGGCCGCGAGCAGGCCTGCGTTGGAATCGGACGCGGGATCCCCGGGCTGGAGCGGCGTGAGCTCGCCGGGGCGCAGGGCCGCGATCCCGTACCCGGCCGCGACCAGGTCATTGATGAGGCGGACGTGTTTCAGCTTTAGCTCTTGGGCGAGCGAGGCGCCCTCCACGATCCAGGGCAGGTTGGTGACCCGCACGGCGTTCTCCACCACGGCGCCCGCCACGCCGAAGCAGGCGGCCTCGACGGGGCCGGGGTGCTTGGACCGGTACGCTCGAACGAGGGCCTCGAACGAGGGGTAATCCGCGCTCGGGAGGAGCTCGGGGTCCACGGGAGGGCCGGGCAGGCCCCGTTCGATCTCGAAGCGCGCGAGGTAGGTTTTCGTCCCGCCGAGATCGCCGGCCAGGATCAACGGCGCTCCACGGCCTTGGGGAGGCTGCTCGCGGCCCCCCGGTCCAGGATCCAGATCACCTCGCCGTGACGGGGCGCGACGCGCGACGCCGGGGTGGGCCGGCCGGATCCATCGGGCGCCAGGGTTCTCTGGGCCGCGTCCGCCTTGTCCTCTCCGGAGACGAGGAAGACCACGCGGCGCGCGGCGTTCAGCACCCGGTAGGTCACCGTGGCCCGCATGGAGTGCACCGCCTCGATCCAGGCGGAGACGACCAGGCGAGGCGGGGTCTCGGGGATCTCGAGGCCGGGGAAGAGGGAGGCGGTGTGGCCCTCGGCGCCCAGGCCCAGGAAGACGAGGTCGAACGACGGATCCTCCGGAGGATACTTTGCAAAACGGCTCCGGAGGAGGGCCTCGTAGCGGACCGCCGCCAGCTCGAGATCGGAGGACTCGCCTCGAATCCGGTACGTGCGCGGCGCCAGCAGCCCCAGCGGCTCGAGGAGGGTCCGCCTCAACAGACCGTAGTTGGAGTCCGGATGGTCGGGGGGCACGGGCCGTTCGTCTCCGAAGTAGCACTCGACCGAATTCCAATCGATCCTGCTTCGCGTCGGCTCCGAGGCGAGGAGCCGGTACATGGGCTCGGGCGTTCTACCTCCGGAGAGAAGGACGCGGCACGGGCCGTAGGGTCCTCCACGGGTGACGGAGGCCAGGAATTCCTCGGCGCCGGCGCGCGCGACGTCCTCGAGGCCGGCGACCACGCGCACGTGTGGAGAGGGCGCGCTCACGTCTTGCTCCAGTGCTTCATCATGTCCTCGGCGGCGCGGGCCGCGTCCTCCATCGGCTTGTTGGCGGCGTGGCGGTGGATCTCGCCCACGATGCAGGCCGCGAATTCGGAGTATCCGAACGGTGATTCCAGAGTGGAGGCGCGCGGGGCGCGGAGGGTGACGCGCGCGCTGGTCTCGCGTCCCCGGTGGTGGATCTCGACGTCGAACGGATGCGGCTCGGCGGCCCGGATGTGGATCCGCTCGAGCACGCGGCCCTCGCCCGATCCCGTGCCCCGCATCGCGAGCGTCACGGGCCCCGTCTCGGATCGCAGCATCAGGCCATGGGGGTCGCGCCCCACCGTCTTCCATCCGAGGCGCGAGCTGAGCCAGCCCGCGAGGAGCCACACGGGAGGAGGCGGAAACGCCGCCGCTCCGGTGAAGGTCATCTCCACGGCGCGGATGGTCCCGAGTGCCAGAAGATGCTCCTTCCCGTCGAAGACCTCCGCCAGAATCGCCCGCCACGGGATGAGCCGCGCCCACGCGAGGTCGTGCACCCGGCGTGAGCCCTCGCGCTCGAGGAAGCGCCACATCTCGGGCTCTCGGCCGGGCTCCAGGAGACAGCTGTCCACGAGGACGAGATCGGCCATCTCCATTAGCTCGTCGATCCAGGGGGGCCCCAGTCCCGGAAGAAAATTCAGGAGCACGGTGGGAAGGTCTCCAATGAGGAGGGAGCGGATCGCGCTCGGGATCAGGTCGGCCGACGCTCCGTCCGACTCCAGCACCACCTGCTCCGAGCAGACCAGGCCGCCCCCGCTCTCGCGCCGGTGGCAGATCGCGCCGGTCCGCGCCCGAAGCTTGGCCCCGCGCGGCGCCGGGCCCGCCGCGATCGAGAAGAGTCGCGAGGGATGGCGCCGCGTCACGTCCACGAGCACGGGCGCGAGCTTCGGCGCGAGCGGGGGATCCAGGGGAACCACGAGGTTCGCCAGCGCGGCCCGATAGATCGCCCCGTTCCGCGCGCCGCCGTCGGCGCCCGCGGGGGAATGGCCCGCGCGCTTCCACATGTTCTTGAGGTCGCCCTCGATCGCCACCGCGTCGAACGGGCGGCTCCCGTCGGGAGCGTCGAGGACATAGTTCTCCTGGACGGTCATAGCCGGTGCCAATGGGACCCATGCCCGTGGAGAAGCTCGTCCGCCTCGGGAGGTCCCCAGGTGCCGGCCGGGTAGGCCGCCATCGGCGAGCGGGGGGAAGCGCTCCACGCGTCCAGGATGCGGTCCATGAACTCCCAGGCCAGCTCCACTTCGTCGCGCCGCGCGAAGAGCGTCGAGTCTCCCAGGTTGCAATCCAGGAGCAACCGCTCGTAGGCGTCGGGGGGATCCTGCCCGAACGAGGTGAGGTAATAGAAGTCCATCTGCACCGGATCGATGTGGAGCTCCTGGCCGGGGGACTTGGACCCGAACGAGAGCGAGATCCCCTCGTCGGGCTGGATCCGCAGGCGCAGGATGTTCGCCTCGGGTATCTCGCAGCCCGCCGAGCGGAAGAGCGAGAAGGGAGGCTGGCGAAACTGGATCGCGATCTCGGTCGCGCGCTTGGCGAGCCGCTTCCCGGTGCGCAGGAAAAAGGGCACCCCGGACCACCGCCAGTTGTCCACGTGGATGCGGGCCGCCATGTAGGTCTCGGTCTCTGAACCGGGATTCACGCCGGGCTCCTGCCGGTAGCCCGGCGCCGGCGTTCCACCCAGGGCGCCCGGGGAGTACTGGGCGCGCACCGTGTCCCGCGCCACCTCCTCGGGGGACATGGGGTGCAGGGTGCGGAGCACCTTCGCCTTCTCGTCGCGAACGGAATCCGCCTCGAACCGCGCCGGCGGCTCCATGGCCGTCAGCGTGAGGAGCTGCATCATGTGGCTCTGGAAGATATCGCGCGAAACGCCTGCGGTTTCGAAATATGCGGCGCGGCCTTCGACCCCGACCGTCTCGGCCACGGTGATCTGGACCTGCTCGATGTAGCGGTTGTTCCAGAGCGGCTCGAAGATCCCGTTCCCCAGCCGGAAGACCAGGATGTTCTGGACGGTCTCCTTGCCCAGGTAGTGGTCGATGCGGAAGATCTGCCGCTCGGCGAAGACCAGGTGGACGAGGGCGTTCAGGTCCCGCGCCGATTGGAGATCGCGGCCGAACGGCTTCTCGATGATGACCCGCGACCAGGGGGCCGAGCGCTCGTCCCGGAGGGCGCGCTTCGCGAGCCCCGCCGCGCCGATGTTCCGCGTGAGCGGCGCGTACTCGGAGGGCGGCGTCGCGAAGTAGAAGATCCGGTTTCCGGGAATCCCGCGCTTCGCCTCGATCTCCCCCAGGAGGCGTCCCAGGGAGCGGAAGGCTAAGTGGTCCTCGAAGACGCCGGGATGATAGTGGAGCCGCTCCGCGAAGCGCTCCCAGTCGGGGGAGGGCGGACCCGACTCCACGCTCGCCCGCATCTCCTCCCGGAACGCCTCGTCCGTGTATTCCCGCCGGGCGAAGCCGACGATCGCGGTGCGCGGGTGCAGGAGCTTCCTCTTCGAGAGGCGGAAGAGCGCCGGGATGAGCTTCCGATGCGTGAGGTCTCCGGACGCGCCGAAGACGATGAAGGTGCAGGGGTCCGCGGCTCTCAGCGTGACGCTCTCCTCGCGGAGGGGATTCGCCCGTACCTCGGGCTCGACCGTCACGGCGCCCCGGGGGCTCACGCGGTCTTCACCGGATGACCGCCGAACTTGTGGCGCAGGGCCGCGAGCACCTTGGCCTGGAAGGAATCGCTCTGCCGCGAGCGGAAGCGGGATTGGAGCGCCAGGGTCAGGACGGGGGCCGGGACCGCGCGGTCGATCGATTCCATCACGGTCCAGCGGCCCTCGCCGGAGTCCTCCACGTACCCTTTCACGTGGTCCAGGTTGGGATCGTCGGCGAGCGCGCTCTCCGCCAGCTCGAGGAGCCAGGAGCGCACCACGCTCCCGTGATTCCAGAGCGAGGCGACCGAGCGGAGGTCCAGCCCGTAGGGCGAGGCCTTCATGATCTCAAAGCCCTCAGCGTAGGCCTGCATGAGACCGTACTCGATCCCGTTGTGCACCATCTTGGTGAAGTGCCCGGCCCCGTTCTCCCCGACGCGGGCGTAGCCGTCCTTCGGGGCCAACGTCAGGAACAGGGGCGCGAGGCGTCGGCACGCCGCTTCGGGTCCGCCCACCATGAGGCAATATCCCGCCGTGAGGCCCCAGATGCCGCCCGACGTGCCGGCGTCGATGAAGTCGATCTTCCGCTCCGCGAGCCACGCGGCCCGGCGGAGCGAGTCCTTGTAGTAGGAATTGCCCCCGTCGATGATCGTGTCGCCGGGCTGGAGCAGGGGAGCGAGGTCGCGGATGACCTGCTCGGTCGGATCCCCCGAGGGAACCATCACCCAGATCGCGCGGGGCTTGTCCTGGAGCTTCGAGACCAGGTCGGCCGGGCTCGACGCGCCGGTCGCGCCCTTCTGCACGAGCTCGGAAACGGGATCCGGGGAGCGGTCCCAGGCCACGATCCGGTGCTTTCCATCGAGCAGGCGGAGGACCATGTTCTTCCCCATCCGCCCGAGCCCAATGAACCCGAGTTCCATCCGTGCCTCCCTTGGGGTTTGGATCAGCGGCGCTGGAGCAGGGCGACCGAGCGTTCGCGGATGGCCGCCATCATCTCGTCGAAGGCGGTGGCGAACGACTGGACCCCCTCCGCGAGCAGCCGCTCGCAGTGCGCCTGGAGCGAGATCCCCGCGTCCGCGAACGCCTGCCGGGTGCGGCGGGCGTTTTCGATCTCGGGGTCGAGCCGGTCGCCCAGGACCCGCCCGTGATCCAGGAATGCGTCGAGGGTCTCGCGGGGCATGGTGTTGATGGAGTCGGGGCCCTCCAGCTCCTCGACGTACTTCACGTCCGAGTAGGCCTTGTTCTTGGTCCCGGTGCTGGCCCAGAGGATCCACTGCGGCCTGGCTCCCGCGCGCCGCCGGTCCTCGAACGCCGGGCCGAAGAACTGGCCGCGGTATTCCTCCCAGACGTGAAGGGCGTTCGCGATCGCGGCCCGCCCGCGGAGGGAGAGGTAGCGGTCCTTGTCGGCGGGTGGCGCCGCCTTGGCCTTCTCCTCCAGCTCCTTGTCCACCGACGTATCGAGCCGGCTCACGAAGAGGCTCGCGACCGAGTGCAGCCCCTCCAGCGAGAGCCCGGCCCCGATGCGCCGGTCGATGCCGCGCTTGAAGGCCTCCGCGACCGTGGCGTACTGCGGCGCCGAGAAGATGAGGGTGACGTTGATGCTGATGCCCTCCGCGATCAGGGCCTCGATGGCGGGGATGCACGGGGGCGTGGCCGGCACCTTCACGAACAGGTTCGGACGCCGGACCTTGTTCCAGAGCCGCCTCGCCTCCGCGATCGTGCCCTCGGTGTCGTAGGCCAAGGCCGGCGGCACTTCGAGGCTCACGAAGCCGTCCCGGCCCGTCCCCTTCCGATGCGTTTCGAGGAGAAGATCCGCGGTGCGCGCGATGTCGCGGGCCGAGAGCTCGTCGAAGATCTCCTCGGCGGACTTGCCGGCGCCCGCCAGACGAGTGATCTCGGCGGGGTAGGAGTCCTTGTCGCCCGCGATCGCGTTCTTGAAGATCGTGGGATTCGACGTGACACCGTAGATCGAGCCCGCGTCGATGAGCCTCTTCAGCTCGCCCGACTGGATGAGCCCGTCGCTGATGAAGTCCAGCCAGAAGCTCTGGCCGAGATCGTGGAGCGCGACCGCGTGGCTCTTCACTTGGATCTCCTCACGCCCGCCGCTTGGCGGTGGCGAGCATCACCGTACGGCCTTCGGGATCGATGGTGCGCACGACGCGATGGCCCCACGGCATGTCCGCGGGCGGCCCCTCGAACTGCACGCCCTTGGCCGAGAGATCGGTGTACGCGCGGTCCACGTCCTTCACCATGAAGTAGAGCGTGGGCTCCTTCGCCGGGCTGGGCTCACCCATGCCCTGCATCGGGGGCATGAACCCGACGCTGGACGAATGGCCGGTCTGGACATAGAGGTAGTTCATCTGAGGGTCCTGCTCGAAGCGGCGGAATCCGAGCAGGTCCGTGTAGAAGCGCTTCACGTCGGCAAGACGGTGCGTCGTGTAGTCCATGTGCTGGCTCAGGAGGCCGATTCCGCTCGGCGGGCTCGGGGGAGCGGCGGGCTGCGAGGTGCGGGCCGGGCTCTTGGCCGGGCGCTTCGCGACCTTCTTCGCGGCCTTCTTCGCGGCCGGACGGTTGCGCGCGGGGGCCCTCTTCTTCACCCCGGTCTTCTTGGATGCCTTCTTCCGTGCGGGCATGGATAAATCCTCCTTCAATGAGAGAGAGACACCTGCCGATGAAAATGATGACGCATGGCGGACCCGCGGGCAAGAGCGTCTGATCCACCCGCGCGAAAGGCACCATAAGCCTTTTTCCGAGCCTGATGCATGTAACAAACAAAGGGAGGCCTGGTGATCACAAGACGAATGGGGTGGGCCTCGGCGGTCGTGCTGGGACTCCTCGTCGTGGGCAGCGCGAGCGCGGGACATGGCCTGAAGAAGAGCGACATCGTGATCGGGGACGCGGAGGAGCGCGATATCGGCGCGAAAATGGCCGCCCAGCTACGCGCCGAGAAACGGATCCTCGCCGATCGCGCCGTCACGGACTACGTGAGTCGAACAGGGCAAAACATTGTGAGATTGTCGGATCGCCCTGAGATTTCCTACCACTTCCTGGTGGTCCAGGACAGCGCCCCGATGGCGTTCGCGATCCCGGGCGGGTATGTCTACGTAAATACGGGGCTTCTGAAAACCCTGGATACCCAGTCGCAGCTCGCGGGGGTGCTGGGACACGAGATCGGGCACATCGTCGCCAAGCACGGCGTGAAGCAATTACAAGATGGTCTCAGCGCCGAGCGGTTGAACAGCCTCGTGAACGGAGCCCCCGGCGACTCCACCAAGGCCGCGGTGAGCGCCGCCGTCGCGTTCATCATGTTGGGGTACAGCCGGAGCATGGAGGCCGAGGCCGACTCCTACGGCGCGATGTACATGGCGCGGATCGGGCTCAACCCTGAAGGAATGGCTCAGGCGATGGATAAGGTTGCGAAGCTAAGCGACGGGGGAGAGGGTTTTTGGGAGAACCTGGACAAGAAGCACGCGCCCGCCGCCAAGCGCGCGGCCGGGCTGCGGGGCGAGATCAAGGACAAGGGGCTGGACGCGGGGCTGCCCTCCGACCCCCAGCCTTACCGCGTCGTGAAGGGCCGGGTCCCCTAGAGGGGAGCGATCGCCACCAGCGCCCGCTCGACCGCCTGGCCGATCGTGGCCAGTCCCTGCGTGACGCTCCCCTGGATGTGGAGGCGGAGGGTGGGCTTCCCGCGAGACTCGAGGGCGCGCAGATCCCCGAGCGCCTGGGCCAGCTCCAGCTTGCCGAACGTGACACCGCTTTCCGGTATCGGCATGTCCTGGCCGGCCGCGGCTGTGATCTCGAGAAACATTCCGGCGGGTGGCCCGCCCTTGTAGAGCTGGCCGATGGAATGGAGGTAGCGCGGTCCGTAGCCCTGCAGCACCGGGATCCGCACCGCGTCGCGGATCTCCCGCCTCAGGTGCGCGAAGGCGCTCTCGGTCGCCGCGGTTCGCTCCAGGAAGGCCAGAAGTGCCAAGTAGTCGCCCGGCTTCTTGAGCGCCAAGAAGCGGCCGAGGAGCATCTCGAGGCTCGGATGGCCGGGCGTGTTCGCGGTGAGGCTCCGCCAGAGCTCGTCCGAGGCATAGGCCTCCACCCCTTCGTCCCGCGCGCGGGGGTTGCCCTGGGGGACGGAGCCCGTCTTCTCGATCTCGGCCAGGATCTCGGCCGTCAGGTCCTTGCTCTCCTGCACATTCGGCTCGTCGAAGGGATCGATCCCGAGCACGGCCCCCGCGATCGCGGTCGCGACCTCCCAGCGAACGAACTCTCCGGCGAGGTCCGCGCGATCGGAGAGGGTGATCTCGATCCACGGCGCACCCGTCTGGCGCAGCTCCGCGCCCAGCCCCGCGAGCTCCGGGACGGGCTCGGACGCGAGGGTGATCGAGACGAAGCAGCGGTCGGGCGAGTAGTAGCGCGCGAAGCCCAGCGGCTCTCCCTCGACCGGGACGATGCCGTTTCCCTCCTTGCCCGTGGATTCCGCGACGAGCTGCTCGATCCAGTAGCCCAGGGGTCTCAAGGACGGGGCGGTCAGGAGGGTGAGCTTGTCCCGGCCCGAGCGGGCGGCGGCGCCGATCAGGGCCCCCAGGCGAAGCGCCTCGTTTCGCGCCGCATCCGGCGCCAGGCAGGACTCCACCGCGCGCGCGGCGCGCGTCGCGAACGCCTCCAAGTCCAGCCCGAGGAGCGCCGCGGGCACCATGCCGAAGTAGGAGAGCGCCGAATAGCGCCCACCGATGTCGGGCGGATTCAGGAACACGCGCCGCATGCCCTCCTCGCGCGCGAGGCGCTCCAGCGCCGAGCCGGGGTCGGTGACGGCCGCGAACCGGCTCGCGACGCGCTCCACCCCCATCTCCTCGAGGCGCGTGCGGAAGTAGCGATACTGCGAGAGGGTTTCGATCGTGCGGCCCGACTTGCTCGAGACGAGGAAGAGCGTGCGATCGAGCCGGTGCGAGGCCTCGGCGTTCCGGATCGCGGCGGGATCGGTGGAGTCCAGCACCTCCAGCGTGGGCGCGCCGGGTCCCAACGTCATGACCTCCGCGAGCACCTCGGGCGCGAGGCTGGATCCCCCCATGCCGAGGAGAAGGACCCGCGTGAACCCCTCGGCGCGCACCTCGGCGGCGAAGGCATGAAGCTCCGCGGCCTTGCCCGTGAGCCAGGCCGGGCCATCCAGCCACCCCAGGCGGTTCTGGATCGTCTTCTGGTGCCCTGGGTCCGCTTTCCAGAGGGAGGCGTCGCGGCGGCTCAGCCGGCCCACCGCGTCCTCGCGGATCAAGGCGGCGAGCGCGGCACGATAGGGCTCCTCCACGGAGCCCGCGAGCTCATTGATGCTGATGGGTCCGCTCATATTCGGTGATCTGGGCCACCCGCCGCGCGTGGCGCCCGCCGTCGAACGGGGCATCGAGCCAGGTGTTCAGGATCGGCTGGAGCGCTTCGGGCGCCGTGAACGCCGCGGCCAGGACCAGGACGTTGGAGTCGTTGTGGCGGCGGGCCAGCTCCGCCATCGCGACGTTGAGGCAGATGGTGGCGCGGATGCTCCCGACCTTGTTCGCGGCGATGGCGATCCCGTTTCCCGAATCGCAGAGGAGAATGCCGCGTTCCACCTTCGCGTCACGCACCGCTTCGGCGACGCGGAAGGCGTAGGCCGGGTAGTCGGTCGACTCGGTGGAGTGGGTGCCGAAATCCTGAACGTCGTGGCCCAGGCTGACGAGGTACGTCTTCACGCGTTCCTTCATTTCGAAACCGGCGTGATCGGCCCCGAGCGCGATCTTCATGGGTCGAGGCTAGAGCATGCCGGCGAATCGGCGCAAGAGCCGAGTTGACATGCTGGTTCGTAACCGTGAAACTCCGCGATCATGTCGACCGCCCCGACCCCGCCACGGAGCACGCAACCGCTGCGCGCGGAACACGAAAAAATCCTGGCCAGCCTTCATGCGATCGCGGAGCGGGTCGAGACGCTCGGGGAGCAGACGACGCCCCAGCAGATGGGGCTCGCGCGCGAGGTGCTGGATTTCGTGCGGAAGCAGTTCGTGCCCCACGCCCGGGCGGAGGAGTACACCCTGTATCCCGCCACCGATTGGGCCGCGGGGGAGGGGTCCCACATCACCGAGGTGCCCCGGTTCGAGCACCAGCTCGTGCTCCGGCGATGCGACGCGCTCGACAAGGCCATCCAGGCGGGGAGCACGCCGGGGAGGCTCATGCACCTCTGCTACTCGATCTTGGGCCTCGTCGCCGCGCACCTGGTCACGACCGAGGAGGTCGTGTTTCCCTACCTCGACAAAGCGTTCGATCCCGCCCGCTTCGAGAAAGAGGTCCTGACCCCGCTCCGGGTCGAGCGCGGCGCCAAGCGGTAACGCCCGGCGCCGCCCTCCCGTCCTCGTCAGCGCGGCGCCGAAGCCCCTGCGCCCGCGCCCTTGCCGCCCTGCGGGACCTGGCTCTCGCCCGCGAGCCACTCGTCGAACGAGCGGAAATCGTAGTCGCGCCCCAGGAAGTTGTGCACCAGCTTCGCGGCCGGCGCGGACCCGCCCTGGGACAGCACGGTGTCGCGGTACCGCCTGGCGAT
This sequence comes from Binatia bacterium, assembly GCA_035635355.1. Classification (GTDB taxonomy): domain Bacteria; phylum Eisenbacteria; class RBG-16-71-46; order SZUA-252; family SZUA-252; genus WS-7. Next base: position 5,132 of record DASQBE010000125.1, on the reverse strand, counting down.
CGTCGGATCCAGCAGGTTCGATTTGTCGAACTTGCTGAACATGTCCTTCGAGATCACGAGCGACCACATGTACGTGTAGTAGATCGCCGAGTAGCCGTCCAGGTGGCCGAAGGCCGACTGGAAGTGCGTCCCCGCCATCGGCGGATACGGCGTGTACTTGGGCTCCAGCGCCTGGAGGATCGTGTCGGTATTCACTTCCTTCGCGGGCCGGTTGTAATAGTTGAGCGAGATCGCCGAGTAGAGGTTCTGGTAGGCGATCGACGTGGCGCGCCCGAACCAGTCGGCGCGGCGCATGCGCTCCACCATGTCCGCCGGGATCGGCTCGCCCGTCTGGTAGTTCTTCGCGAACGTCCGGAGCACGCCCGGATTCCAGCACCACTCCTCGAGCATCTGCGACGGGGCCTCCACGAAATCCCACTCGGTGGAGATGCCCGAGATGTTCTCCCAGCTCTGATGCCCGCCGAGCACCGCGTGGAGCAGGTGGCCGAACTCGTGGAAGAAGGTCACCACGTCCCCGTGCTCCATGAGCCCGGGATCGCCGGGCTTCCCGCCCGCGAAATTGCACACCAGCGCGGCCTCGGGGATCTGGATCCCCTCGACGCCGTTCCGGATCCCGAAATTCGCCGCATGGTTGAACTTCCCGGGCCGCGGATGGAGGTCGAGGAAGAAGCGGCCGATCATCTTGTCGCCTTCCCACACTTCATAGGCTTCGACGCTCGGATCCCAGACGGCGGCGTTCGCGATGCGCTTGTAGGTCAAGCCGAACATCTTCGCCGTGGAGCTCAGGACGCCCTCCTTCACCTCGTCGAAGGGGAAGTAGGGGCGCGCCTGCTGCCCGTCGAAATTGTAATCGCGTTTCCGGATCAGCTCGCCGTAGTAGCGGCGGTCCCACTGATTCACCGCGGTGGCCGCCGGGTCATCGGCGCGCTTCGCCTTCAGGTACGTCGCGTACTCCTCCGTCGCCCGCTTCAGGGTCAGGCCGCGGAGGCGCTCGATGAAGGAGGAGACGTTCTTGTCGTTCTCGATCATCTTGTCGCGCGTGGAATACTCCGCCCAGGTCTTGAAGCCCAGGAGCCGCGCCAGCTCGTAGCGCTTCGCGATCATCTTGTCCAGGACCGGGATGTTGGCGGGGTAGGCGCGGTTCAAGAATTCCTTCATGAGGCGCTGGCGGACGTCCGAGCTCTTGGCGTAGCTCATCACGGGGAAGAAGTCCGGGTACTCGATGCTGATCGAGATCTTCCCGTCGGCGCCCGCGGGATGGGACTTGATGTAGTCCTCGGGGAGGCCGTCCAGGTCGGCGGCGCTGTCGAGCTTGATCGTGCGGGAGTCGTTCCGGATGTTCTTGTCGAAGTCCTGGCCGATAACCACCAGCTCCTCGCGGAGGGCCGCGATCTTCTTGCGCGTCGCCTCGTCCTTGTCCACGCCCGAGAGGCGGAAGTCGCGGAGCGTCTTCTCGACGGCGTAGCGCGCGCTCGGATCCACTCCCTTGAGGTCCAGCCCGCTCAGCGCGTCGTACACGCCGCGGTTCAGCCCGAGGTCGTTCAGGAACTTGCTCGCGGCGCGGGTTTCCTCTTCGGCGACGCCCCGCACGGTGGAGTCGGGATGGACCGACTCGATGAGACCCGCCGCGTAGGAGGCGTTGTCGGCATGGAGCAGGGCTTCGTTGTATGGTGCGAAGGTGTTCTCGATCGTCCGCGGACCCTTCACTTGGAGCAGGCGGTCCAGCGCCATCCCGGCCGTCTTGAGCTCGCCCTCGGCGAGGGCGCGGAAGCCGGCGGAGTCGGGATTCCCGGACCAGAAGGGCGGCGCCACCGGCGTCTCCACGGCGGCCGGGGTCGTCGCGTCCATCGCGAGGAGCGCTTTGGGTGTGGCGCCTGTCAGCGAGAGCGTGAGGAATGCGGTGAGGATCACGGGGCCGAATGCCAGCGTACGAGCTCGAACCAAGCGCACAAACCCTCCCTTGCGAACCGGACTTTTGAGGTGATGAAGCGGTGGGGCGCTCTAAGCGCGCCCATGCTACCACAGCGATGAACCGGGACCGGAGCCTCCTTTACCTGGCCGCGTTCGCCCGGGCCACGGGCGTGGGGATGTCGGGCGTCCTCGTCGGCCTCTATGCCGCCGGGGTCGGCCTGCCGGCCGCGGGGGTGGGGGTGGTGATCTCGGCGGGGCTCCTGGGCGTGGCCCTGGGAACCCTCGTCGTGACCCTGTACGCCGAGCGCCTGGGGCGGACCCGCTGCCTGATCGCCCTGGCGCTCCTGTCGGCCGCCGGCACCGTGGGGTTCGCCCTGGCCCCCCTTGCTTGGATGCTCGCGCCGGCCGCGGCGTTGGGAATGGTGAACGGGATGGGGCGGGACCGGGGGGCGGCGTTCTCGCTCGAGCAGGCCCTTCTCCCGGACCTCTCGGACGAGCGGGGCCGCACCCGGACCTTCGCCTGGTACAACGTCGTGCTGGACGCGGGCCATGCCCTGGGCGCACTCGCGGGCCTCCTGCCGAGCCTCTTTCGCCGGGGCGGCCTCGCGCCGCTGGCTTCCTACCGGGCGGGGTTCCTGGTGGTGGCGGGGCTCAGCGCCGTCGGCGCCCTGTCGTACGCGGCGCTGAGCGCCCGGGTTCGCTCGCGGCCCGCCACGGGCACGGGGGCGCTCGCGCCGGTGAGCCCGGAGTCCAGGCGCAGGATCGGGGGGCTGGCGGCGCTCTTCGCGATGGACAGCATCGGGGGCGGGTTTCTGACCACGGCGCTCCTTTCCTACTGGTTCTTCCGGCGCTTCGGGGTCGGGGAAGAGACCCTGGCGCCACTCTTCCTCATGGCCCGCGTCGCCAACGGCGCATCGCATCTCGCCGCGGCCTGGCTGGCCCAGCGGATCGGCCTCCTGCGCACCATGGTGCTCACCCACCTGCCCTCGAGCCTGCTCCTCCTGACGGTGCCCATCGCCCCGACTTTCCTGGTGGCCGCGCTTCTCTTTCTGTTGCGGGAGTGCCTGGTGGAGATGGACGTGCCCACGCGCCAGTCGTACGTGGTGGCGGTGGTCCGGCCCGAGGAGCGCGCGGCCGCGGCGGGGGCCACGAACCTCGTGCGCACGGCGGGGTGGGCCGTGGCGCCGGCGTTCGCGGGCGCGGCCATGCAGGGGCTCGCGCTCTGGACGCCGCTCGCGGCGGGGGCGGCTCTGAAGATCGCCTACGACGTTCTGCTCTATCGGGGATTTCGGAGAATCAAGCCGCCGGAGGAGCGCGGATGAGACGTCCCAGCCCAGGCCTCGTGTTCGTGCTGGGGGCCACGCTCTATCTGGCGGCGGTCGTGGCGGCCTCGCTGCACCCCGGGCCGCGCGCGTGGGGCCTTCACCTGGTGGGATTTCTCGGTCTGCCCGGGAGCGCTCTCGTGTACGGCCTCCTCGCCCTCGGCGTTCTTGCTTCGGCGATGGGACTGTTGCGGTCCAAGGCCCCGGAGCCCACCCCCACGGAGCCCTCGCTCGAGGAACCGGCCGACGCCACCGGACCGGAGCGCTTCGCGCGCGTCCGGTTCGCGGCAATCAAAGCGGCCCTGATGGTCCTCTATGCCGCGGCGCTATGGCTCCTGCGCGCGCGCACGCACTTCCTCGGCGATGGGATGCTGTGGGTCATGGGCCTCCGAGAGGGTAAGCTGCCCTTGCCGGTCGAGCCACTGTCCGGGGCCATCTGGGAAGTTGCCTCCGCCGGCCTCCGTCAGATCGCCGCCCCTGTCGAGTCCCTCGCGCTGGTCCCGATCGCGCTTGGAATCCTGGCGGCGTGGCTCTCCTGGCAAATCGCGCGAAACATCACCACGGAACGGGCAGAATTCATGACCGCGTTCCTTCTCCTCATGACCCTGGGGGTCGGCCAGCTCTTCTTCGGATACATCGAGAGCTATCCCGTGCTGGCTGTGGCCATCCTCGCGTACCTTTGGGCGGGCTTGCGATCGGCGAAGCGGGGCGGAGGGGGCTTGCTCCTCGTGCTCGCGTTCGCGGTGGCCGTGGCCTCGCACCTCATGGCGCTCTACCTGGCGCCATCACTCCTGTATCTGATCCTGCACGGAGAGTCCTCACGCCCCCGCCGCGTGGGCCTCATCGGCCTCGCCGTGATCCTGCCGGCCGCCATCCTCGTCCTGCTGGGAAGCAGGCCCGAGCAGTGGGCGCATACCCTGGACCTCGCGACGCGCGCCGCTCGCACAGGCGCCGCGGCCGCTGCCACGGCTATGGTGAAACCGTATGAGATTCTTTCCCTCGATCATTTCGCCGATATCGGGAACGAAGCGCTCCTGGCCATTCCGGTGCCGCTCCTGTTGCTCTTGTCCGTGGGAGCGGCCGGATCGTGGAAGAGCCTTGGAAACAGTCCGGAGCGAACCTTCCTCGTCCTGGCCGCGGGCGCGGGTCTCCTGGGCATGTCGGTCCTGGTCCTCCCGGTCGCGGCCGCCCAGGACTGGGATCTCTACTCCATGCTGCTCCTGCCGGCGGCCGTTCTCGGGGTCTGGGCCGGCCGGCGGGTCTACTCGTCGGGCGGGAAATGGATCCGCGCGGGCGTCGTCAGCCTAAGCCTCGGTTCGCTTCTCGCGTTCGTCCTCGTCAACGCGAGCGCCGCGGCTGGGGATCTGAGGTACCGAACTCTGGTGGGCCCTCACGCGAAGATCACGGATTTCGCCCGCTGGTACGCGTTCGAATCCCTGGCCCATTACTACCGGCACCGCGGCGACTACGCCCTCGCCGTGGGCTACGTGGACCTCCTGCTCCGAACGCAGCCCAACAACGCCCGCTACTGGGGCATGGGCGGGGAAGTGCTCATGGGCATGGGGCGCTACGCGGAGGCCATCCCGATCCTGGAAGAAGGGGTGCGGCTGGACCCGCATCGGGCCACCACGCGCACGAATCTCGGCATCGCCTACTCGGCGATGGGGCGCCGTCAGGAGGCGCTTCAGGAGTTCCGGGAGACGGTGCGCATCGAGGGCGACCGGCCCGACTACCGCCACAACCTGGGCCTGGCGTTCAAGAACATGGGTGAGCTGGATTCAGCCCGGGTGGTGTGGCTCGAGGTGCGCCGGCGCTGGCCCGGATACAAGCCCGCGGCCGAGGCCATGGAGAAGTACTTCGGTTCCGCGGGGCCTTGAACTCAGTTCTCGCGGCGGCCGG
>DASQBE010000124.1:0-5777 GCA_035635355.1 Binatia bacterium | reverse complement strand
CTACAACACGCTGGGCGTGCCCATCGCCGCCGGGATCCTCTATCCGGCATTCGGAATCCTGTTGAGCCCCGAGATCGCCGCCGCCGCGATGAGCCTGAGCTCGGTCTCCGTGATCGGGAATGCGCTGCGGCTGAAGCGGGCCGCTCTGTGACGAAGGGGGAAGACGTGACGCGAGAGAAAAGAATCGGGGGCCTCGCCCGCGCGGCGAGAGGGATCGCGACGGTGGCTCTGGCGGTGGCGCTCGGGTGCGCCGCGGCCAAGCAGCTGGCCGCACTGCGCCAGGTGGAGTTTCACTTGAACGGGGTGAGCGGCGCACGTCTCGCGGGCGTCACGCTGGACAACATTCGATCGTACTCGGACCTGAAGCCGGCGGACCTGGCCCGTCTGGGGCTCGCGATCGCCGCCCACCACGTGCCGCTGGATCTGACCCTGCAAGTCGAGGGGAGGAATCCCGAGACCAATACCGTGACCGCGAAGCTCGTCGCGATGGAATGGACCTGCCTCGTGGACGACCACGAGGTCGTCTCGGGGCAGCTGAGCGAGCCGTACACGTTCGAGCCGGGGAAGGCCCGCGACATTCCGGTGCTCGTGAGCCTCGATCTCATGCAGACATTCGGAAGCCGGCGGCAGGACTTGATCGACGTGGCCTTGTCCCTCGCCGGACGGAACGCGAGCGCGCATCGGGCCACGCTGCGACTGACCCCCTCCGTGGCCACCGCGCTGGGGTCGATCCGCTATCCGGTCCCGGTCACGCTCACGATCTCGGCCCCGGGGGCTCGATGACCTCACGACTTCTCCGGTACGGCCTCCTGGGCCTGGGTCTTGGTCTCTTCCCGATTCTCGTTCTCCTCATCCTCGGGCAGGGCTGCGCCGCCAAGAAGGCGCCGCGCTCTCCGCGCGTCGCGGTCACGACGGCCCGGGTGGAGCTGCGCGACATGCCGTTCGCGCTTTCGGCCACGGGGAGCGTGGAGGCGCTCCGGACCGCGAGCGTCGGGTCCCAGGTCGGGGGCGTGGTGACCCGGCTCTCCTTCCACGAGGGAGACGTGGTGCGGGAAGGGCAGGTCCTGATCCAGCTGGATCCACGGCCCTTCCATCAGGCCCTGGACCAGGCCCTGGGCGCTCTGGCGCGCGACCGGGCCATCGCGGAGGCGGCTCGAAACGAGGTGGAGCGCTCGCGCGTCCTCCACGATCAGAACGTCCTCTCGCAATCGGAATGGGATCAGAAGGTCTCGGACGCCGACGCGTCGTCGGCGACCGTGCGGGCGGATTCGGCCTCCGCGAACAGCGCGCGGCTGAATCTCGAGTACGCCGCGATCCGGGCGCCCATCTCCGGGCGGAGCGGACGGCTCATGGTCCACGTCGGTGACTACGTGAAGGCTTCGACCAGCGACCCCCTGGTCACGATCATCCAGCCGCACCCCATCCGGGTGTCGTTCAAGATCCCCGAACGGGACGTGCCCGTCCTGCAGCGCTACCGCGGCCAGAATCCCAAGGTTTGGATCGATCCGGACAGCGCCCGGGCCCAGCTCCAGGGCCGGCTGGTCTTCGTGGACAACGCGATCGACCCGGCGAGCGGGACCCTGCTTCTCAAGGGGGAATTCCCGAACCAGGACGGCCGCCTGGTGCCCGGCCAGTTCGTGGACGTCCGCCTGGTGCTCTACGTGGCGCCGCGGGCGACCGTGGTGCCGTCCCAGGCCGTGTCCACGGGACAGCAGGGCTCGTACGTGTACGTGGTCAATCAGGATTCGACGGCGACGCCGCGCCCGATCGAGGTGGAGCGCACCGTGGACGATGTGGCCGTGGTGACGCGCGGGCTGAGTCCGGGCGAGGCCGTGGTGACGGACGGTCAGATGCGTCTCTCCCCGGGCGCCAAGGTCCAGATTCGCCGGCCGGGCGGGAGGAAAGGGTGAACCTCTCCGAGCCCTTCATCCGGCGTCCCGTTGCCACCACCCTCGTGATGGCGGGGATTCTCATCTTTGGAATCGTCGGGTACCGGATCCTGCCGGTGAGCGATCTTCCGAACGTCGACTACCCGACGATCTCGGTCAACGCGAGCCTGCCCGGAGCGAGCCCGGAGACCATGGCGTCCGCGGTGGCGACCCCGCTGGAGAAGCAGTTCTCCACCATCGCCGGCATCGACGCCATGACCTCCTCCAGCGCCCAGGGGAGCACCTCGATCACGCTCCAGTTCACCCTGAGCCGCAGCATCGATGCGGCCGCGCAGGACGTGCAGGCGGCGATCGCGAAGACGCTGCGCTCGCTCCCGACCGGGATCACGCCCCCCAGCTACCAGAAGGTGAACCCGGCCGATCAGCCGATCCTCTTCCTGGTCGTGACCTCGAATCTCATGGCGCTCTCGGACCTGGATGAATACGCCGAGAACACCCTGGCGCAGCGGATCTCGATGGTGGACGGCGTGGCGCAGGTCTCGGTGTACGGATCCCAGAAGTACGCGGTCCGCATCCGCCTGGATCCCCGCGCCCTCTCCTCCCGCGGGCTCCCCATCAGCGACGTGAGCGATGCCGTGAATTCCGCCAACGTGAATCTACCGACCGGGATCCTGTACGGGCCCCTGAAGTCCTCCACGGTCATGGCCAGCGGCCAGCTCCAGAACGCGAAGGAATTCGGCGATCTCATCGTCTCCTACAAGGGCGGCTCGCCGGTTCGCCTCCACGACGTGGCCGACGTCACGGACGACGTGCAGAGCAACAAGGTGGCGAGCTGGTTCCAGGGGCGGCGGAACATCACCCTGGCCATCCAGCGCCAGCCCGGGGTCAACACCGTCGAGGTCGCCGCCGCGGTCCAGAAGCTGATCGCGGGCATGAGCTCCCAGCTTCCCCCCTCGATCGAGGTCCACACCCTCTACGACCGCTCGGTCTCGATCAAGAATTCGGTGCAGGACGTGCAGTTCACGCTCCTGCTCACGCTGGCGCTCGTGGTGCTGGTGATCTTCCTCTTCCTCCGCAATCTGCCCGCTACGGTCATCCCGAGCCTCTCCTTGCCGCTCTCGATCGTGGGAACGTTCGCCGTGATGCACCTCCTGAACTACAGCCTGGACAACCTTTCCCTGATGGCGCTGACGCTCTCGGTAGGGTTCGTGGTCGACGACGCGATCGTGATGCTCGAGAACATCCACCGTCACATGGAGATGGGCAAGGCCCCGCTCCAGGCGGCGCTGGACGGATCGAGCGAGATCGGGTTCACCATTCTCTCGATGACGGTCTCGCTGGTCGCGGTCTTCATCCCCATCCTTCTCCTGGGCGGGCTCCTGGGCCGTCTGTTCCACGAGTTCGCGGTGACGATCAGCGCGGCCATCCTCGTCTCGGGCGTGGTCTCCCTCACGCTCACGCCGATGCTCTGCAGCCGCTTCTTGAAATTGGACCACGGGCAGTCCCACAACCGCGCGTTCCGCGCCGTGGAGGGCGGGTACCAGCAGATGCACCGCTTCTACGAGCGCACCCTGGGTTGGGTGATGGACCACCGCCGCGCCACGATGGTGTTCTCGCTGGCGATCCTCGCCGGCACGGTCCTGCTCTACAAGATCGTGCCGAAAGGGTTCATCCCGAGCGAGGACACCGGGCGCATCACCGCGAGCACCGAGACCGCGGAGGGAACCTCGTTCGAGGCCATGTCCCAACACCAGCAGGAGATCGCCGCGATCGTCCAGAAGGATCCCGGCGTGGAGTCCCTCGTGTCTTCGGTCGGATCGGGGGGCGGCGTCTCCTCCACCAGCCAGGGCCGGATCATCGTCAAGCTCAAGCCCAGGTCCCAGCGCAAGCTCTCGGCGGACGACATCATGAAGGAGCTCCAGCCCAAGCTCGGCCGCGTCCCCGGGATCCGCGTCTACTTGCAGAACCCGCCCGTGATCAACGTCGGGGGCAGGATCTCGAAGAGTCTCTACCAATTCACGCTTCAGAGCGCGGACCTGTCGACGCTCTATCCGGCCGTGAACGACCTGGTCGAGAAGTTGAGCCACCTTCCGGCCCTTCAGGACGTCACGTCGGACCTCCAGATCGCCAACCCCGAAGTGGACGTCGCGATCGACCGCGACCGCGCCGCGGCCCTGGGGGTGAGCGCGCAGCAGATCGAGGAGACGCTCTACGACGCGTTCGGATCGCGCCAGGTTTCGACCATCTTCACGGACACGAACCAGTACTGGGTCATCATGGAGGTGAAGCCGGAATTCCAGCGCGACATCACGGCCCTGCAGAACCTCTACATCGGAACGAGCTCGGGCACCCTGGTCCCGCTGGGCGCCGTGGCCCGCCTCACCCCCGGCGTGGGACCGCTCAGCGTGAACCACATGGGACAGATTCCCGCCGTCGCCATCTCCTTCAACCTGCGACCGGGTGTCTCCCTGGGCGATGCCGTCACCCAGGTCCAGCAGGTGGCCCGCGCGACGCTGCCCCCCACCATCACCACCAGCTTCTTCGGCACGGCGCAGGCGTTCCAGGCGAGCCAGCAGGGACTTCTGGTTCTTCTTCTCCTGGCGGTGCTGGTGATCTACCTGGTTCTCGGCATCCTCTACGAGAGCTTCATCCACCCGATCACCATTCTCTCGGGCCTCCCCTTCGCGGGGTTCGGCGCGCTCCTCACCCTCCTGATCTTCCACACCGAGCTCAGCATCTACGCCTTCGTGGGCATCATCATGCTGGTGGGCCTCGTGAAGAAGAACGCGATCATGATGATCGACTTCGCGCTCGAGGCCGAGCGGAAGGAAGGGAAGCCGCCTCGCGAGGCCATCGTGGAGGCCTGCTTGATCCGGTTCCGTCCGATCATGATGACCACCATGGCGGCCCTTATGGGCACCCTTCCGATCGCGATCGGCTTCGGCTCCGGGGCCGAGGCGCGCCGCCCGCTGGGCCTGGCGGTGGTCGGGGGCCTCGCGTTCTCCCAGCTCGTGACCCTGTACGTGACCCCCGTGATCTACACCTACCTGGACGCGCTCTCGAGCCGGCTCGGAACGAAGAAGAAAACGGCCCCCGCTTCGATGCCCGGCGGCGGCGCCCGCGAATACCCCGCGCCCGCTTCCTGACCGTCCTGGAAATCGCAGTCCTGACCTGCTAGGATCGCGCCTCTCGTCGTCTTCTGAACCCGTCCACCCGTCTTCGCAGCAATCGAGGTTTGGATGGAGTCCCGCCCGCCGCAGGTCGGCCATTACACGATCGAATCCACGCTCGGCCAGGGTGGGATGGGGGTCGTGTATCTGGCGACCGACAACCTCCTCCACCGCCGCGTCGCGCTCAAGTTCCTTCCGCACGATCTCGCCCGCGACCCGGAGGCGCGCCGCCGCTTCCTGAACGAGGCCCGCGCCGCCGCCACCCTCAACCATCCGAACGCGGCCGTCCTGTACGAGGTCGGCTCCGAGGCGGACGACCTCTTCCTGGCCATGGAGTACGTGCCCGGCACCACCCTGCGTGCGATGGCGGCCTCGGGTCCGATCTCCTGGAGCGATGTTCTGACCATGAGCCTCGAGATCCTGGACGCGCTCGGGACCGCGCACCGTAACGGCATCGTGCACCGGGACATCAAGGCGACGAATCTGATGCGCACCCCCGAGGGCCGGGTGAAGGTCATGGACTTCGGGCTGGCCAAGATCTCGGGCGGCAGCACGCTCACGGCCAGCGACGCCATCCTCGGCACCGCGGCGTACATGTCGCCGCAGCAGATCATGGGCCGGGAGGTGGACGGGCGGACGGACCTCTTCTCGCTGGGCGTGGTCATGTACGAGCTCCTGACCGGACGCCTGCCGTTCACGGGGGACCAGGCGGTGGCGA
>DASQBE010000123.1:0-20581 GCA_035635355.1 Binatia bacterium | reverse complement strand
CAGTGAAGGAGACGATCGGAATGTCCTCCGGCTTCATGCCCAGCGAGGGATACTTCGCGGCGGACAGCACCGCCACGTCCTTGGCCGGGTCGGTTCCGACCGCGTGATAGTAGGCCGTGGTGTTGAGCTCGCGCTTGGTATCGTGGACGTCGCTCGAGGTGAGCCGATTGTAGGTGAATCCCGACCCGTCTTTGGTCCAGCCGCCGACGCCGATCCACACCGGCGCGATGCTCTCGGGCTCGAGCGTTCGCGCCTCGACGTTCAGGATGCGAACGGTCGCGGTCTCGGAGCCGTTTTCCGCCACGCCGATCGCGACCCGCTTTCCGTCCTCGCTGGGCACGAAGAACGAGACCGAGACGCTGGTTCCTCCGGCGCCCTGCGTCGGATCGAACAGGAGGGTCTCGGGACCGTCGATCGTGTCGCGGCTGAAGAGCCGTCCGACACTCTCCGAGGGCAGCGTCTTCTTGTAGAAGTACCGGCCGTTCTTTCGAACTACCGACGAGATGCTCGCGGGCCGCATGGCGTCGAGCCGCACGAAGTCGTTGAAGAGCGAATCACGCCCAGGAATCCGTCCGAGGATCTCGTTCGTGTAATCCGCCTGCGACTTGAGCCAGCCCTTCACCTCGGGGCTATCGACCTTCTCGATCCAGCGATAGTCGTCCACGATCCGGGTGCCGAAGTAGGTGTCGGTCACCGGCTCCCGGCGCGTCGACGGTTGTCGCACGGCCGCAGCAGAGGAAACGGCGAAAAGCAGGTAGGGTAAGGCGACGAGCAGGGCGCAGCGGCGTGAGGAGGTCATGGGAATCTCCGAGTCGGCGTTGGGGAGAGGAATCCTGAGAGCATTAGGCGACCCGCGCGTCGCGAGTGTCAAGGGGGTTGGCCAGGGGGTGAAATTCCCGCGCTGGCGCTGCGATCTCCCGAGAAGTACTGTTCCGCCTCATGAACGACACGCGGAAACGAGTCGCTCTGATCACCTGCGACGCCCATGCCAAACTCTATGAGGACGACCTCCAGCTGGTGGCGGCGCTCGCGGACATCGGCATCGCCTCCGTGCCGGCGGTGTGGAGCGACGCCGGCATCGATTGGACCTCGTTCGATGCGCTGGTCATGCGCTCGCCCTGGGACTACTTCGAGCGCGCCGCAGAATTTCGCGCATGGCTCGACGCGCGCATCGCGGAGGGCACGCTCCTCTGCAACTCCCGCGAAATCCTCGATTGGAATTTCAACAAGAGCTACCTTCAGGATCTCGCCCGGGCCGGGGTCGCCGTCGTGCCCAGCATTTGCATCGCGGAGCACGATAAACCCGACATCGCCGCCCTGGCGGGCGCCCGCGGTTGGGATGAAATTGTGGTCAAGCCGACGATCGGCGGCAGCGCCTACCGCACCTACCGCTTTCGCCTCGGCGAGCTCGATCGCTATAAAGCCGATATCGCCAAGACGCTCGAGGATCGCGGCGTGCTGGTGCAGCCTTTCTTGCCGGAGATCCAGACCGGCGGCGAGCTGTCCCTCCTGTTCTTCGACGGCGTCTTCAGCCACGCCGTTTGCAAGCGCCCGAAAGCCGGCGACTACCGCGTCCAATTTCAATTCGGCGGCACCGACGAGGGCGTGCAGGTCAGCGAGGAGCTAGTGGCGCAAGCGCGCAACTCCATCGCGCACGCGCCGGCGTTGCCTGTTTACGCGCGCGTCGACGGGGTGGTGCGGGACGGAGCGTTCGTTCTGATGGAGCTCGAGATCTTCGAGCCGCTGATGTTCTTGTCGTACCACCCCGAAGCGCCGGCGCGTTTCGCGCGCGCGATCGAGAAACGCTTGGTCGCGTCGCGCGTCAGCGCGGCGTAGGTGGGGCGCGCCTGGGCTTGGGGTCGGTGTAGCCCGAGAGGCGCTTGGCCAGCGCGCGGCGGCTCGCGGGGGTGTTGTCGAACGTCGTGACCAGCGTGCGGACCTCGTCCCACCCTTCGGCCACGTTCGGGTTCAAAGACGCGATCGCCACGGTCTCCGGGAAGCGCTTCAGCCAGGCGCGCGCCAGGGCCTCGTCCTCGGCCGAGAGCGCGCCCCGGGCGGCGAGCGTGAGGAGCGCCGTGCCCTCGAGGCGCTTCGGCCACGCCGCTGGATCGGGGTTCACCTCGCGGACCGTCATCCCGTGGGCGCGGAGGAGATCCGCGATGGCGGCGCGGGACGGCGGCCGGTTCACCTCCAGCACGTCGACCGGGTTCCGGAGAGGGATTCCTCCGGCTCCCTGCTTCAGCATGCGGATCGCGCCCTCGGCGATCCTGTCCAGCTCGTCGGCCGGCAGGAGCTGCCGGGCCTCGCGCTCGAGCGCGTCGGACCAGGGGCGGGGCCGCGCGGCGCTGGCGGTCCTGAGGCCCCGGATCCGGCCGAGGGACTCCGCGATCCGCTCCTCGCTCAGTCTTCCAGAACGGAGCGCATCGCGCAGGGCGACGAGCGCCTCGTCGGGCCCGGGGGAGAGCTTGGAATAGAGGAGCAGGTCGCACCCGGCCTCGATGGCGCGCACCGCGATCTCCCCATGCGGGGCGATCGACGTCACGCCCGCCATCTCCAGCGCATCGGTGATGACCACGCCCGAGAACTTCATCCGGCCGCGCAGGAGATCGGTCACGATCCTCCGCGAGATCGTCCCGGGCTTGGTGCGATCCGGTTCGAACGCGGGGACGTGGACGTGGGCCGTCATGACCACAGGCACGCCGAAGTTCACCGCCGCCTCGAAGGGCCTGAGCTCGCGCAGGTTCATCCGGGCCTCGTCCGCGCTCACGACCGGCAGCGTGACGTGCGAATCCAGGCTGGTGTCGCCGTGGCCGGGGAAGTGCTTCACGACCGGGATGATGCCCGCCGCGAGCATCCCCTCGATGGCGGCCCGTCCGCAGGCGGTCACCTGCGAGGCCGTGGTGCCGAAGCTCCGGATTCCGATCACGGGATTCGAGGGGTTCGAATCGATGTCCAGCACCGGCGCGAAATCCATATTGATTCCGAGCGCCAGGAGACGGCGCGCGGTCCGCTGCGCCAGATCCTTGACCAGCGGCGGTCCTCCGGAGGACGCGACCGCGCGCGCGGACGGCGGCACCTCCCAGAAGCCTGAGAGCTGGGAGACCATTCCGCCCTCCTCGTCGGCGCTCACGAGCGCGGGCAGCTCCGGGCCCCCGATCACCCCGTGCACCGCGCGCGCGAGACGCGCGGCCTGATCCGCGTCGGTGAAGTTCGCGGCGAAGAGGATGACGCCGGAGGGCGCGATGCGGCGCACCTCCGATTCGACCTCGGGGGTGAGATCCGTTCCGGGGAGTCCCACGATGAGAAGCTCGCCGAGCCTCGATTCGATCGGGGAGGCGTTCACTCGGCCTCCGTTTCGACCAGAAGCTTCCGGTACCGCGCGTACACGTTCTCTGGGATGGTGCCGTTCCGCACCCCCTCGAGCACGGCGCATCCCGGCTCCACGCGGTGGGTGCAGGAGCTGAACCGGCATGGGCCAGCGTCGCGGATCTCCGGAAAGACCGAAGCGTACTCTGCGGTCGTCGTCTCGCCCAGGGAGACGCTGCGCACGCCGGGCGTGTCGATCACGTGCCCTCCTCCGGGCAGGGGATAGAACTTGGCGCTGGTGGTCGTCTGGCGTCCCTTCCCAGACTTGCCGCTCACCGCGCCGGTCGCGATCTCCGTGCCGGGGAGGAGCCTCTTCAAGATCGTCGATTTGCCGACGCCGGAGTGCCCCACGAACACCGAGGTCGTGCCGCGGAGCGATTCCCGCAGCTCCTCCATCCCGGATCCGGTTTTCGCGCTCCCGAGCATGTAGGACAGCGGGACGGCTGCTTCCGCGATCATCCGCTCGGCCTCATCCACGGACACCAGATCCACCTTGTTGAGCACGAGAAACGGCGTGAGCCCTCCGCTGGGCGCTTCTCGCGCTCCGCGGTCGACGAGTCCCGGCCGAAACGGAGGATCGTCCGCCGAGGCGATGATGACGGCCCGCTCCACGTTCGCGGCGACGACTTGAACGTCCCGGTTTTCGCCAGTCGACCGCCCGAGGTGCGTCCTTCGCGGGGCGACGGAGACGATGGAGATGGTGCCGTCGCCGGCCCTGGCGATCTCGACTTCGTCCCCGACCGCAAGCACGCTCGCGCCCCGGCCAGCTTCCTTCTTGAGCTTGGGGTCCAGGGAGGCGGGGAGCAGCGAGGCGCCATCCCATACGAGGGCGCTGGGGCCGAACATCTGAGCCAGGATCATCGAATGTGTTTACCTGATCGCATCGCACGGGGCAAGGTTGATCCCCCGCGACCCCACGGCGTACACTCCGCACGCGCATGGCCACCGATCGCATCATCTGTCCCCGCTGCGGCGAATCCCTTCCGTCCACACTCGACGTCTGTGACGCGTGCGGCTTCGAGCTCGGAGCCGCCACGAGGACCAGGGCCCCGTCCCCGCCGGAGGATCGTCCTCGCGGACCCGCCGTCCCGGCGGGCGTCCCCGGCATCGCGTGGCTCCTTCTCGTGGTCGGCCTCGCGGTCGGCGGGATGGTGGGGTTCGCGCTCCACTCGGCGATCGGCCCGCGCGCCGAGTCGGGCATGCCGGCCGGCCCCGCGGACATCATGGCGAGCGCCTCCGGCGCCACCGCGGGCGGAGACGGCGGGACGGCCCCCGACGGAGGCATGGCGGGCGGCGCGCCGCCGCGGATGCCCCAGCAGATCGTGCAGATGGTCCAGGGCTACAAGGCCGCCCTCGCGAAGAACCCCAAGGACAAGGACGCCCTGATCGGCCTCGCGAATCTCGAGTTCGACTCCGGACAGTGGGCCCGGGCGATCGATTACTACTCGCGCGTCCTCTCCGTCGATCCCAAGGATGCCGACGCGCGCGTGGACCGGGCCATCGCCTACCACGCCACGGGCCAGAACGACCTCGCCAAGAAGGAGCTTCTGGCCGTGACGCGCCAGCGGCCGGACCACAAGAACGCGTGGCTCAACCTCGGGGTCGTGAGCCGTGAAACGGGGGATCGCGCCGGCGCGGTGCGCGCCTGGCAGCGCTACCTCGAGCTGGACCCTCAGGGGGAGCACGCCGCCGACATCAGGCAGGAAATCGAGAATCTGAAGCAGGCCGGCTGACGAGGTCCAGCTTCTCCTTCAACCCCTCCAGCACCTTGCACAGGGCTGATTCCGGACGGGCCGTCTCGTAGGCCCGCCGCAACGACGCCGGATCGTCGAGGTCATACCAGGGCGCGAGCAGCCGCACCTCGAGACCCGCCGCGCGCGCTCGCTCGAGCGTGACGGCCGCGGCGGACGCGCTTCCCCACGGAATCCCGTCGAAGATCGACTCGTGGCTCCCGCTCGTTCCGATCAGGTAGTACCCGCCGTCCTCCGAGGGGCCGAGCGCCATGTCGCAGACCCCGAGGGATTCGATCCCCTCCTGGATCCGGACCGGATCGAGGGTCGGGGAGTCGGATCCGATGGCGAGCACGCGACGCGCTCCCCGCTCCCGAAGCGCGCGGAACGCGGCCTTGAGCCGCGCCCCCAGCTCGGGGCCCTCCTGAGGGAGGATCGAAAGGCCGGTCTCCTCCGCGAGGCCCTGCATCGCGGCGTCGGCCTCGCCGTCCAGGAAGAGGGTCCAGGGGGCCGCGACTTCGGGAACGATGAAGCGGGCCGTGTCCTCGAGCGAGGCGCGCGCGACCCGGGCGGCGTCCTCGTGGGTCAGGGGAGGCACGAGGCGTGTCTTCACCCGCCCCGCGAGGGGCGCCTTGGCGAAGAGGGCGATGGCCGCGTCGTTCACGCGATTCGCTTCGCGCGAGGGATGGCGCGGCGCAGCGGCGGGAGTGGCCCCTGCGTGCGCCGCAGGTGAAAGAGGATCTGCTGCAGGTAGCCGCGGCCTGGACCGAACCGCTCGGCCCAGCGCGAGAGATCCTCGTCCCTGGCGCGGCGGCGCGACCAGAGCTCCAGGGTGGCGCGGCGGATCCAGCGGTCCACCGGGTAGGCCTCGAGGCGCCCGAGACCGAAGAGGAGCGTGCAGTCGGCGATCTTGGGCCCGACGCCCGGGAGGGCGGTCAACGCCGCGCGCGCTTCTTCGTAGGGCGCCGCGCGGAGCCCCTCCCAGGAGAATTCGCCCGCGGCCACCACCCGCGCGCTTCGAGCCAGATACGGCGCGCGGAAGCCGAGCCCCGTGGCGCGAAGGCGGGCGGCGCCGGCCCCGGCGAGGGTCGCGGGGTCGGGGAATGTCTTCCGGGGCGAGCCTGGGATGGGGTGGCCCCAGCGCTCCGCCATGCCCTCCACGGAGCGGCCGATCTTCTGGATGTTCGAGGCCGCGGAGGAGATGAACGAGGCGAGGGTCTCCCAGGGATCCTGCTCGAGGAGCCTCAGGCCGAAGAGCGGGAGGATCCCGGGCAGCGCGCGCAGCTCCTCGGCGTGCTCCAGGTGGGCCCTCGGGTCCTGATCCAGGCGGAAGTAGCGGACCAGCGCCTCGGGTCCGGGGTCATGGCCCGAGACGACGACCGAGAGCCGCGCCGGGTCCGCGAGGGAAACCAGGAGATCGGCGCTCCCCACGATCCCCCGCCACGCGCTTCCCTCCCGGGTCCAGCGAAAGGCTTGCCCGCACGAGAAGGTGAGGTCCAAGTCGATGGGTCCGGATACCGGAAGGACGTGGCGCACGGTTCTAGCGTCGCGGCGGGACGCGTCCGGCGTCAATTACTTTCCCTCCCGGGGCGGTTTCCGTTGACCCTCGCTCCGGCAGCGTGGGAAACTTCTCGCCCCATGAAGCGACGCAACTCGATCTGGCGGACCCTCGGCATCTCAGGATCCCTTCTTCTCGTCGTGGGCGCGTGGACCGTGGCTCATGGATCCCGCGTCCACGCGGCCGAGAGCCGCGCGCGCGTGCGCCTGGTACGGCTCCTCGAGGAGGTGCCGGATTCCGAGCGGGCCGCGGTGGGCCGGGTCCACGACCTGAGGCTTCGCCTCGAGCCGGGGAACATCCTGCTCCTGCGCCGCGGAGGGGAATCCGCGGCGATGATGCCGATCGAGGTGACGGACGGAAGGGACTCGCTGCGCTACTTCTACTACGTGGAACACTCTAATTTCCTGTGGGTGTTCCCGGGGTCGAGAGACAAGGGAATCGGGACGGCGGGCAACGGAGGATCCATCCACATCAACACGTTCGATCTCAAATGGCGCGCGCGGAAGGACCAGATGGGGTGGATCTATTTCCCCGACGATTCCTCGAACAAGAGAGTGCGATTCTCGGTGGTGAGCGGGCGGACCGTGGATGAAGCCGACCCGATGGACACCAAGTACTGGATCGAGCTGGGCCCCGCGGAAGCCTCGGGCTTCTAACGCATGTGGGAACGCGTCCGCACCATCCTGTTCGAGAACATGGGGCTCAAGGTCGCCTCGCTCCTCCTGGCGCTTCTTCTCTACGCCCATGTCGTGACCGATCAGGAGCGCGAATCGGTCGTGCAGATCCCGATCGCCGCGGTGGGCCTGGCGGACACGCTGACGAGCGTGGGTGAGTTTCCGCCCCGGGTCGCGGTCAAGGTTCGGGGCAAGTGGAAGGACCTGATCCGCCTCGGCCTCACGCGCCCGTTCCTTTCGATCGACCTCGCCACCGCCAAGCCGGGCACGTTCCGCACCTCGATCACGGCGGACGATATCTCCAGGAGGGCCATCCCGCCGGAGCTGGCCCGGCTGGTTTCCGTCACCGAGGTCCTGGATCCCCGGAGCGTGGATCTGGCCATCGAGCCGAAGGCCACGCGCACCCTGCCGGTGCGGGCCCGGATCGTGGGGATCCCGGCCTCGGGGTACATCCTGGACCAGGATCCGGACGTCCAGCCGGAGTCCGTGACGGTCATGGGCCCGGCCCGGCTGGTCCAGGGAATCGACACGGTTTACACAGTCGCAGTTGACATCACCGGAGAACGCGAGAAAATCCAGCGCCAGGTTGCGCTGGCCCTGCCCGCGAACGTGGCCAACCTCGAGACGCGTCGCTGCGTCGTCACCATCCGGCTCGCCCGAGCGGGATCCGACTCCGCGTCGGACCGGTCGCGGGTCCGGTAGCACAGGAAGCAAGAGAGGAGACCGAATACGATGAAGCGAACGACCGACCCGAATCCTCCCGTAGGCGCGGATGCGCTGAGGACGGCCCTGGTGGCCGATCGGAGGAGCGGCGATGGCGGTTTCAGTCTGGTGCCGACCCGGGTGTTCTTCACGAAGGGTGTGGGGAGCCATCGCGACGAGCTGCGCAGCTTCGAGCTGGCGCTGAAGGACGCCGGGATTGAAAAGCTCAACTTGGTCCACGTGTCGAGCATTTTCCCGCCCAAGTGCAAGATCATCCCCAAGGATGAAGGGGTGAAGCTGATCGCCCCCGGGAGCATCGCCTTCTGCGTCATGGCGCGGCTCGCCAGCAATGAGCTGCGCCGTCTCATCGCGGCCTCGATTGGATGCGCCATCCCCGCGGACAAGGGCACGTACGGGTACCTGAGCGAGCACCACGCCAACGGGCAGACCGACGAGTTCGCGGGGGACTTCGCCGAGGACATGGCGGCCTCGATGCTGGCTTCGACCCTGGGCGTGGAGTTCGACGAGACCGCGAACTGGGACGAAAAGGAGCAGGTGTTCAAGATCTCCGGGGAGATCATCCGTACCTTCAACGTGACCCAATCAGCCGTGATCTCGGCGAAGGGATGGACCACCGTCCTCTCCAGCGCCGTCTTCCTGTTCTGAGCCATCCACCACCCAACGTCGCGGAGCCATTCATGTCGTCACGAAACGTCCCGTATCTGATCGCACTCGCCGCGCTCACCGCCGCCCTCGGGCTGGCGCCTCTCGCGCGGGCCTCCGACGCACCGGCTGATTCCGCCGCCGTCGCCGCCCCCGCGGATTCGACGCCGGCCCCGGCCGCCCAGCCCGCCGCTTCGGCCCCGGCCGACTCCAGCGCCCCGGCGAAGCCGGAATCGAAGGAATCCCCGGCCGCCAAGCCGGAAGGCAAGCAGGCCTCCACCAAGAAGAGCGCGAAGAAAACCAAGACCAAGGCCGTCGCGGCCGCGAAAGGAACGGTGAAGACGGTGGAAACCAAAGCCGCGCCGGGCACGACGCCGGTCAAGCCCGACGTGCTTCCGCAGCACGTGAAGGTGCAGCACATCCTCATCGGCTTCGTCGGCTCGGTGCCGGGCAAGGCCATCACGCGGTCGAAGGAAGAGGCGAAGACCCTCGCCTACCAGATCCTCGAGCGGGCCCGGAAAGGGGAGGACTTCGACGAGCTCGTCCGCAAGTACACGGACGACTCTCCTCCGGGAATCTACGGCATGGCGGGGGCCGGCGTGGCGCCCGGGGCCGGCGAATACTCGCGAGGCGGGATGGTGCCCGCATTCGGCAACGTGGGATTCTCGATCAGCCCCGGGAATATCGGGATCGCCGACTACGACGCGACGGCGAGCCCCTTCGGCTGGCACATCATCAAGCGGCTGAAGTAGCGTTCCCCGCGTCCGCCGCGCGCAAGCCCAGCGCGCGGAGCGCGAACGGAGTGATGTCGGTGAGCCGGCGCGGCGCGGCCGCGTCCGGCTCGCCGGCCTCTTCCACCGCGGGGCCCCAGGCGGCGAAGATCGCCGGGTTCATCGTGTGCGTCCCCACCGTCAAGTCCTCGAGGTTCCCGTGATCGCTCACCACGATCACCGTCATCCTCTCCAGATCGACCCCACGGAGCACGGTTTCGAGCGCGCGGTTCAGATCGGCGAGGCAGCGCATCGCCCGCTCGCGATCCCGCGCGTGGCCCGCGCGGTCGGTCTCGAAATACTCGAAGAGGGAGAAGTCGTTCTGCATCGCCTCGCCCGCGATGATGGCCCCGGCCTCCTCCGGAGTCCGGAGCGGCAGGTCGTAGCCCCGCTCCCGCACGCTCCCGTGGGTGAGGTCGTGGGTCACGGCGTGCCCCTCCAGGAGATCCTCCCACGATCGAAATCGCGCGCCCGAGGCGAGCGTGGCGAGGGAGGTGGCGGAGAGGCGGCGCTGCGCGTGCGGCCTCTCGAAGTACTCGGGGCGGAAGGCGTTCAGGAACGTGGCGCTCCGTCCCTGCTCGCGGATCTGCTTCAAGAGCGAGCGCTCGAAGAGGATCTTGCGCAGGGTCGGTCCCGGGAACCCGGAGACGTGGTGCCCCATGGCCGCCGAGGCGTTCACCCCGGTCAGGATCGCGGTCTGGCCGGTGGCGCTCTGCGGTAGGCCGGGCACGCCCATCCCGGCGTCGACGCCGCGCGATTGGCGCGGCGGCCCGACCGAGGCGCCGGGCGTTTGCGATCGCGTGAGATGAAGGGTCGGGAATTCTCCGGTCGCGAGCGGGTTCTGGTCCGGGTCGTCCGACCCCACCCCGATTCCGTCGATGAAGAAGAGGAGCACGCGGCGCCGGGCGTTGCCCGGCGTCACCGGTCGCTCCAGGCGGTGAGCCGCGCCACCCACCAGGCCCAGTCGTCGCGCCGGAACGCGGTGCCCTCTTGCAATCCGAGCGCCTTCGACCAGAGGAGCAAGCGCGCGCCGGTGACGATGGCCGCGTCCATCAAGCGCTCCCAGAGGATGGGCTCGATGGAGGCGCCCAGGTGCCCTTCCAGAAGCTCCCGGTAGCGCGCGATCAGCTCGTCCTTGCCCCGGGAGAGCCGCGTCGAGTTGACCGCCAGGTACCAGCCCATGTCCAGGGTGGCCGGGGCCGCGCCCAGGTTGGTCCAGTCGAAGGCTACGACGCGTCCATCCGGCAGGAAGGCGAAGTTCGCCACCTTGGTGTCGCCGTGGATGAGCGTTCTCGGCAAGTCCCGCCAGTCCTGCCAGAGCCGCTCGGACGGCTGGGTGAGCCTCTCCATCACCGCGGCGGGGAGGAGGGCCAGCGCGTCCCGCCATCCGCGCGCGACGCCCTCCTGGATCGACGGCGGGGCGCCCCGCAGCGCCTCCTCGTAGCCGTTCGGGCGCGGGCTCAAGACGTCCGAGTACCACGAGGCCTGCGTGAGCCAGGGAAGAGAAAGGGCCGGAGACTCCCAGAACCGGGCGTGCAAGGCGGAGATCGCACCGAGCAGGGCATCCTCCTTGGCCCGCTCGATCGGCTCCTTGACGTCGGGAACGGTGCACGCCGAGTGGTCCTCCATGAGGAGCCCGACCTCGTTCCCCTGGACGGCGTAGGCCAGATGGGGCCGCGCGAAAACATCCCATACCGGTGCCAAGGCGGACTCTCCCAGGAGGGAGGCTTCACGTCCCGGGGGGACTTCGCGCATGAGCCGGGCGATCCAGTCCTCGCCGATGTGCGTCCGCTTGAGCCGGAGCCGGCGCGGGGCGCCATCGCGTGTAAGAGCAACGAGGATCTCGTGCCGCGAGCTCGAGAACCCCGACGAGATGCCGGGCAGGGCCTCGCGCTCGACGCGAACGAGGGGCCCGAGAACCCTGGCCAACGCGTCCGGATCCGCGAGCGAGTCGATACGGTCGAATGCCACGACCGGGGCGCGGGTGAGGTCCTTCGCGGAAGTCATGGAGGAGTGGGGCGATTATAGCTTTGGCGGGAGGAATAGAAACGGGAGCCGCGAGGTTAGCGTAAGGTAGTGGCAGGCCGGCGACGCAGTATCAGGAACCTTCGCTACGCGACTCCCGAATCTTTTCCCGATGCGCTAGACTCGCAATCGACGTGCCACGGTGTGGGTAGAAATGAGGAGGTGTGTCGCTGGTAACGTGCATAAGTTCAATGGGTTGAATCCTTGCAACGCGCACGCGGCCGTGCGTCTTGCGAACCCCCTCCTGACCCGGGCTACGTGCACCGGGCGGTGGTGCGGAATCCATGCTGGGCGTGGAACCCCCAGCGGGAAAAAGCCTTGACAGCTTTCGCCAGCGGCCTATATTCGCAGATCGCGCACCGCGAGGCGCTTATGTTCAATGCCAACTCCGCCTTAGGCGCTCCGCGACGCGCGCTCGTTAATTACCTCTTCAGGAGGGGCTGATGACCAAGGCAGAAATCGTCGACGAGATTGCGGAGCGGACGGGCCTGACGAAGAAGGATGTCGCCGACACCGTGGATCAGTTCCTGGAGGCGGTCTCCAGAGCCCTGGCCGCGGGGAAGCACATCGAGATCCGTGGGTTCGGGACGTTCAAGGTGAAGGACCGGAAGTCACGGCTCGCGCGCAATCCGAGGACCGGTGAATCGGTTCCCGTGCCTCCTCGCCGCGTGCCCGTGTTCAAGGTATCGAAGGAGCTGAAAGACATCGTCGCCCAGGTCTGAGGACCGGGGAAGCCAAAACGAAAAACGGGACGCCTCATCAACCCGAGGCGTCCCGTCGTTTTTTACTTTTTACCGGCGATCGCGAATGAGAAGAAGCCGGATCAGCTGGAGCACCGCGGCCGCGGCCGCCGCGACGTAGGTGAGGGCCGCCGCGTCGAGCACCTTCTTCGCCCCCTGCTGCTCCTCGGGTGCGACCAATCCGAGCTGGTTCAGCTGCACGATCGCCCGTCGGCTCGCGTCGAACTCGACGGGAAGGGTGATCAGCTGGAAGAGCACGCTGAACGTGAAGAGGAAGATGCCGATGTCGAGGAGCCCGACGCCGAAGACCGAGAGGCGATTCGCGAAGATGAAACCCGCGATGATGAAGATCCAGGCGAGGTTGCTCCCGATGTTCGCCATGGGGAAGATGGCGGTCCGCATGTTGAGCGGCACGTAGCCCTGCGCGTGCTGGATGGCGTGGCCGCACTCGTGCGCGGCGACGCTGACGGCGGCGACCGAGGAATCCTCGTAGTTCTGCGGGGAGAGCTGGATCCTCTTCTGGATCGGGTCGTAATGATCGGAGAGGAATCCCTGCCCGGGCTCCACGCGGATGTCGGAGAGCCCGTTGGCGGTGAGAATCGCCTGAGCGATCTGAAGCCCCGTCTTCCCGCTGGCGGAGGGCACCTCGGAGTATTTCGCGTAGGTCGAGTTCACCTTCGCCTGCGCGTAAGCGGCCAGGATCATGGCCGGGATCAACAGAATCATCGTTGGATCCCAGAACGGCAGAAACATCGATTTCCTCCTCTGCTCTTGCTTTGGGGCGGCCGGCCACTCCCCTATACTGCTTCGGCTTAGGAAAGTTTCGGACAAGTCGCTTGGTCTTGAGACTATCACCGCGACCCAGGCGATTCAAGAAACCGGGGGCCATCTGGCAACGACTTACGTCGATTTGAGAAGCGACACCGTGACCCGGCCCACCCCGGCCATGCGCCGCGCCATGGCGGAAGCCGAGGTCGGGGACGACACCTACGGGGAGGATCCCACGGTTCGCCTGCTCGAGGAGGAGACGGCCGCGCTCCTGGGCAAAGAGGCGGCGCTCTTCGTTCCGAGCGGCTGCATGGGAAACCAGATCGCGGTCGCGGTCCACACGGAGCCGGGCCAGGGCATCGTGATCGATCACCTGAGCCACGTGGCGATGGTGGAAGCCAAGGCGGTGACGGAGTTCCTGGGCTGCCGGCTGATGACCGTGGATGCCGATCGCGGTCTCCTCGACCCCGGTCTCGTGGAGCGCGGGTTCGCGGATGCGAAGCGGTCGGGCGTCGCGGTCGGGCTCGTGGAGGTGGAGAACACGCACAACTGGTCCTCGGGGGCTGTCTATCCGCTGCCCCTCCTCGGGTCGATCGCGAACGATGCCGCCGCGCGCGAGGTGCCGGTGCACATGGACGGCGCGCGGCTCTGGAACGCGAGCGCCGCGTCGGGAATCCCCCTCGCGACCTACGCGGGCTACGCGCAGACCGTCATGGTCTGCTATTCGAAAGGGCTCGGCGCGCCGGTGGGCTCCGCCGTGGCGGGCCCGCGCGCGTTCCTCGATCAGGCTCGCGCCGCGCGGAAGACGTTCGGCGGGAGCATGCGCCAGGCGGGCATCGTCGCGGCCGCGGCGCTCCACGCGGTGCGCCATCATCGGGAGCGCCTGGTCGAGGATCATCGGCGCGCGAAGCGGCTGGCCGCGGCGTTCGCGGAGATCCAGGGCCTCAGGCTCTGTCACGCCGAGATCCCCACGAACATCGTGGTCGCGGACACGGGCGGCGGCGAGGCGGTCCGGGACGAATTCCTGCGCGCCGTCGCGGCGGAGGGGGTCCTGCTCGGTCCCGCCGCGGGGGGCCCGGGGCGGTTTCGCGCGGTGACGCACCTCGACGTGGACGAAGCGGGGATCGACCGCGCGATCGCCGCGGTTCGAAGCGCGGCCCGATCGGTGCTCGTCCCGTGACCGAGGCCTCGGAGCCGCGCTCCGGCACGCTCTACCTCGTGGCCACGCCCATCGGCAACCTCGAGGATCTCTCCCCGCGCGCGCAGCGGATCCTGGGCGCCGTGGATCTCATCGCCGCGGAGGACACGCGCCACACGCAGGGGCTCCTGACCCGCTTCGCGATCCGGAGGCCGCTCGTCTCCTACCACGATCACAACAAGGAGGGGCGCACGCCCGAGGTGATCGGGAAGCTCCTCGAAGGCGCGTCGGTCGCGATCGTCTCGGACGCGGGATCCCCGGGCATTTCCGATCCCGCGTTCACGCTGGTGCGCGCGGCGGTCGAGGCAAATGTCCCGGTGGTGCCCATTCCCGGACCGTCCAGCGCGCTCTGCGCCCTGGAGATTTCGGGGCTCCCCACGGACCGGTTCGCCTTCGAGGGGTTCCTTCCGCGCCGCGCGTCCCGCCGCCGCCGCCGCATCGAGGAGTTGCGCGCGGACCCGCGGACCCTCATCTTCTTCGAGTCGCCGCACCGATTACACAAGATGCTCCGCGATCTGTCCGAGGCGCTGGGGGAGCGGCCCGCATCGCTCTCCCGCGAGCTGACGAAGAAGTTCGAGGAGACGCGGCGCGGCACGCTGCGCGCGCTGCTCGAGTGGGTGGAGTCCGAGACGCCGCGGGGTGAGTTCGTGCTGGTGGTGGGCGGGGCCGCGGCCGCGGACCTCGAGGAGGAGGAGGAGGAGGATTGAGCCAGACCTGGAAGGACCGGGGACGCGAGGTGTTCCGGCCCATCGGGCGCTTTCTCGCCGCGCGGGGCGTCTCGCCAAACCAGCTGACGATCCTCGGGCTCTGCCTCTCGCTCCTGGCCGCGCTCTTCCTGGGCCGGGGCTTCTTCTTCGCCGCCGGGTTCGTGCTGCTCCTGGCGGGTCTCTGCGACATGCTCGATGGAGACGTGGCCCGCGAGCGCGGCATCGTGAGCCCGTTCGGCGCCTTCCTCGACTCCACGATCGACCGGGTGAGCGAGGGCGCGCTCTACATCGGCCTCGCCTATTTCTATTTCACGCGGAGCCAGACCGCGACCGTATGGATGCGCGGCATGTTCGAGGGCAGCGCCGAATGGGGAGACGCCGACGGCCCTACGCTCGGCGTCCTGGCGCTCGCGACCCTGATCCTGTCCTTCCTGGTCTCCTACACGCGCGCCCGCGCCGAGGGGCTGGGCCTGGAGTGCAAGGTGGGCGTCATGGAGCGCCCGGAGCGGTTGCTGGCCCTCGGCGCTGGAGCCCTTCTGGGCCACCGGTTCATGCCCGGCGTGCTCGGCGTGCTCTTCATTTTGACGCTCGTCACGGTGCTGCAGCGCGTGTATCATGTTCGGAAGCTGACTCAAACGAACTCCGCGTAACGTCCCGGGCCCCTGCAGCATACCGGGCCCGCGTCTCAAACTTCGTTCATCGACCTGGCCCTGGAAATCGGAGGAAGGACCGTCATGGGTAAGATTCGCGTCGGAATCATCGGCGTCGGGAACTGCGCGTCATCGTTCGTCCAGGGCGTCCACTATTACCGGAATGCCAAGGACTCGGATTTCGTTCCCGGCCTCATGCACGTGAACCTGGGCGGGTACCACATCCGCGACATCGAGTTCAGCGCCGCCATCGACATCGATCGGAACAAGGTCGGCAAGGACCTCTCCGAGGCGGTGTTCACGTGGCCCAACAACACCTACAAGTTCAGCGAGGTGCCGCGTCTCGGCGTGCCGGTGGCTCGGGGCATGACGCACGACGGCTTGGGCCAGTACCTCTCCAAGATCATCCACAAGGCGCCCGGCTCCACGGCCGACATCGTGCGCCTTCTGAAAGAGACCAAGACCGACGTGGTCATCAACTACCTCCCGGTCGGGAGCGAAGAGGCCACGAAGTGGTACGTCGAGCAAATCTTGGAAGCCGGCTGCGGGTTCGTGAACGCGATTCCGGTGTTCATCGCGCGCGAGAAGTACTGGCAGCGCCGGTTCGAGCAGAAGAAGCTTCCGGTGATCGGCGACGACATCAAGTCGCAGGTCGGCGCCACCATCATTCACCGCGTCTTGACCCGGCTCTTCCGCGAGCGCGGCGTGCGCCTGGAGCGGACCAGCCAGCTCAACGTGGGCGGAAACACCGATTTCCTCAACATGCTCGAGCGCACGCGCCTCGAGTCGAAGAAGATCTCCAAGACGAACGCCGTCACCTCGATGCTCGACTACGAGATCGGCGAGAAGAACGTGCACATCGGCCCCAGCGACTACATCGAGTGGCTGGACGACCGCAAGTGGGCCTACATCCGCATGGAAGGGCGCACGTTCGGCGACGTGCCCCTGAACGTCGAGCTGAAGCTCGAGGTCTGGGACTCGCCGAATTCGGCCGGCGTGATCATCGACGCCGTCCGCTGCGTCAAGCTCGCCCTCGATAACGGCCTCTCCGGTGCGCTCATCGAGCCCTCCGCGTACTTCAAGAAATCGCCTCCCATCCAGTATCCGGACGACGTCGCGCGCCGGATGGTCGAGGAGTTCATCGAGAAGTACGGACACAAGAGGAAGCCGGCCACCCGGCCCGCGCTAACCCAGCGCCGGGTCAAGGCCAAGGCGCCTCGGAGCGGCCTCAAGCGCGCCGCCCGGAAGAGCGTCTAGCCCGAGACGTGGCGACAGGGCTCCTGATCACCCTGGAGGGGATCGAGGGGTCCGGAAAATCGACCCAGGCGACCCTCCTTCACGACGCTCTCCTCAGCGCCAAGATTCCTGTATCCTTAACGCGTGAGCCGGGTGGCTCGCCGCTTGCAGAGAAGGTCCGAGACCTCATCCTGCGAGGCGGCGAGGAGCCCTTGGCTCCCGGGGCAGAGCTGCTTCTGTTCCTGGCCGCCCGCGCGCAGCATGTCGCGCGGACGGTCCGGCCGGCCCTCGAGCGGGGGGAAGTCGTTGTCTGCGACCGGTTCACGGACGCGACCCTGGCTTATCAGGGAGGCGGACGGACCATCGCGGAGCCGATCCTGACCACGCTCAATGATTGGGCGACCGGCGGGATCAAGCCGGTCAGGACCTATCTGCTCGACGTCCCGGTGGAATTGGGGCTCGAGCGGGCAAAACGCCGCACCGGCGATGGGCCCGACCGGATCGAAAAGGAGAGCAGGGCGTTCTTCGAAGCCGTCCGCGCCCGGTACCTGGAGCAGGCGCGGCGGGAGCCGGAACGAATTGTGGTGCTGCGGGGTACGGATCCGAAAGGCATGCTCGCGCATCATATCTGGACAGACGTGCAACGGATCCTGAGCGGCTGAGTCACCAACGACCGAGGGCAACAGTTCATGAATCGTAGGCAAATCATCGCGGTGTGTGTCCTGGTGGTCGCTCTGATCGCAGGCACGTGGGCCGTCGCCAGAGTTCAGGAATCGAACGACAACACCTACTCGAACATCGAGCGGTTCATCCAGGTCCTGACGAAGGTCCGCGACAACTACGTCGAGCCGGTCAGCAGCGACAAGCTGATGGACGCGGCGATCCGCGGCATGCTTCGCACCCTGGACCCGTACTCCCAATATCTCGACAAGGACGAGGCCGAGCGCCTCGAGACCACCACCCACGGCGCCTTCGGCGGGATCGGCATCTCGATCGGCATGCGGGACCGCTGGGTCACCGTCATCGCGCCCATCGAGGGCACGCCGGCCTGGAAGGCGGGCATCCTGGGCGGGGACCGCATCATCAAGATCGACGATACCTCCACGGAAGGGCTCTCCCTCGACGACGCAATGAAGAAGATGCGCGGCGACCGGGGCAGCCACGTGAAGCTGACGATCTTCCGCGAGGGGCGCGAGAAGCCGCTCGACTTCGATATCGTGCGCGACATCATCCAGATCAAGAGCGTTCCCTACGCGGGCATGCTGAACAACGGGATCGGCTACATCCGGCTCTCGAACTTCTCGGAGCGGAGCCGCGAGGAGATGGACCAGGCCTTCGAGAAGATCGACAAGATGCACCCGCACGGCCTGATCATCGACCTGCGCTTCAATCCGGGCGGACTTCTCTCCCAGGCCGTGGAAGTGGCCGAGGAGTTCACGCCACGCGGGAAGAAGGTGGTCTACACCCGTGGACGCGACCCGTCGCAGAACCGTGACTTCTACTCCACCGCCGATCGTCCGCACAGCGAGTACCCGATCGTGATCCTGGTGAACCAGTGGACCGCGTCCGCTTCCGAGATCGTCTCGGGCGCGCTGCAAGACCTGGATCTGGGCCTGGTCGTCGGAAAGACCACGTTCGGGAAAGGCCTCGTGCAGACGGTCATCCCGCTCACGCGGAGCGTGAAGGGGCCGAAGCTCAAGCTGACGACCGCGAAGTACTACACGCCGAGCGGGCGCTGCATCCAGAAGGACGAGCAGCTGAAGGACGGCGCGCTGGCGGATGAGGAGGACACCGACGAGGCGGACAAGCCCGATACCACCGCGTCGAAGAAGCCGAAGCCCGAGTACAAGACCGAGATGGGCCGGATCGTCTTCGGCGGCGGCGGCATCACGCCGGACGTGGAGCTGGTCGAGGTGACCCTGCCGCACGTGATCCAGGATCTCGAGGCGAAGCAGGTCTTCTTCAAGTACGCGGTGAAGTACGCGGCCAAGCACAAGGATCCGCCGGCCAACTACGCCCTGACGCCCGGCATCCGGGATGAATTCATGCAGCTTCTGCGCGAGGAGAAGGTCGAGGTGAATCCGGACTCGCTGGCCGACGCGAAGCGGTGGGTCGACAGCGGCCTGCGCCGCGAGCTGGGCCGCCGCTACGGCGGCGAGGAAGAAGCCTATCGCATCGCCCTCGAGGACGACGACCAGGTGAAGTCCGCCGCGGCGCTCTTCGACAAGGCCCCGACTCTGCCCAAGCTGCTGGCGCTCGCTTCGGAAATGAACAAGGGGAAGCAGACGACCCAGGTGCCCCTGAACACCAAGTCGGTTCGCTAGGAGCCATGCGCGCCGGCGCGGTCGAGATCCCGGGCAGTGTTCTTCTTTCGCCGCTCTGCGGCGTGACGGATTCACCGTTCCGCCGCATCGCGCGGCGGCACGGAGCCGCCATGGTCTTCTGCGAGATGACTTCCTCGGAAGGCCTGGTGCGGAAGAATCCGAAGTCCTTCGAGCTCCTGGAATACCGCCCGGAAGAGCGGCCCATCGGCGCGCAGCTCTGCGGCTCCGATCCCGACGTGATGGCCGAGGCCGCGCGCATCTGCGAGGGCCTCGGCTTCGACACCCTCGACTTGAACTACGGCTGCCCCGTGCGCAAGGTGATCGCCCGCGAGGCGGGCGCGGCCATGCTCACGGATCTGGACAGGCTCGAGCGCGTGACCACCGCGGTCGTGAACGCCGTCACGCTTCCCGTGACCGCGAAAATCCGGATCGGCTGGGACAAGGACACCACCAACGCGCCCGACGTGGCCCGGGTGCTGGAGCGCTCCGGCGTGCGGTGGGTCACCGTGCACGCGCGCTCCCGCTCCGAGAAATTCACCGGCGAGGCGCACTGGGACGTGATCGCGGAGGTGAAGCGCAGCGTCAACCTCCCGGTGATCGGGAACGGAGACGTGAAGACCCCCGAGGACGCCCTCCGGATGGTGCGCCAGACCGGATGTGACGGTGTCATGGTGGGCCGCGGCTCCTTCGGAAATCCCTGGCTCTTCGAGCGGGCCCACCGCCTCCTGGACGGCGAGGATCCGGGCCCAGGGCCCACGCCGCGCGAGCGCATTGCGACCGCGATCGGCCATCTCCACGACCTGGCCGCGAAGAAAGGGGACTACGCCGCCGTCCTCATGCGGAAACACATCGCCTGGTACGTGCGCGGGCTCTACGACAATTCCTCCCTCTGCCGCGAGGTGAACCACAGCAAGACGCCCGCGGAGGTGGAGGCTCTGCTCCTGCGCTATCTGGAGAAACTCGAGAGCGCTCCCGAGTCCCTGCTTGGATCCTGCACGGCTACGTAAGCTCCTGACCGATGTGCGCCGCGGGCGCGTCACCCCCCGCGCGGCGCTCGAGGCGATCGCCCACCTTCCGTTCGAGTCGATCGGCCCGGCCACCGTGGATCACCATCGCGGCATCCGCCAGGCCCTCCCCGAAGTGATCCTCTGCCAGGGGAAAACCAAAGCGCAGTGTGTCGCGATCGCGCGCGCCATCGTGGGAAAGAGCGGGCGGCTGCTCGCGACCCGCGCCAGCGCGGAGCAGGCCCTGGCCCTGTCCGAGGCGTTCGGGGCGGACGCGACCTGGAACGAAGCGGCCCGCACGGTGGTCGTGGCGACGTCCCGGCGGCGGAACGGATCGCGCGCCCGCGCCCCGGCCGCGCGCCGCGCGGGGCGCGTCCTGGTGGTGAGCGCGGGAACCTCGGATCTGCCCGTCGCCGAGGAGGCCGCGGTCACCCTCGAATTCATGGGTGTCCCCGTGAAGCGGGTG
>DASQBE010000122.1:0-6328 GCA_035635355.1 Binatia bacterium | reverse complement strand
CACCGAGACGCACGGGTTCCTGGTGGAGTGGGCCGCCGACGCGTTTCAAACGGGCTCCGGCCCCGCCCTCGCCCTCCTCGGAGAGCTGGGGCTCAAGGCGGAGCGCGTCCAGGCCGCGCCCGGCGCCGCGCGCCGCTACGTCTTCGCGCGGGGAGAGCTGCATCGCTTCCCCCGCGGCCCCGCCTCCCTTCTCCGCTTCGGCGCGCTCTCGGCCGCGGGCCGGGCGCGCGTCCTTGCCGAGCCGTTCCTGGCCCATCGGGTCGCCAAGGAGGAAACGGTGCACCAGTTCGCCGCGCGCCATATCGGCGAGGAAGCCGCGAGCGTCATGGCGGGCGCGTTCGTGCGCGGCGTCTACGCCGGGGACTCGAAGAAGCTCTCGGCCGACGCGGCGTTTCCGCGCATGCGGGAGCTGGAGCGAAAGCATCGCTCGCTGATGGCGGCCATGGCGAAGGAAGGGCGCCCCGGCCGCTCGGGCGATCGGACCCTCTGGTCCCTGGCCCACGGGATGGGCTCCCTCGTGGACCGCCTGGCCGAATCCCTGGGCTCCGCCCTACGCCTCGAGATGCCGGCGCTCCGCCTGAGCCGTTCTTCCGAGTACGCGGCGCCCATGCCGTTTTCCGTTCGCTTCGCGAGCGGGGCCGAGCAGAACTTCGACGCGGTGGTGGTGGCCACGCCTCCGGCCGACGCGGCCGCGCTTCTGCGCGACCTGGACGTCGCCGCGGCGAAGGCGCTCCGCGAGATCCCGACCTCCGGGGTCGCGGTGGTGGCGCTGGCGTTCCGGAACGAGGCGTTCCGATCCAGGCCCGACGGCTACGGATTCCTCGTCGCGCCCGGGGAGAGCCTCCCCATCCTGGGCGCGCTCTTCGAGTCGAATCTCTTCCCCGGCCGCGCGCCGGAGGGTTTCACGCTGGTGCGGGCCTTCCTGGGCGGCGTCGACCGGCCCGAGCTCAACACCGAGCCGGACGCGAAGCTGATCGGGCTCGCCTGCGAGGCTCTGGACCGCGCGCTGGGGTTGAAGGGCGGGCCGGAGCGGACGTGGGTGATGCGCCAGGAATCCGCGATTCCCCAGTACACCCTGGGGCACCGGGAGCGGGTCGCGTCGGTCATGAAACGGCTGGGTGCTTTCCCGGGGCTCTACGTCGCGGGCAACGCCTACCGCGGGGTCTCGGTCGGATCCATCGTCGAGGACGCGGACCGCGTGGCGGGCTGGCTGCTCCACGCGGGGCGGTAGGGGCTCACCGGCCCTCGTACTCGCAGCGCGCTTCGCAGGTCTCGTGCACCGTGATCCTCACGAGGGACGGGAGCGCGGGCCGGAGCCGCTCCCAGATCCATCGGGCCAGGTTCTCCGAGGTGGCGTTCTCGAGGCCGGGCACCTCGTTCAAGTGGTAGTGATCCAGCTTGGCGCGCACCGGCTCCACCGCGGCGGCCATCACGCCGTAGTCCAGGAACCACCCGGTCTCGGGATCCACTGCCCCCTCGACGGTGACCTCCACCCGGAAGCTGTGCCCGTGGAGCCTGCGGCACTTGTGCCCTTCGGGCGCCTTGGGAAGCAGGTGGGCCGCCTCGAACGTGAAATCGCGCGTCAGTCGCACCCGCATCAGTGCATCCCCACCATCTTGTGCGTCTGAGGAATGAGGCGCGCCTCCGGGTAGCGGTCCCACGGCCACCACGCGAAGATCCGCCGCGCGTCCCCCTTCGTGTGCTCGGGCTGGAGGACGACGGCGCCCTCGTACCGCAGCTCGTCGAGGAGACGCACCGCGTCGTCGAGATCCTCCCGCGTCTGGATCACGAACTTGAGCTGCCGCCGCTCCGGGGGGAGCGAGAGATGGCGCCTCAACGACGGCGCCTGCGCTTCCACCACGTCCCCCTCGAAGGTCTCGGCGCTCCTCCCCTTCGGCGCCACGGTCCAGAAGTCGATCGGCTCGAAGAGCTCCTCGACCACGCGGGCGCCGCTGGTTTCGATCGAGATCCAGTATCCGCTCTCTTTCAATTCCCCGATGAGCCAGAGGAGGCTCTGGCGCGGCGCCACCACGGGCTCCCCGCCGGTGAGACAGACCTTCCGCGTGTCCGGAAACGCGAGCACCTGGTCCCGCACCTCGGCCGGCGTCATGGCCAGAAACCGGCCCACGCCCGTGTGGGTCAGGGCCTCGGGCTGGTCGCACCAGACGCAGTGAAGGGGGCAGCCGTAGAAGCGGACGAACACGGTCCGCTCCCCCACGTGGAGGCCCTCCCCCTGCACCGAAAGGAAGATCTCGTTAATTCTAAAGCTCGGCATGTCTTGCACGGGTTGCATCATACAGCTTCCGCATTGACTCGAAAATCCACGGTACTTAGAATCACGATCCGCCCCTGAGCACAAACGGCGCCCCGGGGATCGCTCGAGGGAGCAAGGAAGCCATGACTCAAGCCAGCAGAACCACCTACGCCAACCTGCCCATCAACCACGCCGAAGAGCCCATCCGTCTCTTCAAGTCGGACTTTCTCGAGTTCTTCACCCATATCCATCCCATCGTCGTCCTGCTGCTCTTCGTTCCGGTGGTGGCCTTCTTCCTGGGGCGCGCCCTGCTCCCGGGCGAGGCCCACGCGGCCATGGGGTCGGTTCTCATGGCCTACGCGGCGGGGATCCTCGTCTGGTCCCTGAGCGAGTACCTCCTGCACCGGTTCGTGTTCCACTACGAGCCCACCCAGCCCTGGCTCCAGCGGGTCTGGTACCTGATCCACGGCGTCCACCACGAGCAGCCCCAGTGCAAGACCCGCTTGGTCATGCCGCCCATCCTGAGCATCCCGCTCGCCTTCTTCTTCTACGGGCTCTTCCACGTCGTCGTGGGGATGATCCTCGGGATGCCCCGCATGAGCGGGCCGGCCTTCGCGGGCTTTCTCACCGGCTACCTCTGCTACGACATGGTGCACTACGCCGAGCACCACCTCTCGATGCGCTGGGGTTTCCTGAAATACCTGAAGCGCTACCACCTCCGGCACCACTACAAGAATCCGAACCACGGCTTCGGCGTGAGCTCCCCCGTCTGGGACGTGGTATTTCACACCAAGCCGAAAGAGCCCTAAGCCCCTATACTGTCGCCGTGGAAGCGCTGGCCGCGGTCGGCAACCGGGTTCGCCGTGTTCTGGAGGTCGTCCAGGACATGTCGCTCTTCTGCGTCTCGGTGCTCCGCTCCGCCTTCTTCCCTCCCTACTACAAGCACGAGATTCTGGAGCAGATCCATTTCTCGCTGATCGGCTCGCTGTTCATCGTGATGTTCACGGCCTTGGTCGCCGGCCAGGCCCTCGCGATCCAGCTCGCGCGGGAGCTGGCGAAGCAGGGCGCGAAGTCGGAGCTGGGCCACTTCATGGTGATCTCCTCGGTGCGCGCGCTCGGCCCCGTGCTCACCGGAATCGTGGTGGCCTCGCGGATGTCGGCCGGGATCACGGCGGAGCTGGGGGCCATGAAATCGAGCGACCAGATCGACGCCCTGGTCGCCTTCGGCACCGATCCCATGAAGCGCCTGGTGGCGCCGCGGATGATCGGGCTCTGGATCGCGCTTCCGGTTCTGACCGTGATCGGCGACACGTTGAACGTCGTCGGCGGCGGGTTCATCGGCCTGGGGTACCACGTCACCTTCCAGTCTTATTACAACGGCGTGGCCAAGTACCTGACGCCCGTGAACATCCTGGTGGGCATGATCAAGCCGATCTTCTTCGCGGTTCTGATCACCACCGTGGCCTGCTGGAAGGGGTTCACCGCCGCGGGGGGCGCCAAAGGCGTCGGCGCGGCCACCACCGAGTCCGTCGTGATCTCCTCGGTCGGGATCCTCGTGACCGATTTCATCTGCACGAAGCTCATCTTCCGGGTCCTGGGCTGGTAGGATGGCGCCTTGATCGAGTTCCGGAACGTCACGTTCTCGATCGGGGACAACACGATTCTGAGCAACGTGTCCTTCCGCGTGCCGAAGGGCCAGACGAGGGTCATCCTCGGTCCCTCCGGCTCGGGGAAGAGCACCATCCTGCGTCTCCTGATGGGGCTCTGGGTGCCGGACGCGGGAAGCATTCTCGTGAACGACGAGGACATCACGAAGGTGACCGCCGTGCGGCTGCGGGAGATCCGGAGATCGATGGGCATCGTCTTCCAGCACGGCGCCCTGTTCGACTCCATGACCGTGGGAGAGAACATCGGGTACACCATGCTCGAGGACAAGCACGACGAGGATGAGATCGAGGAGAAGGTGGACAGGTACCTGACGATGGTGGGGCTGGACCCCGAGGTCCGGGATCGCCTGCCGGACGAGCTCTCGGGCGGGATGCAGCGGCGCGTCGCCATCGCGCGCGCGCTCGCCGCGCGGGATCCGGAGATCCTGCTCTATGATGAGCCCACGACCGGGCTCGATCCCCAGAGCGCGCAGCGCATCACCGACTTGATCCTCGGCTTGAGGGATAAGATGGGCAAGACCTCGATCATGGTGACCCACGATATTGCCGATGCATTCAAGGTAGGGGACCGGATCACCGTCCTGGACCGGGGGGGCGTCGTGTTCGAAGGCACACCCGAAGAGCTGAACCGAGCCGGCGATCCGTTCATCGCCGAATTCCTGGCCCCCTTCCGCAAGGCCGTGGCGGCCGCGCGCCGACGGGAGCCGTCGGGGCTTCCCTCCCCCCCGCCCGGAGGACAGCCGTGAAGCGCACCGGACGCGTTCCCTTCATGAGGCTCCAGATCGGCTTCTGGGTGCTGGTCGCCTTTGCCCTCTTGCTGTGGGCCACCTTCCAGTCCGGGAGCCTCAAGTTCTTCGGGAGCGAGGAGAAGATCGTTCTCCTGTTCGGGAGCGTGGGAGGGGTCGAGGAGGGCTCGACGGTGCGGCTGAACGGCGTGCCGGTGGGCCACGTGCGGGATATCTCGCTCGAGAAGGGCGGGAACAACGTGGTCGTGGTGCTCGGGGTGAAGAAGGGCACGCGCGATCGCCTCCACAAGGGCGCGGCCGCGCGCATCACCTCCACCGGATTTCTGGCGGAGCTGTACGTCGAGCTGGATGGCGGGGATCCACGACAGCCGCTGATCCAGGACGACCGGGAGATCGCGGTCCTTGCGGCGCCCGACGCCAACACGGCCATGAAGAAGGTCGAGGGAATCACCGACAGCCTCCAGGTGCTGCTGGGGAACCTGAACTCCGCCGGGCGCGCGCTCGGGAACGGGCGCGGCACCCTGGGGCGTCTGAGCCAGGACGAGCGCCTCTATCAGGAGCTGGTCGAGCTGAGCCACAACGCCAACGTGCTCACGGCGCGGCTCAACGAGAACCAGTCCCGGGTCTCCACCGAATTCATGGCCCTCGCGACCTCGCTCGATACCCTGATCCAGAAGATGGAGACCGGCCAGGGCACGATCGCGCAGCTCATGAACGACGGCACCCTGCACCAGAGGCTGGCCTCGAGCACGGCGCGCGCCGATTCGATCCTGGGCGCCATCTCGGCCGGACGCGGTACGTTCGGGAGGCTCTACGCGGATTCCACGCTCTACGACGATACGAAGGCGCTGATGGCCTCGATGAAGCGGCTCATGGCGGAGATCGAGAAGGACCCGAAGAAGTACTTCAAGTTCAGCATCTTCTAGGCTAGACCCAGCCGGCCTCCCGGTACCACGCGGCGGTCGCGCGCAGGCCCGGCTCGAGCGGCATCTGGGGCGCCCAGCCAAGCTGTTCGCGGATCTTGCGCGAGCTCACGATCCAGGCTCCGGCGGTGATCTCCCGAAACTTCTCCCGCGAGAAGAAGGGCGTGCGGCGCGTGACCGCCCCGGCCAGCTCCCCCGCGAGCGCCCCCGCTTGGAGCAGGAGCGCGGGGATGGGAAGGCGCACCGCCCAGGTCCCCATGGCGCGCTGGATCAGGCTTCCCATCTCCTCGTAATTCGTGACGTCGGGACCGCCCACGAAGTAGATCTGACCCACCGCCGCGTCTTGATTCAGAGCCGCCCAGACCGCGCGCGCGTGATCCTCCGCGAAGACGACGCTGAAGCTCCGCGCCCCCCCTAAGTAAGGCCTCAGGTGATGCTTGACCGCGCGGAAATACTTGAGCAGCGCCGTCTCGCGCGGGCCGTACACGGTGGGAGGACGGATGGTGGTGACCGGGAAGCGGTCCGCGGCGAGCATGGTCATGGTCTCCCCCACGAGCTTGCTGCTGCCGTACGCGGAGACCGGGCGGGGCGCCATGGCCTCGGTCACGGGCGCTCCATCGAGGCTCGGGCCCGCGGCGGCCTGGCTCGAGATGTAGAGGAATCGCCTCGGCCTGGGATCGGCGTGCCCGGCCGCGTCGAGGAGGTTCTCGGTGCCCCAGGCGTTCGCGCGGTGGAACT
>DASQBE010000121.1:0-3501 GCA_035635355.1 Binatia bacterium | reverse complement strand
AGACGTTCGGATCGGAGACTGGGCCATCGCGATCGGGAACGCGCTCGGCGAGCTCTCGGGCACGCTGACGGTCGGCGTGATCAGCGGGAAGGGCCGCACCAATCTCTCGATCGTGGGCGGCGCGCCCGCCTATCAGGATTTCCTCCAGACAGACGCCTCCATCAATTTCGGCAATAGCGGCGGTCCCCTCCTCAACATTCGCGGGGAGGCGATCGGGATCAACACCGCCATCAATCCCTCCGGCGAGGGGATCGGGTTCGCGATCCCCATCAACATGGCGAAGCACATCTCCGGGCAGCTCATCGCCCACGGCCGCGTGACGCGCGGCTGGCTGGGCATCGCGCCTCAAGAGCTGACGCCGGAGCTGGCGGACTCGTGGGGTCTTCGGAACGTCTCCGGCATCCTCGTCGGCAGCGTCAACCCGAGCACGCCCGCGGACAGCGCCGGATTCCACGTGAAGGACGTCATCACCGAGTTCGACGGCCAAAAGGTCTCGGACGTGCAGAACTTCCGCCTCCTGGTCGCGGACACGCCGGTCCACAAGAAGGTCCGGGTGCACGTGCTTCGCGACGGGCAGCCTCAAGACCTCTGGGTGCGGCTGGGCGAGCGTCCCGACGAGAAGACCATCGGAGAGCGGAACGCGCCGCCGACGGAGATCCTCGGGCTCTCGGTCGAGCCCATGACGGGGGATTTCGCGAAGGAGAACAGCATCCGCGAGAAGTCCGGCGTGGTCATCATCGACGTGGGGCAGGGCAGCCCGGCGGATGACGCGGGTCTGCAGCGCGGGGACATCATCAAGGAAGTGAATGACACGAAAGTGAAGGACGTTTCGGATTACAATGCCGCCATCGATCGGGCCAAGTCGAAGAACCCCAGGAAGCCGATCGTCATGCTGGTGAAGCGGGGCGATTCGACCCAGTTCCTCGCGGTGGACCCGGAAGGATGATCGCGCGCTGAAGACAATTCGTTCCCAGACAGAGTCGAGGCCCGGCCCGCCCCCTGCAAGACGGGGATCCTGGACGGGCCTCCTCGTTTTGGCTCTCGGAGCCGGGATGTCCCTGGGCGCCACGGCCCCGAGGACTCCGCCGCGCGCGCCGAGGCCGGCCACCGAGCTGGTTCGCATCCGGTTCTGGACGGCCCCGGATCACACGCGGCTGGTGTTCGATCTCTCCGGGCCGCCCCCGGTCGAGCCGCGCTTCCGCCTTTCGGGGCCGACGACCTACGAGATCGTGATGCCCCGGATGGCGAAGTCCCTCGCGGTGACCTCCGAGTTCGTGGGGGACAGCCTGGTCGCGGACATCTTCCCAGCCGTCTCCGACACGGGCGTGGTGGTGCGGGTGGGCCTCAAGCAGCAGACCACGCCGCTCTCCTTCGTGCTCGCGGCCGCGGACGGAGTGCCGGACCGGATCGTGATCGACGTGCCGTCGCCTCCCAATCCTCAGGCCGAGGCGAAGCTCCAGCAGCAGGTGAGCGAGGTCCGAAAATCCAAGCGGCTCATCGTGGCGATCGATCCCGGACACGGAGGGGACGACACGGGCGCCCTGGGCTACCGGCGGCTGCCCGAGGCGGACATCGTGCTGACCATCGCCAAGAAGCTCAAGGCGGAGCTGGAGGACATTCCCGGCGTGAGCGCGGTTCTCACGCGCTCGGGGGATTACTTCATTCCCCTGCGGAAGCGGATCGAGATCGCGCGGAAATTCCAGGCCGACATCATGATCAGCATCCACTGCAACGCCAGCCGGAACCGGGACGCCACGGGGACCGAGGTCTATTTCCTCTCCCTCAACGGGGCCACGGACGAGGCCTCGAGCGCGTTTGCCGCGTCGGAAAACGCGGCGGACCTGATCGGCGGGGGCGGACAGCCCACGGGCGACGACATCACGAGCATTCTCTTCGATCTGCGCCAGAACGACACCCTGCGCCGGAGCAGCGAGCTGGCCGAGAACCTGCTCGACGCGCTCCGGGTGGAGGACCGCCTCAGCACCGGCCGTGGGGTGAAGCAGGCGGGTTTCGTGGTCCTGAAGGCGCCGGACATTCCCTCGGTGCTGGTCGAGACGGCGTTCATCACCAACCCGCGCGAGGCGGCCATGCTCAAGGACTCGCAATTCCAGTCCAAGATGGCGGAACGGATCGCCGATGGGGTCCAGGAGTACCTGAAAAACCATGTCCGGAACGCTTCCAATTAGTTGGAAAAACCAGGGCGCGCGGGGTGTACACTTCCCGGGCGTCTTGAACCGCACTCGAACAGCCGGAAGGAGATCCACCATGAAGCGTCATGCAATGATCGTCACCGCCGCCCTCGGCGTCCTGTGTCTCACGACCTCGGCGTGGGCCGGCGGAGCCTCCTGCTCCAGCAAGACCGAAGGCACCGCCTCGAAGACCGGGGCCCACTGCACGCTGGGCGCCTCGAAGGAGGCTTCGACGGGTGGGCACTGCTCGGGCGTGAACGGCGCCTCGATGACGTCGAAGGGACAGTGCCCCTTCAGCGCCAGCAACGCGGTATTCAGCTTTGCGGTCAAGGATGCCCACTGCGGGGCATGCGTCGAGAAGATCCAGAGCGCGGCCATGGCCCAGAAGGGCGTTCTTTGCGCCAAGGTCGACCTGACCACGCACACGGCCTACGTGGCGGGCGACAAGAAGCTGGATCAGCGCGTGATCGCGAAAGCGATCAAGAACGCCGGCTTCGCCTGCACGTTCAAGGACCAGGGTGTGAAGGCCCGCGCCGAGTTCGCGAAGATCATGGACTCGGCGGTTCCCACGACGCCCGCGGCCAAGAAGGACAAGGCCTGATCGCGTAGCACCTCAACGAACGAAGACTCCGGGCGGTGCCCCCCAAGGCGCCGCCCGTTCTGTTTGCGGGCACCATGCACGCTCCGCAGAATGTTCGGCAGAACTCCGAGTAGCCTGCCGATATTTGGCCAGTGAGAACTCTCCTTGTCACCGCGAGCGTTGCGTGCGTGGCCGCAGTGTGGCCGTTATGCGGCGCTGCGCAGGTAGGCATTCCTCCGGTTCAGGTCAGGGTCACGAAAGTGATAAGGGCGCCCGGACGAGTGGTTTATCGATATGAGGTCTTGAACGGGAGCGCGTTTCCAATCACGGCCATATCGATTGGAAACGACCATTATGCCGACGAGACTGAGTTGAACGTTGCACCTCTCGGTTGGAATGGTGATTCGCTTCCTCAGACCCCTGCGTCCAGTGTGGAGTCGCCCCCGAAATGGTCCTTCCAGATTCTCAACTCCGAGGGCGGTGAGCCTGCCACGGCGGACTGGGATGCCTCGAGCCCGGCTCAAGCCGTGATGGGCGGCGACTCCCTCGGCGGCTTCGCCGTCGTCCTGCCCGAAGAAGACCCCGCCTATGAGCAGGGGCATTGGACCGCATACCTCAATACGAACGAGGAGATTCTTTACTCCGGTTCACTCCAATCCACGGGCGTGCCGGATGTTCCACAGTCGAGCATATTCGCGAAGTCCGACTTACGAATCAAATCGGCCCCGGTCG
>DASQBE010000120.1:0-13376 GCA_035635355.1 Binatia bacterium | reverse complement strand
AATCATCCATGTTCTCAACAAGCCCGTGATCATCATGCTCCTCAACGACGTGGACGCTCCGCTCATCGCGGCAGCGTTCGGTAAGTGGGATGCATGCAACGACGGGCACGGGAGGGCCTGGCCTTGCGCCTCCAACATGGCGACTTCCGACGACAGAC
Organism: Binatia bacterium; assembly: GCA_035635355.1. Taxonomy (GTDB): domain Bacteria; phylum Eisenbacteria; class RBG-16-71-46; order SZUA-252; family SZUA-252; genus WS-7. The sequence goes on along the minus strand of DASQBE010000120.1, from coordinate 13,218 downwards.
GTCAGGACTGCGCGAAGGCCCTGGCCCAAGCCAATCCCGGACGCCACGACGCGTGGGCCGGGCAGATGGCTCTGGGACAGACCGTCTTCAGCGGCAGCCTGGCGCCCGAGGCGCCGGGCACCTTCATTCACGAGCTGGTGCACACCCAGGACCGGTCCGACCGAAGGTTGCACATGTTCTGGCTGAGCGGCCAGAGCTTCCACTACGGATCGGACGGCACCCACTATCGCACGGAGGCCGTTCCCAACCTCGCGGCCACCTACCAGGAGGGAATCGCCAATACCCTCCGCCTCGTCGTGGACGGCACCGTGCGCGCGAACATGTTCAAGTGGTTCGCGAACGACGACGTAGTGATGGTGGAGAAAGCGCCCCCGCGGAACACGGGGTTCGGGACGCTCCCCTGCTCGACGCCGGTCACGGCTCCCTCCGAGGACATCTGGCTCTACGATCAGCTCAAGGCCGCCGGCGCGCACGAGATCGCGCAGACGCCCCCTGACCCGGGCTACGCCTATTACCACATCCGGAGCCTGCCTCCGCGCTTCATCGTGCACAGCGAGTACATCATCGCCCTCACCTTTTCTGAGTACGCGCGTCACATGGGACTACCCAAGTTCCTGAACGCGCTCCGAACGAACGACGCCACGATCTTCCGTGTTTCGACGAGCCCTGTCGCGCAGCTCTACAACACGCTGTGCACCGCCGGGCTGGATGGGCGGCCGCTCTCCAGCGTCACGGGGGTGAGCGAGGCCGGGCCCAAGCCCTACCTCCTGCCCCTGGCCTACGCCGACTACTTCACGGGATACCGGTCACGGTCCAAGGCGGACTATGCCGCCATCTTCGAAGGGATGCTTCGCCCGGAGTGGGTCGATCTGTACTGGGACGGTTACAAGGACGGGGTGCGCGCCGCTGTGCCCATCGACGCGACCCACACGCCAAAATTCGAGAACCTGACCGACATCGCGATCGCTCTCGGCGTGAACACGTCGCAGGCGGAGTAGCGCTGATGACTCGAAGCGACCATGGGAGGAACCTGATCATGTCACTAGCGTCGACCTCACGCGCACGCCTCCTTCTCGCGCTGACCGTGCTCGCGGTCCTGATTCCCGGCCGGGCTCCCGCCGACAGCACCACCGTGGCGGCCTCCGCGCCGGCGGCCCCCGCGGCCCAGGCCTCCCCCGTCACGGCCACCGGTCTCCTACCGGTGTTCGGTGTCGCGGTGGATCTCGACGCCGCCGGCGGAAAGCCGGAGCACGCGGTCGCCTCCCTGCAGAAGCTCTGGGACCAGTACCTCAAGGCTGCGGGGTTCAACGTCATCCAGATCCCGGTCGATGTGCGGGATCTGGGGGATCGAGGGGCCGGCCGGCTGGCCAAGCTCTGCGTGTGGGCGAAGACCAAGAATGTCCGGTTGGCGCCGATCCTCATCGGCGCGCCCCTCGGGCAGCCGATTCCGGACGACTACGCGGACAAGGTCGGAGCGTTCGCGGCCAAGACGATCGAGCTGGTCGGCAAGGAAGGCGATCCGCAGGCCTACGCCCAGATCATGCTCTACCAGGTCGAGCGGCCCCTCAACCACCCGGGCAATCACGGGCCATCCGATTCGGCCAAGGCCGCCGCGATGATCGCGAGAGTGATCGAGAAGCTGCGCGCGGCCGAGCAGACCGGCCTCGCCGGATCCTCCCTCCAGGCGACTCCGGTCCTGGCGAGCGCGTCGTTCGATTGCGAGCTGATCCGCTTCGGCGCGATCGCGCACGTGGCCATCACCGACGAGGCCTACACGCAGGCCTATGCCTCGTTGCACGGATACCTGGGCGCCGTCCTGGGGGCGGCACCGGTCGACGTGATCGAGGTCGAGTGGTTCCCGGGAAGCTACAGCTCCGAGGGCGTCGAGCGGATGCCGGATCTGGTCGGGAAGCTGCAGGCGGACTTCCCCGGCAAGCTCATCATCGTCGGAACCGGCTATTCCACGGCGGCCGGAGCCGAGGCGGACCAGTCTCGCTACTACACGCAGGCGTTTCAAAACCTGAGCGACCTTCGCACGAATCAGGGCGTCGAGTCCTCGCTCGCGGGCATCCTCTGGCGCACGGCGCTCGACCGGCCCGGCGGCGAGCCGCCCCCTCCGTCGCCCAAGACCGCCGAGGGCATGTCGGGCTGGAACTGGTCCGACCGGGCGGCCGAGGTCACGCGCATGTGGAACGAGCCCGGCGCGGAGTCGAAGGAGATGACGTGGTGGCTGGGACACGTGGACAGCCACTTCGGGCTCCTCTCGACGGGAAAAGACGCGTCGAAGAGCGGGGAGCCGAAGATGTCCTACGAGCTTCTGGCCCGCCTCAAGACTTCGCTGGCCGCGGCCGCGGAGGCGACCGGCGCCGGCGATATCGCGAAGGAGCTCGAGGCAGGCGGCACCGGAAAAGGAATCGGCGGAGCCGTGAAGGACCGCCTCCAGTCCGCGCTCTTCGGAATGCTGGACGCCTTGGTCGCGAAGACCGCGGAGAACCTCGTCTCGGGCGGCGGCTCCGAAGGAGGAGCGCCCCCACCCCCGCCGACGCCCACGCCGGCGAGCATGGCGGACCTCCAGATCCAGGGCATCGGCGATATCGCCGCCGCGCCCAAGGCGGGCGTGCTCACGGCCCTTCCCATCACCATCTACAACGCGGGCACCGCGCCCGCGAGGAACGTGGTGCTCTACCTCCGCGAGGGTCCCACCGACCTCGTGAACTCCAGCCCCACGACGCTTTCTCCGGGCGGGTCCAGCGTCGTGGAGCTGGATTGGACCCCCGCGCACCCGGGAAATTTCCATGACGTCTCCATCAACGCCTACTGCGACAACGAAGGGGACCCCAGCACGAACAAGGCGACCCTGGGCGACGTGCCGGTCGATCCCGCCAGCGGCGGCGGGGGTGGAGGAGGCGGCGGTGGAAGGGTGGGCGGCGTGAGGGGAGATCTGGGCGGGCTCGTCATGAGCCCCATCGGGCTCGGAGGGGTCAAAGGCTCGCTCATCACGAGCACCGCGCCGGGCTTCGTGCAGATTCAATCCATCCGCTCGATGACCCCCATGATGATGTCGGCCAAGACCCCGCTCCTGTCGGGCGGCATGACGCCCCTGTCCGGCGGCATGAGGCCCATGTCCGGCGGCTTGCCGCCCGCGCACGGAGGCGGTTCGCCGGCTCCGGCGCCCCCGCCTGCCCCGAGCGGCTCCGGCGGCGGCATCGTCCCCATCATGCACACCACGTCGGCGCTGGCGCCCATGTCGCTGGCGTTCTCCATTTCGAACCCGTTCACGAACAACTTCACCCACGTGAACGCCGTGCTCAAGATCGATGGGAAGCTGATCACGACGAAGGATCTCGGCACCCTCTACCCGCTCCAGCGCCGAACGGTCACCTTCACCCAGTGGACGCCTCCCCGTACGGGCACGTTCCCGGTGAACATCGAGCTGGACGGAGTCGGTCCCACGGGGCGCGCGCTCTCCTCTTCCGCCCGGGATGAGATCGTCGTGGGAGGCAGCCCCAGCCCGCCCCCCATCGCGACACGGTCGCTCACCATCTCGGGATCCACACCGGGCGGAACGGGGGGAGGCATCGCCACGCGCACCTTTACGATGCCCCAGACCCGGCGGATCACGCCGCTCCTGGTCGCCGGGGGGATCCCGCTCGCGAAGGGGCCTCCGCCGCGGTCCATCTATTCGATTCGGGGCGTGATGCCGATGGGCGGCATGCTCTTCGGGCTCACCGCGAACAGTCTCCTGCTCAGCCCGTTCCCCGCGATCGCGGGAAGAGACGTGGCGCTGACGGTCCGGCTCTTCAACTCCGACCGCGTGGCCGCCCACAAGGTGAGAGTCGAGGGGTTCCTGGACGGGGAGAAGCTGGGTGAAACGATGGTGGATCTCCCGGTCACGCGCGCGGTGGACGCGACGGGATTCCGGGCGTGGAGAGCCGCGCCGGGACGCCACAGCTTCAGGGCGGTCGTGACCGACGGGGGCCGGCAGGCCAGCGCCATCAAGCCGATCGACGTGGGGACGGTGGGAGGAATCGGAGCGGGCGGCGTCGCGGCCCTGATCGGGCGGGGAGGCCTGGCGGGGTCGAGGCTCACCCTGGGAGGAAAGCTCGCCATGGTGTCCACCGACATCCGTCTGACCCCGCTCGTGCCCACGGCCGGCGCGGACGTGACGGTCTCGGTTCATCTGCAGAACGTGGGGACCACCGACGTGGCGGGAGCGCGCGCCGAGCTCTTCGTGGATGGAGTTCGTCTGGGCGAAGCCACCGCCGACATCGCGGCCGGAAGGGACGCTGTTCTGGCGTCGTTCCCCCACTGGAAGCCCACGGCCGGAGCCCACACGCTGCTCTGCCGCGCCTCGGCCGGCAGCGCGGCCGTCTCCGCGACGCGGGACGTGAGCGTGAGCGCCTCGGCGCTCCTCGTGAAGGGACTCCAGACCCCGACGGGGTTCAAGACCGGGTTCTCCGCCCTGCTCTCCGGGAAGCCGGATCTCCAGATCATGCCGGGCGACATCACGTTCACGCCCACGGTGCCCCGCCAGGGCACCACGGTCACGGTCTCGATCACCGTCCGCAACGTGGGCGCGGCCGCGGCCGCCGGCGGCACGGTGCTCTGCATCTTCTCCGCCGACGGAGGCGAGGTGACGCGCCGTCAGTTCGACGCGGCCGTGGCGGCGGGGGGCGTAACGACGCTCTCCTGGCCGGTGGCGACACCCAGTGGAAGGCAGCTCTCGGTGAGCGCCACGGCTTCCGTGGCCGACGACGCCCAGCCCGGCAACAACGCGGCGACGGCGATGACTTCGGTGGGCGTGCTCCTGATCAAGCAGGTGCAGCCCGGGCTGCTCATTCTCCCGGGCAAGTGAGGACATGAACCCCATGAATCGGAAGCTCGCGATCCTCTCCGGCTGTCTCGTAGCGTTCGGTCTCGCTTTATCTGGGAGTGCGTGGGCGCAACTCGGCGGGATCGTCACCGCGGTCCCGAGGCCCTCGGCCTATCCCGCCGACTGGCAGAACACGCCGACTCTGGCGACCATGCTCATCGTCTCCAGCACGCCCGCGACCTGCTACCTGGAAGTGTTCCTGACCTCCGACAAGGGACAGGGCGTCTCGACGCCGAAATTCCAGTACGTCCCCACGGGGTCGACCAACTACTACACCCAGCACCTCACGAACTGGAATCTCCACCTCACCGGGAGGATCAAGGAGGGCTTCGATCGGACGGGGCGCCTGCCGGACGGGACGTACGTTCTCACGGTCCATTGCTTCAACGTCATGTCGGCGGCCGGCCAGCCGCTCCCGGATCTCTTCGCCTCGACGACGTTCACCCTCTCGGTTCCGCAGCCTCCGAATCTGCTGTACCCGACGAATGAATCCGTGATCCCGGTCGCGAACCCCGTGTTCCAGTGGACGCCGTCCATCCGCGCGTCGGGGAGCCAGCCCGCGTATCGGTTCCGACTGGTCGAGATGCTGCCCGGCCAGACGCCGCTCCGGGCGATCGAGGGAAACTACCCGCTCCTCGAGACTTCGGTCGAGAACGGCACCGCGCTCTCGTACCCGTCCTCGGTTCCTCAGCTCGTGAACGGGCGGCGGTACGCCTGGCGGATCCAGTCGATCGAGCCGGTGTCCGCCCAGCTTCCCCAAGACGTGATCCTGCCCGTGGGGACCAATGAGGGGAAGAGCCAGGTCTTCACGTTCACGTACCATGCGGGCCCCCGGACCTCCGGAAGCCAGGCGGGCGGCCTCGGCGAAGCGCCAGGCGCCTCCCCCACCGGTCACGCCTCGAGTGATGGGCCGGAGCCTGAGGGTCTGCCTCGCTCCCCCGGGTTCGGAGGCCTGAGAAATTTCGCCGACCGCCTGGTGCACGCGATGGCGGGTCGCTGGAGCGCGACCTCATCGCGCGGCGCCTCGCGCGCACTCGTCAGCGCCGCGTCGGCGCGTCAGGACCCGACGCCGTACGGCCCCGGGGCTCCGGCGGCCGCTCCGGACTCGGCCGGCGCCGTCCTCGAAGCGCCCGCGGATACCGCGGCGCCCGCGACGGCTCCTCCCACCCCCGCGCCCGAGACCGCGCAGCCGCCGGAGGACCGGGGGGTGGGGCCGCAGTGGCTCAAGCTCCACGGCACGGCCTCGGTCGCCAACGAAACGTACAGCCGGGAGGGCAGCGGGGCGCCCACGCGCCCCTTTCACAGCGCGCGCGTCACGACGGGGCTCTCGTTCGGGCTCATGAACGACCACATGCGCATGCCGTTCGACGCGCTGGTCTCGGGGGACCAGGTCTCCTTCCGGGAGAACATCAACCAGTTCGCGCTGCACCCGCAATTCAACTGGGCCGGGCTCCAGGCCGGAAACTTCGCGCCCCAGTATTCGACGTTCACCATGGCGGATGCCATGGTCCTGGGCGCCGGCTTCGAGCTGACGCCGCAAAAGTGGCGGATCGGATTCGCGGACGGCAAATCCCGCAAGGCCATCGCCGCCGACCCCGCCGTGGCCATCCAGCCGCAGTTCGCGCGAAACATTCTGGCCGGCCGCGTGGGCTACGGCGATCCCCTGAATAACACGGTGGAAGTCTCGGTGCTGCACGCGAAGGACAATCGGAACTCGCTGAGCGCCTCGGATTCGCTGCTCGAGGTCACCGCGGAAGCGAACACGGTGTACGGGATGAAGGCCCAGGGCGTGCTGCCCCGGCGCCACCTCAAGGCCCAGGTCGAGGGCGCGTGGTCGCTCTACGACCGCGATCAGCGGGCGGACAATCCCAACCTCAAGGGCCGGGCCGTGGCGCTGAAGCTCTTCCGCGAAACCGTGCTCACGTCGGTCGGCGCCAGCTTCGAGCTCCTGGAAGGCGGCTTCATGAGCCTCGGCAATTCGGGGATCACGAACGACCGTCGGGATGTCGGCCTCACGGGGAGGGCCCAGATCCCGAGCGGAAAGCTCTCGCTCAACGCGAATGCGGGGTGGCGGACCGACAACGTGAGCAAGGTCATGCTCGCGGGCACCGAGCGGCGGAACTACTCTCTGAACGCCGCGTGGATGCCCCGCCCGAATTTCGGCACCGACTTCCAGCTCGGCTACATGTCGGACGACGTCGGCTCCGGCGATTCGGTCTCCAGCTCCTCGAACATCACGCGCATCCTGGCCTTCTCGCCCCACCTGACCTACGCCGCGCGCGGCATCCAGCAGACCGTGACGGGCTCGGCCACGGTCCAGAGCTCGGACAACAACACCATTGCGCCCTTTCCGCTGACCAGCTCCCACAGCCTGTGCCTGGTCGCCAACTGGTCGGCGGCCGTCTCGCCGCTTCTGGCGGTGACGTTCGGCGGGAACTACAACCGGACCGATCTGCAGATCGCCGTCAGCGAGATCAGCGCGTTCGGACCGGGCTTCGTGTGGAGTCTGCCCCGCCAGCGAATCGCGACCTCGGCCCAGCTCGATTTCACGAGGTCCAGGACGGGAAATCTGGGGACCGACACGCAATTCGCCCCCCGGTGCGAGCTGCGATGGCAGGCGACGCCCCACCACGCGCTCATCGCGCGGGGGAATTTCCGGAGATATCGCTATGCCGTGGGCGCGCCCGAGTTCGACGAGCGGGTGGCCTCGCTGGAGTACGCGGTCACGCTGTAAAGGAGCGCGCCCCATCCGGGAGGTGATTCGCCTATGAGCTGGAGACGCTCGATTCTCGCGGGATTCCTCGCCACGCTCGCCACCGTCGGAGCAGCGCAAGGACAGGCCCTGATCCAGTACAACTTGCTGCCGGTGCCGAGCCCCTCTCCCTATCCCGCCGACTGGCAGACCAGCTCATCGCTCGGGACCATGGCGTTCACCCAGCCGGAGCCCTTCACCGGGAACATCCAGGCCGTCCTGACCTCACCGGAAGGAACCTGGGCGACCATCCCCAGCGTTCGATCGTTCCCCGCGTCCCCGGTCCTGTACACCCCGCAGCTCGCCGCGTGGACGACCCTCGCGCTCACCGGGAAGGTGAGGGAGAGCGTCGAGAAGACGGGCCATCTACCCGACGGGACCTACACCCTGGTGATCTTCATCCGGAACATCCAGGGTGTCTCGGGGCAGCCCTATCAGGATGTCCTCGGCATCATGCGCTTCCCGGTCTCGGTGCCGCAGCCGCCGTCGCTCCTCTACCCGTCGAACCAATCGGAGGTCGCGGTCCCCTATCCCGTGTTCCAGTGGACCCCGACCTTCCGCGCCTCCGGGTCGCAGCCCATCTACCGTTTTCGGCTGGTCGAGCTCCTCCCGATGCAGACGCCGCTCCAGGCCATCGAAGCCAACTATCCCCTGCTCGAAACGTACGTCCAGAACCGGACCGCGCTCGTCTATCCGGTGGCGGCGCTGGCCTTGCAACAGAGCCGCACGTACGCCTGGCAAGTCCAGGCCATCGCCCCACCCGCCGCGGGAGTGCCGGCGACCCAGATCACCCCCGTGGGGGCCAACGAGGGGCGGAGCCAGGTGTACACGTTCCGGTGGAGGCCCAGGGCGCGGCCCGTGGTCGCGGGCGCGGACGATGTCCAGGGCTCCCTGGACCCGGGGATGACCGGGCACGAATCGCAGGATCCAATCCGTGGAGAGGCAACAGCAGCTCCCGGCGCGGGCCTTCGAAACTTCGCCGACCGGCTGCTCCACGCGATGGTGGGACGCTGGAAGCCGGCTCGCGCCGGATTCGCGAGCGCCCTGCCGGCGGCTCAGGGCCCGACCTCGTACGGACCGACCTTTCCGGTGGCCGCACCGGACTCCGCCATGGCCCCTCTCGAGGCCCCCCCGGACACCGCGGCACCCGCGACGCCTCCTCCCGCACCTGCGCCCGAGCAGGCGCAGGAGCAAGGAATGGGGCCCCAGTGGTTGAAGCTCCACGGGAGGGCCTCGGCGTCCGACGAGACCTACAGCCGAGAGGGCAGCGGGTCGCCCACGCGGCCCTTCCACAGCGCGCGCGTCACCACGGGCCTCTCGTTCGGGCTCATGAACGACCGCATGCGCGTGCCGTTCGACGCGCTGGTCTCGGGAGACCAGGTCGCGTTCCGCCAGAACATCAACCAGTTCGCGCTGCACCCGCAGCTGAGCTGGGCCGGGCTCCAGGCGGGAAATCTCTCCCCTCAGTACTCGACGTACACGCTGGCCGACGCCACGGTCCTGGGCGCCGGCTTCGAGCTGACGCCGCGAAAGTGGCACATCGGATTCGCGGACGGCAAGTCCCGCAAGGCCATCGCCGCGGATCCCACGGCTCTGGTCCAGCCGCAGTACGCCCGGAACATGACCGCCGGCCGGATCGGCTACGGCGATCCCATGGCCACGATGCTGGAGGTCTCCGTGCTGCGGGCCCGGGACGACCAGAATTCCCTGAGCGATGCCGATACCGCGCTCGTGACGACACCGGAAGCGAACACGGTGTACGGCCTCAAAGCGCAGCGCATGCTGCCGAAGCTCCACCTGAGCGCTCAGGTCGAGAGCGCGTGGTCGCTCTACGATCGCGATCGGCGCGCCGATGCCGCGAGCGTCAAGGGACGCGCCGTCGGGTTGAAGCTCTCCCGCGAGACCGTCCTGTCCTCGGTGGGCGCCACGTTCGAATCCCTGAACGGCGGCTTCGTGAGCCTGGGCAATTCCGGCGTCGCGAACGACCGGGTCACCATCGGGCTCACGGGCCGGACCCAGCTCCGGAGCGGAAAACTGCTCCTGAACGGAACGGCGGGATGGCGGAACGACAATGTGAGCAAGACCCTCCTCGCCGAGACGGCACGGCGGGACTATTCCTTGAACGCCTCGTGGATGCCCCGCCCCAGCTTCGGGACGGACTTCCAGTTCGGCTTCATGACCAGCGACGCGGACGCGGCCGACTCCGTGGCCGGCTCCTCGAACATCACGCGCATCGTGGCCTTTTCGCCCCACCTGACCTACGCGGCCCGGGGAATCCAGCAGGCGCTGACCGGCTCGGCTACCCTCCAGTCCTCGGACAACAACACCACCGCCCCGATCCCGCTGGCCAACGTTCACAGCACGACCCTGCTCCTGAACTGGTCGGCCACGGTCTCCCCCGTACTGGCGCTGAGCTTCGGGGGGAACTACACCCGGACCGATCTGGAGGTCGCGGTCAGCGAGATCTCGGGCTTCGGGCCGGGGTTCGTGTGGAGTCTCCCGCGGGCCCGGATCGGGACCACGGCCCAGCTGGATTTCACGAGGTCCAGGACGGGGAATTCGGGCACCGACACCCAGTTCGCGCCGCGCTGCGAGGTGCGGTGGCAGACGACGCCGCGTCACGCGCTCATCGCGCGGGGGAATTTCCGGCGATACCGCTACGCGGTGGGCACGCCCGAGTTCGACGAACGGGTGGCTTCGCTGGAGTACGCGATCACGCTCTAGGCGGGTGGTCTAGTAGCCCTTCTCGATGATCGTGAAGTCGGCGACCGGGTCCTTGTCCGAGGTGGCCAGGGCATACTCCCCCGGCTCGAGCGACTTCGTGGGACGTATCTCCCAGAGTCCCTCCTGGATCTTGGTGACCTCGAGGTCGATCCCCTTCGTGAAGAACGTGCCGGTCGAGGTGCGCTCGACGGTGGTGGCGCGGTTCTCGTCCTTGACCTCGAATTCCGCGAGCTGGAGCCGGAACGCGCCGGTCCGATCCGAGGCGATCCGGAACCGCGGCTTGGCATTCGAGAGAACGACCTCGCTCGTGGTGCCGGCGACCACGACGTAGGTCTTCGGGCCGTTCAGCTTGGATTTGAGGGTGGCGGTGGCGGTGCCCTCGGGCGTCGCCCCCGCGCCATCCACCCAGCACGGGTGGGGGCTCAAGGGGACCCAGTCGGCGCCGTCGAAGAATTTCAGCTCCGGGACGGGCGCGGCGGCAGCCGTGGCGTCCTCATCGGCCCGGGACGCGGCGGTCCAGAGCCCCAGGGGAAGCACACCCACCAAGAGTGCGACGAGGACGGCGAAGCGGGCAGGGCGATTCATGGGGTCTCCCGGTGAAATCGGGTAGCTCGGGGCGCCCGGACCCGCTTCTCGCGGCCCGGCGCATGCCCCCAGGAGTATCGGCAGCGCTTCCCCCCGCCTTCACTCCCAAGTTGTGAGTCCGGCCGCCTAGGGGCAGAATAGCGCCTCGCAGCGCGCACAAGTCAGGCGGGGGACGGCACGGCCCGGGGGGCCGATGCCGCCGGCCGCCCCAGACGAGGAGGTCCGATTGAAGCGAAGGGCTACAATTGCGGCGGTGGTTCTGGCATTGGTCCTGGGCGGGTTTTCGCTGGATCTGACGAGGCCAAAAGCGGTGGGCGCCAAGGCCTCGATGCCGGATCCCGGCTTGACCGGCGCTCCCGGCCAGGGCTCCTGCTACAGCTGTCACAGCGCCGGGCTGAACGACATCTTCGGCAGCATCCTCCTCTTCGGCGTCCCCCCGACGTACACCCCTGGCCAGGACTACCTCCTGGTGGCGGCGATCACCCGGGCCACCGGCGCCAGCCGATGGGGATTCGAGGCGACGGCCCTGAGGAGCGGCGGCCAGATGGCCGGCTCGTTCGGCGACAGCTCCAACGCCGTGGGCGAGCTGACCCAGCTCGGGATCGAGTACGTTTCGCAGACGACCCTCGAGGGATTCGACGGCACGTTCGCAGATTCGCTCGGGGCGGGCTGGGTCTTCAGATGGACCGCCCCGCCGCAAGGAAGCGGGACGGTGACGTTCTACGCCGCCGGGGCCGCGTGCAACAACGACAACGCGGCCACCGGGGACTACACGTACACGACCACCGGATCGAGTATCGAGGGCGCGGCGACCGCGGTCGAGGCCACGACCTGGGGGAAGATCAAGCAGATCTATCGGTAGCCAGCGGACGCGGGGCCGCAATTGGAGTGCGACCCCGCGCCGCGAGCGTTTCTACTTCAAGATCGTGACCAGGTGCTGGAACACTCCCTCCGAGGAGACGCCTCGGATGTAGTAGACGCCCGACGAAAGCTTCTCGCCATGCTGGCCGCGTCCGTCGATCGTCGTCTCGTGCAGGCCCGCCGCCATCGCGGGATCGTCCACGAGGCTCCGCACCAGCCGTCCCTGGATGTCGAACATGTCGATCCGGACCGCGCCGCTCCGCGTCGTCGTGTAGGTCAGGGTGGCGCTCGGATTCAGCGGGTTCGGCGCGACGGCGGAGATCGTGAAGCTTCCGTTGTTCACGATGTCGAGCTGCGTGGAGCCCCGGAGCAATCCGCCGGTGGCCAGGCCCGCCTCGATCACGACGGTGACCGTGCTGTGTCCGTTCGGCAGACCGGTGCCGGCGAACAAGGTGCGAAGATCGTCCTTCGTGAAGCTCACCTTGATCTCCTGGATCCCATCCCCGTTCTTGTCCCCGCCGACCGTGGTCTTGCTCGAGGCCGCGGAGATCTGCCGGCCCGCGTACTTCATCACGAAGGAAGCGATGCTCACGTCCGTGTTGGCGTAGCAGCTGGCCGCGGGCTGCACGTACCCGAACCAGTAAGGCTTCCCCGCCCCGAGCCGGATGGTGTCGTAGCCGTTGAACACGGTCGCGCCGCACGCGTCGGCGATGGTGGCGACGGTGGTCGCGGTAGCGCTGCACGCCTGCGCGGGATCGCCGTTCCCGTTGTCCGTCACGGCGAGCGTCGCCGTGAAGGTCCCCACCGCGGCGTACGTGTGGCTCACGATGGCGCCGACCGCCTCCACGGTGATGCCGTCGCTCGCGTCGAAGTCCCAGGCGTAGGTCAGCGGATTGCCGTCGGGGTCGCTGGAGGCAGAGCCGTTCATGGTCAGGGGGACGTTGGCCAGACCGCTGTAGGGTCCCCCGGCGTTTGCCCGCGGGCATCGGTTCCCGCAGATGATGGTGATCGTGAAGGACTGGTCCGCACTGCCGAAGTGGCCGTCGTCGGCGCGCACGGTCGCTCCGAAACTGCCGCTCGTGGTGGAAACCGGAGGCGCCAGATGGATGTTCCCGATGGTGGAATCCGACGTAGTCACCGTCATGAAGAACGGCCCCGCCACCTTCGAGAAGGTCAGGGCGTCTCCGTCGGGGTCCGATCCAGAGATTCCCTGATCCGCGACCGCGCCGCCGCAGAGCGTCGTGTTGGGAATGGGGTTCAGGGTTGGCGCGCGGTTCGTGTTGGAAATGATGAGCGCGGTGACCGCGGTCGCGGCCCCGAAGCCGCCATCCGAAACCGTGAAGGCGATGCGGTAGAACCCCAACCCGGCGGGCTGGACATTCGCGTCGTCGAATCCGGGCGTCCCGGAAACCGTGGCGTGGCG
>DASQBE010000119.1:0-19370 GCA_035635355.1 Binatia bacterium | reverse complement strand
GTCACAGGGTCCTGACCCAGTGGAAGCGGCCCGGCGTGGGAGGCACCGACGCCGGGCGCATCGCGATCTCGGGGTCGGGGGTGCCCTCGGCGGTCGTCTCGGTGGTCTGCCGCTACATCCACGCCCCCGCCGCGTTTCTGGACATCCGCGACCCGCAGCGCGCGGTCACGTTGATCTGGCACACGCTCGAAACCCTGCGAAAGGAGTGGCCGTGAGCTCTCGCCCCTCGCACCTCGATTCGCTGCTCCCCGCGCTGAGCGAGGCCTACGGTCCTCCGGGACGCGAGGAGGGCATCCGCTCCGCCCTGAAGCGCGCGATCCGGGGCCTGGGATCGGTCCGCGAGGACGCGCTCGGCAACGTCCACCTGCACGTGCCCGGGAAGGGCGCGCGGCTCCTTCTCACCGCCCACATGGACGCCCCCGGGGTCATCGTCACCCGGGTGGACGGCTCGGGGCTGGCGCGTCTCTCCATCCTGGGGCCCATGTCGGCCGCGGATTGGATCGGCGCGGTGGTCCACCTGAGCGGGAACGGCGACGCGGGCCAAGCCCGCGGCGTCGTCGGGTGGGACCGGCCCAAGGAGTCGAAGGATAGCCGCGAGATCGAGCCCGAATCGCTCTACTTGGAGACCGGCCTCGGCGCGAAACTGGCCGTGAAGCGGATCCACGTGGGCGCGGTGGGCGCGCTCCTCGACCGGGCCGAAAAGCTGGGAGACCTCTGGTGCGGCGGGAACCTCGACAACCGGGCCGGGTGCGCCGCCCTCGTGGCCGCGCTCCGCGGCGCGCGCGGGCTCCGGAACGAGCTCCACGTGGTGTTCAGCGCGCAATCCGATCTGGGCGCCCGGGGCGCCGCGACCAGCGCCTTCGGCATCGACCCCGACGTCGCCGTGGTCCTGGACGTGGCGTTCGTGGGAGAATCGCGGGGCGGCGACATCGCCCTCGGGAAGGGCCCCTGCCTCGGCCTCAAGGAGGAAGGGTTCCTGCCCCACCCGGCCGCGCTCGACCTGGTCCGGCGCGCGACCAAGACGGCCCGCGTGACCCACCAATGGCTCATCCGCGAGTCCGGCGGGAGCGATGCGCGCGCGGTGCGCGCCGCGCGCTCGGGCGTGCCGACCGCGGTGGTGGCCATTCCGGCTCGGAGGACGGGCGGCCCCAGGGTGTTGCTGAACGCCAACGATCTCGATCAGACGGTGAAGCTCGTGCGCCAAATCGTGACGACTCCCTACACGGGAGAGAAAGGTCCTAGATGAACGTCTCTACCCGAGGACAGAAGGCCCAGGCTTCTCCCATCCGCCGTCTCGCCCCGTACGCGGACGCCGCGGTGCGGGCGGGCGCCAAGGTCTACTACCTGAACATCGGCCAGCCCGACATCCCGACGCCCGAGATCGTGATGGAGCGCCTGCGCACCTATCCCGGGAAGTACGTTCCCTACAGTCCTTCCGCCGGCATCCCGGAGTTCGTGGAGGGCATGTCCCGCTACTACGCCCAGCACGGCCTCGACGTGAAGCCCACGGAGATGATCACCACCGTCGGCGGGAGCGAGGCGCTCCAGTTCGCGTTCTGGGCCCTGTTCGATCCCGGCGACGAGGTGATCCTCTTCGAGCCTTTCTACACCAACTACGCCACCATGGCGCTCCTGGCGGGCGTCGAGGTGAAGCCCATCCCGTGCGATTCTCGCACCGGATATCATCTGCCTCCGATCGAGGCCATCGAGCGCGCGGTGGGCCCGCGCACGAAGGGAATCCTGTTGTGCGCTCCCTCGAACCCCACCGGCACCTCGTACACCGCCGCGGAGGTGGACGCGATCTGCGACCTGGCAAAGCGTAAGGACCTCTGGATCATCACCGACGAGGCGTATCGCGAATTCATCTACGACGGCACGAAGCACGAGAGCCCGATGACCCGCCCCGCGGTGGCCGAGCGCACGGTGCTGGTGGACTCGATCTCGAAGCGGCTCAACATGTGCGGCGCGCGGGTGGGGACCCTGGTCTCCAAGAACGCAGGCGTGCGGGACGCGGCGTTGAAGTTCGCGCAGGCCCGCCTCAGCCCGCCGACGCTGGGCCAGTGGGCGGGGGCCGTGCTGGACCAGGTGCCCGCCTCCTACACCCAGGGCGTCGTGGCCGAGTACCGCAAGCGCCGCGACCTCGTGCTCGAGGGATTGGCCGCGATTCCGGGCGCCTTCGCGCGGAAGCCGGAGGGGGCGTTCTATCTGATGGCGGAGCTTCCGGTGGCCGACGCGGAGGACTTCGTGATCTGGATGCTCAAGGAGTACCGGAAGGGGAACGCCACGGTGATGGTCGCGCCGGGGGACGGGTTCTACGCCACCCCCGGGCGCGGGAAGAACGAGATCCGCTTCGCCTACGTGCTGGAGACGGACGCGCTCCGGAAGTCGATGGACATCCTACGCGGCGCCCTGGAAGCCTATCCGGTCAAGGTAGCCCGCTAGGGGGCCGGAGCCACCCTCGAAGACGAAGCGGCCGGCGGATTCGTATCCCCCAGGGAATCCGTGACGAAGCAGCTGAAATCGCCCGCGAGCGCGAGCGCCAGGGTCGCGGCCACCGCGATCGCGATGGAGACGACGTTGCGGGCCGTCTTCGGCCGCGGGGGCGTTCCGAATTGCCGGTCGAGTGCGCCGTGGATCACGATCGCGAGCATCGGAACGCTCTCCAGAGCCACGGTGTGCGCCACGGTCTGAAGCCCCGGATCCAGCGCCCGCCCCATGCAGGATCCGAAGTGCTCGTACGCTCTCTTGCCGCTCCATCCCCCCGAGTACTCCAGGAGGCGCTCCGTCACCGCCACTCCGGACACCGTTCTGATGCCCAGGGGGCCCAGCTTCTCGGGCATGGAGCGCAGGAAGGACGTCTGGAACGCCTTGATCCGCCCCCGATCGGGCACGCGGCCGAAGAGGAGCGTCCGCCGCGTGAAGTACGCGCCGAGCTCGCGCTCGAGCAGACGCGCGCCCATGTAGGCCACGGCCTCGAACAGGATGGCCCGCCGGTCCTCGTCGCCCCAGGAGCGCGGCTCTGCCCCCTGATCCCGGACCGCCGCTTCCGTGGCCTTCCGGTAGGTGTTGGTGAGCCACTCGAGGTACCCGGTCTCCCGAATCCCCTCGACGGCGCGATCCAGCGTATCTCTTGCGGCCTTGTCGACGTCCATCACGAGAAGAGCGCCTGAACACCCTGTTTCGCCGCTTCGATCCATTGCCCGGGGAAGAGGCCGACCCCCAGCGTGGCGAGTGCGGTGACGATAAGAGCCAACCCGATCGCGGCCGGGACCCGGATCGGAGGGAGCACCTCGCCGGGCTCACGCATGTACATGAGCACCAGGAGGCGAAGGTAGTAAAAGACCGATATCGCGCTGTTCAGCACCCCGACCACCGCGAGCCAGATGTGGCCCGTGTGCACGGCGGCCCCGAACAGGGACAACTTACCCACAAATCCTACCGTAGGTGGAATCCCGGATAAAGAAATCATGAAGAGCGAGAGCGCCGCCCCGATGAGCGGGTAGCGGAAGCCCACCCCCGCGTAGTCCCGCAGCTCGTCGCCTCCCCCGCCCTTGTGCTCGAGCAGGATCACCACCGCGAACGCCCCTAAGTTCATGGCCGTATAGGCGATGAGGTAGAAGACGGAGGCGATGCCGCCGTCGTTCCCTCCCGCCACCAGCCCGATCAGCACGTACCCGGAATGGGCGATGCTGGAATAGGCCAGCATCCGCTTCACGTTCGTCTGCGCGATGGCGGCGATGTTCCCCACCGTCATCGTGAGCGCGGCGATCACGGAGAGGAGCATGTTCCAGTCGCTGTGGATGGGGCCGAAGGCCACGAAGAACGTGCGCAGGAACGCGGCGAACGCCGCGGCCTTGGGCCCCGCCGACATGAACGCGGTGATCGGCGTGGGCGCCCCTTCGTACACGTCCGGGGTCCACATGTGGAACGGCACCAGGGCCACCTTGAACGCGAACCCGATCAGGATCATCGCCATGCCGGCGAGGAGGAGCCCGGCCGGCAGCGTGCCCTCCGCGTTCGTGAGCGCGTCGGCGATCCGGCCCAGGTTCGTCGTGCCCGTCGCTCCGTACGTGAGGGCGATGCCGTAGAGGAGAATGGCGGAGGCGAACGCTCCGAGCAGGAAGTACTTCATGGCCGCCTCGTTGCTGGTGTCCGAATCGCGGCGATAGCCGGCCAGGATGTAGAGCGAGATGGAGAGAACCTCGATCCCGAGAAAGAGCGTGATCAGGTCCAGGGCCGAGGCGAGGAGCATCATCCCGGACGTGCAGAAAAGGATCAGCGCGTAGTACTCCCCCTGCTCCACCCGCTCCGAGCGGAGGAAGGGCTCGGAGAGGAGGATGGTGATGAACGAGCTCGCGAGGAAGAGAAGGTTGAAGAGGGTGGAGAGGTCGTCCATCACCACCATGTTCGCGTAGCCGCGCTGCGACTGTCCCCACTGACCCAGCGCGACCACGAAGGCCCACGCGATCCCCGCCATGGCCATGTAGGCGCACCAGTGCTTCTTGGTGTGCGGGAAGACCAGGTCCGCGATCAGGATCAAAAAACCCACGCCGCACACGATGAGGAGCGGCTGGATCATCCCCATCGGGGCGTCGACTGGGATCATCGGCGTCACCGTCCTTCCTCCGACGCCGGGACCGCGGCGGGCGCCGCGGCCGGGCCCCGAAGCGGGGCGGTCCGCATCGAGATGGTGTGCGCCTGGGCGCGCGCCAGGAGCTCCGAGACCGACACGTCCAGCTTTCTCAGGAAGGTGTTCGGGTAGACCCCGATCCAGATGATGAACAAGATCACCGGCGCCAGGGTCCAGAACTCCCGCTTCGAGATGTCGGGCAGCGCGCGGTTCTTGTCATTGGTGATCGGGCCGAACATCACGCGCTGATACATCCAGAGAATGTAGATCGCCGCCAGGATCACCCCGAGGGCCGCGATGGCGCTCACCACGGGCCAGGCGCGGAAGGCGCCGAGGAGCACCAGGAACTCGCCGATGAACCCGTTCAGCCCCGGCAGTCCGATGCTGGACAGGCACGCGATCATGAAGAGCGCCGCGAACCAGGGCAGCGTCGCCGCGAGCCCGCCGAACTCGGAGATCTCGCGGGTGTGCCGGCGCTCGTACAGGATCCCCACCGCCAAGAAGAGGGCGCCCGTCGAGAGCCCGTGGTTGATGCTCTGCAAGATGCCGCCCGCGAGCCCCTGGGTGTTCCAGACGAAGAGCCCCAGCATGACGAATCCCAGATGGCTCACCGAGGAATAGGCGACGAGCTTCTTCACGTCCTTCTGGACCATGGCGACCAGCGCACCGTACACGATCCCGATCACGGCCAGCCCCACGATCCACGGCGTGTAGGCCAGGGCCGCGTCGGGGAACAGCGGCATGGCGAACCGGAGGAAGCCGTAGACCCCCATCTTGAGCAGCACCCCCGCGAGGATGACGCTCCCCGCCGTGGGCGCCTCGACGTGGGCGTCCGGCAGCCAGGTGTGGAACGGGAACATCGGCACCTTGATCGCGAACGCCAGCGCGAAGGCGCCGAACATCCAGAGCTGCGCCTGCTGGGAGAGCGGGGTGTCGTAGAGCGCCAGGAGATCGAACGTGTACGCGCCGGTCACCTGATGATGCGCGTAGTACAGGTACAGGATGCCGACCAGCATGAGGAGGCTGCCCGCCACCGTGTACAGGATGAACTTCACCGCCGCGTAGATGCGCCTCGGCCCGCCCCAGACCCCGATGAGGAGGTACATCGGGATCAGCATCACCTCCCAGAAAATGTAGAAAAGGAAGAGGTCCAGCGAGGCGAAGACCCCGATCATGCCCGTCTCGAGGAGGAGGAAGGTGACCATGTACGCCTTCACGCGGCTCGTGATGGCGCTGAAGGAGGACAGGATCGAGACCGCGGTGAGCAGCGTGGTGAGGAGGATCAGGAGCATGCTGATGCCGTCCACGCCCAGGTGGTAGCTGATCCCCATGCCGGGCACCCACGTCGCCTGCTCCACGAACTGCATGCCGTGCTGCGTGGAATCGAACAGGGTGAAGAGCGGGATCGAGGCCGCGAAGGTGATCAGCGAGACCAGGAACGCCCCGACGCGGACCGTGCGCGGCTTGGAGGACGGAAGGAGCAAGATCAGGAGCGCCCCGACCGTCGGGAAGAAGGTCAGGAACGTGAGGATCGGCACGCCGAGGATGGTGTCGCCGGTCATCGGAGCGCCAGGTAGCCGATCACGACCACCGCCCCCAGGGTCAGGATCAACGCGTAGACCTGCACGTACCCCACCTGGGCCTGGCGCAGGAGCCCGGAGCCTCCCTGGATTAGGCGGCCCACGCCGTTCACGGCGCCGTCGATCACGCCGGTGTCGAAATCATTGTAGAGATCCACCGACCCGCGGTAGATCGGCTGCACGATGACGGACTCGTACGCCTCGTCCACCCAGTACTTGTTCAAGAGCGTCTTGTAGATCCCGCGCGCCTGCTCCACCAGCCGGCGCGGGATCGCGGGATCCGCGACATAGAACCGGTAGGCGACGAAGATCCCGACCAGAGCGACCGTGAGCGAGATCAGCATGAGCCCGAGCTCGGAGGCCTGGGTCTGCGCGATGTGCGTCTGGGGCAGGAGTGCCGCGGCGTCCGCGAACACGGGCTCCAGGAACCGGTCGAGGCGCTGCCATCCCGGCAGGAGCGGCGCCTGGATGAAGCCGCCGATCGTGCTCAGGACCGCGAGAACCAGGAGGGGGATCGTCATGCTGTTCGGAGATTCGTGGATGTGGTGCCTGGCTTCCTCCGGAACGCGCGAGGGACCATGGAACGTGAGGAAATAGAGCCGGAACATGTAGAAGGCCGTCAGGAACGCGCCGATGACGCCCGCCATCCAGAGCACGGGGCCGCCCCGGAGCCACGCCTGGTACAGGATCTCGTCCTTGCTGAAGAAGCCGGCGAACGGGAACACCCCCGCGATCGCCAGGGTGGCGATCAGGAACGTGAGGTGGGTCCTGGGAAGGTGCGACTTGAGGCCGCCCATCTTCCAGAGGTCCTGCTCGCCCGAGAGCGCGTGGATCACGCTGCCCGCGCCCAGGAAGAGGAGCGCCTTGAAGAAGGCGTGCGTCATCAGATGGAAGATCCCGGATGTGAAGGCGCCCACCCCCGCGCCCACGAACATGTATCCGAGCTGGCTGACCGTGGAGTAGGCCAGCACCCGCTTGATGTCGTTCTGCACGAGCGCGATCGTGGCGGCCAGGAGCGCCGTGGCGATCGCCACGATGGAGATGACATGGAGACTGAACGGGGAGAGCAGGTAGAGCACGTGGCAGCGTGCGACCATGTAGACCCCCGCGGTCACCATCGTGGCCGCGTGGATGAGCGCGCTCACGGGGGTCGGCCCCTCCATCGCGTCCGGGAGCCAGACGTAGAGCGGAATCTGCGCGCTCTTCCCCGTCGCGCCGAGGAAGAGAAGGAGCGCGATCGCCGTGGCCACGCTGCTCCCGGCCGCGAGGCGCAGAGGCGCCTGGGCGAAGACGGTTGCGAAGTCCACGCTGCCGAACGTGACGAAGATCAGGAAGATGCCGAGAAGGAATCCCCAGTCGCCGATCCGGTTCACCACGAAGGCCTTCTTCCCGGCCTCCGCCGCGGCGGGACGCTGGTACCAGAACCCGATCAGGAGGTAGGAGCAGAGCCCGACCGCCTCCCAGCCCAGGAACATGAGGACGAAATTGTCCGCCAGGACCAGGGTCAGCATGGAGAACATGAAGAGGTTCAGGTACGAGAAGAACCGGCCGTACGCGGGCTCGTGCCCCATGTAGCCGGTGGAGTAGACGTGGATCAGGAAGCCCACACCCGTCACGACCAGCATCATCACGGCGCTCAGCGGATCGAGCGCGTAGCGGACCTCGGCGTGGAAGTCGCCCGATTGGATCCAGGTGAAGAGCGTCTGGGTCACGCGGCGCGCCTCGGGCGGGAGGGCCAGGAGCCCCGCGAAGCAGCCCGCGGCGATCAGGAACGAGATCCCGGCCGAGCCCACGCCGATCGCGCTGACCACCTTGCGCGGCAGCAGACCTGCGCCGACGCCGTTCACGATCGCGCCGATCAAAGGCAGGAGCGGCACGAGCCAGAGGAGCGAGAGTCCCACGCTATCCTTTCAGGAGGTGCACGTCGTCCACGTTCGCCGTCTCCCGGCTCCGGAAGATCGCGACCAGGATCGCCAGGCCCACGGCCACTTCCGCGGCCGCGACCGACATCACGAAGAACACGAAGATCTGCCCGTCCATCTGCCCCATCTGCCTCGAGAAGGCCACGAAGCTCAGGTTCACGGCGTTCAGCATCAGCTCGATCGACATGAAGATGACGAGCGCGCTGCGGCGCACGAGGACGCCGACGATGCCGATGGTGAAGAGCACCGCCGCCAGGACCTGGTAGGCCGCGAGCGGAATGGTCTGCATCAGGCGAATTTCCTTTTTGCGAGCACCACCGCGCCGATCACCGCGATCAGGAGCAGGATCGAGGTGACCTCGAACGGGAAGAGCCACGTGCTGTAGAGGATGCGGCCGATCTCGGCCGGCGATCCGAACCCGGGCGGCAGGGCCGCGGCCGGGTGAGCCGCTCCCTCGCCGCCGCCCGAGAGGACGATCCAGAGCAGCTCCACGAAGGCCAGGACCGCGAAGAAGAATCCGAATCCCTTCGCGGCGCCGGGCGTCAGGAGCGGCGACTCTCCTTTCACGTTCAGGAGCATGACCACGAACAGGAAGAGCACCATGATCGCGCCGGCGTAGACCAGGATCTGGATGGCGGCGATGAACTGCGCGTTCAGGAGCACGAACAGCCCCGAGACCGAGAGCAGGACGCCCACCAGGTGGAGCGCGCAGTGCACGGCATTGCGCCGGAAGATCACGTTCACGGCGAAGCAAACCGCCGAGACTGAGAAGACCGAGAAGAGGATGGCTTCGGTCATCGCGCGCCCGCGAGGGCGAGGACGGACGCCGTGACGGCCAGGTTCAGGAGCGAGGCCGGCAGGAGGACCTTCCACCCGAACGCCATGAGCTGGTCATAGCGCAGGCGCGGGAAGGTGGCCCGGAGCCAGACGTAGAAGAAGAGGAAGAGCGAGAGCTTGATCAGGAACCAGACGACCGGCGGGAGAAACGGACCGTGCCATCCCCCGAAGAAGACCGAGATCGCGATCCCCGACACCACCATCATGTTCGCGTACTCGGCGAGGAAGTAGAGGGCGAACTTCATCGAGGAGAACTCGGTGTGGAATCCCGCCACCAGCTCCGTCTCCGCCTCGGCCAGGTCGAAGGGCGCGCGGTTGGTCTCCGCGATGCCGCAGAGGATGTAGATCACGAACGCGAAGAACTGCGGCACGATGAACCACAGGTGCTCCTGCTGGCGCACGATGCTCGCGAGGCTCAGCGTTCCCGTCATGAGAATCACGCTCACGAGGGAGATGCCCTGCGCCAGCTCGTAGGAGATCATCTGCGCCGAGGAGCGGAGCCCGCCCAGGAGCGGATACTTCGAGTTGGACGCCCAGCCCCCCAGCACGAGGCCGTACACCCCCATCGAGGTCGTGCCCAGGATCCATAGGACCGCGATGTTCACATCGGTCACTTGCAGAGGCACCTGGCGGCCGAACACCGTCACCGTGTCCCCGAAGGGTATGACGCACAGGGCCAGGAACGCGGTGATCACGGGGAGCGCGGGCGCGATGATGAACACCACCTTGTCGGCGCCCGCCGGAACCAGGTCCTCCTTGAAGAAGAGCTTGATCCCGTCGGCGACCGTCTGCAGCAGCCCGAAGGGGCCCACCCGCTGCGGGCCGATCCGGTCCTGCATGTGGCCGATCACCTTTCGCTCCATCCACACGATGAGCGGCACCCCGGCCAGGACGAATCCAAAGACGATCAGGACCTTGACCGCCGATTCGATCAGAAAGGCGATGTCCACGCGCTATTTCAGCTCTTCCAGGAGACGATCGACCTCGATCGGCGTGACGTTCTCGTGATAGCGGTCGTTCACCATGAGGACGGGTGCCGTGCCGCAGGAGCCCAGGCACTCCACGGAGACGTAGGTGAAGCGGCCGTCCTGCGTGGTCTCACCGTCCTCGAGGCCCAGCTTCTCCTGGATCTGCTTCTGCAGGCGCTGCCCTCCGAGGAGGGAGCAGGAGAGATTCCGGCACACCTGGATCATGTGCCGGCCGACCGGCTTCTGGTGGAACATCGTGTAGAAGGTCACCACCTGGCGCACCGACTGGGGGGTGAGGCCCAGGAGCTGGGCCACCTCGCGCTGGGTTTCCTCGCTCAGCCAGCCCTGGTCCGCCTGGGCGACGTGGAGGGCCGGGATGAGCGCGGACTGGTCGGTCTCGTAGACCTTCTTCAACGACTCGATCTTCTGCCGGGTCTCGGTCGAGAGCATGGAGCTCAGTTCTCCACGTTCGGGAACTGCGCGGATTGCGTCGGAAAGTCCTTCCGGAGCGGGTGCCCCAGCCAGCCGTCGGGGGTCAGGATCCGCTCGAGGTTGGGATGCCCCGCGAACCTCACGCCGAACATGTCGAAGACCTCCCGCTCCATGAAATTCGCCCCGCGCCAGACGGTCGTCGCGGTCGGGACGGCCGTTTCCTCGTCCACGCGGGTCTTGAGGAAGAGGCGCCGGCTGAAGGTCGGCGAGAAGACGATGTAGACCACTTCGAAGCGCGGCTCGCCCGGCTCGCGGTGCGTGAGGCGGTCGACCGCCGTGATGTCGGTCAGGAATTGGAAAAGGAGCTCGGGATCGGTCTTCAGGAAGCGCAGCGTATCGGCTACCACGCCCGGATCCACCCAGATGGAGAGCTGGCCCCGGAAGCGCTGCTCGCCCCGGTAGCTCTCCCCGAGGCGGGCCTTGAGCTTCGCCACGATCGATTCTTCCGGGCCGGTGATCGGCTCGAGGTCCTCTGGATGCGGCGTCAGTCCCACTCGAGCGCGCCTTTCCCCCATACGTACACGAAGCCGATCAGGAGGATCGCCAGGAACACGGCCATCTCGGCCAGGCCGAACATCCCCAGGTGCTTGAACACGATGGCCCACGGGTAGAGGAAGACCGTCTCGATGTCGAACACGATGAAGAGCATGGCCACGAGATAGAAGCGGGTGTGAAAGCGCTCCCGGGCCGTGCCGGTGGGCGTGATGCCGCACTCGTACGCGGCCGCCTTGGCCTTGCTGTACACGCGCTTGCCCAGGAAATGGGAGGCGAGGAGGGTGAAGACGGCGAAGCCGATCCCCACGATCAACATCATGAGGATCGGGATGAACGCCGTGGTGGAATTGGGGTCGACTTGGTTCATCCAGGGCCACCCCTCGGGACGCGAATTCGTTGTCTCGGGCCGGCGTCGCTTCGAACCATCCCGAGTTCGTGAAAAAAGGTGCTAATGAAGGCAGGTTATAAAGTTGGGGGCTTCCCTGTCAAGCCACTTTCTCGAAATGGACCTTGTCCGCGGTGCCGGACACCCGGATCGCCAGGTGCTCGGGATCGTGCTCGAAGAGGAGGAGCCAGGCCTCTCGCGTCGCGTCCCGAAGGATCGCGCGCTTCGTCTCGAGGGTCGTGAGCGGGTAGAGGTCGTAACCCATGATGAACGGCAGCGGCAGGTGGGCCACCGTGGGAACGAGGTCCACCGTGTAGAGGGCCCGCGCCCCGGGGATATCGAAGAAGACGCCCTGGTGACCCAGGGTGTGTCCCGGAAGATTCCGCATCGTGACCCCGGGGAGGATCTCCACGTCCTGATCGTGGAGCACGAGCTGCCCCGCCCGCTCCAGCGGATCGTAATTGTCGGACATGTAGGAGGCGCGGTTCCGCTCGTTCGCATGGTGGGCATCCTCCCACTCCTGCCGGCGCACCAGATAGCGGGCGCGCGGAAACGTCGGGCGGACGGCGCCATCCTGGCCCCGCGTGGTGCCGCCCCCGCAGTGGTCGAAATGGAGATGCGTGCACGCGACCGTGGTGATGTCGACGGGAGAGACTCCGAGCGCCGCGAGGTCCTCGACCAGGGCCTCCGGGCGCTCCACCGCGAAGATGTCGCGAAATTTCGGATCGTCCTTCGTGCCCACGCCGCAGTCCACCAGCACCCGCTGTCCATTCCCCTCGATCAGCAGACAGTTCATCCCCATGCGGATCCGGTTTCTCTCGTCGGCGGGAGCGACGCGGTTCCAGAGCACCTTGGGGACGACGCCGAACATGGCGCCGCCGTCCAGGCGGAACCGGCCGCCGGAGACGAAGTGGACCTTGTACGGTCCGAGGGTGAGTCCTGTCGAAGGAACGATGCCGGAGTGCCCCATAAGCCGAGTTCTGTCGGATTTCTCCGTGGCGACCATTTCTCTGGGACGCCCGTTGCCGGACGCCTCAAGCAACCTACCCGGGAGTCGATCGAGGCGGGCCGCCTCTCCTCCCCTATTTGGTCTTTCTCCGAGTGGGGTTTACCGAGCCGGGGGCGTCGCCGCCCCCGCTGGTGCGCTCTTACCGCACCGTTTCACCCTTACCCCGGGCTTGCGCCCGCGGCGGTTTGTTTTCTGTGGCACTTTCCCTGGGATCGCTCCCGCTGGGGGTTACCCAGCACTCTGCCCTGTGGAGCTCGGACTTTCCTCAGGCCGCGCAAGCGCGGCCCGCGGCCGCCTGTGGCACTCCGGACAGCCGTTCCTGCCTGTTACGCTGGCCGAGATGATAGTCCGCGAAGGCGCCGGGAATCAACCCGCGGACGTCGAAGCTACCTCAAGATCGCGAGGCGGCCCCCCTCGATCTTGTCCGCGGACTCGATTCGGAAGAAGACAATCCCCGACGAGATCGGCCTCCCGGCGCCGTCGAACCCGTCGATCCGTACCGAGTGAACGCCGGCATCCAAGAGTGGGCTCTCCAGGACGGTTCGCACCAACCGCCCCGATAGATCGAACAGCCTGATGCGTACTGCCCCCGGCGTTCGGGTTTCAAACGTCAACGTCGCTCCCGGATTCGCGGGATTCGGAGATATGCGGGCGGCCTGGACGCCGGAAGACTTCACTCGGACCTCGAGCGGCGTTCGGATCGGCCGACCACTGTTCAAGAGTCCCTCGATCGTGACGCTCACGGTCGCCTTGTCATCGACGTGGCTGAATAGACTCTGGAGATCGCTCCTCGAAAAGCAGGCCTGAATCTCAGCTATGCCATTTCGATCCGTGTCTCCGACGATGCCGGTCTGGGTTAGACCGGCGTGGATGATCCCGACGTCGCCGGTGCCCGTGGAAGCCATGCTCAGTGTCGATAGATTCACCGACGTGTTCTCGTAGGCTCCGGATATAGGCTCCAACGAGACGCACGTGTAGGGTGACCCGCCTCCCCCGACCTGCACCGGGCCCGGCTTCGAAAGGAAGGCGCGGGCGGCCAAGGGCACTCCGACCGACGGATCGCTGAGCACAATCGCAATCCTGTTCTGGAACCGGACGGGAACGATGAGATCCGCCGCGCCATCGCCATCCAGATCAAGCGTGGTCGCATCGATCGCAAACCCCGGGGCATCGGGGAATCCCGTGGGGGCCACAACTCCGGGTCCGAATCCGCCGGCCCCATCGCCGGGGAAGATCACGATCCCTCTCACGAATGCAAAGGCGAGATCACCACGGCCATCTGCGTTGAAGTCGCGAATCGAGAATGCTGTGCCCCCGTACCCGGGATGGAATCCCGGAGCGGTTTGAAATAGTCCCGCGCCGGTGCCGACCAACACGGAGACGGAATCGCGGCCATTCGCCGCCGTCGCGATGTCCGGCAGACGGTCCCCATTCAGGTCTCCGATCGCGAGATCGAAGGGGTTCGGCGCCGAGGGATAGTGCTGGGTCTCCCGGAACGCGCCCGTTCCGTCGCCGAGAAGGATCGAGACTCCCCCGCCGTAATCCGCCACCGCGATGTCCAGGGTCCCATCCAGATTCAGATCGGCCAGCTTGAGATTGATCGGGATGGGACCGGCCTCGTAGGCGACGGGCGTGTTGAACCGCCCGAGCCCGTCGGCGAGAAGAACGCTCACCGTTCCCGCGTTGTAGTTTCCAACGACGAGATCTGCGACGCCGTCGCCATTTAGGTCCCCGGCGCGGCTGGAACCCGGATACGAGCCGGCCGGGAACAGAACCGGAGTGCCGAATGTGCCGTCGCCAAGTCCCTCCAGGAGCCAACCGCGATAGCTGTCCGTGACCACCAGGTCCGGGCGCGAGTCTCCAGTAAAGTCCCCGAGGCTGAGCGAGGTTATGTTCCTGGCCGGAGTGAACTCGGATTTCAAAGTAAATGCGACACCGCCCTCTCCCAGGAAGACGGACACAGCACTTGTGTTTATGTGACCCACCACCAAATCGGCGATCCCGTCCCCGTTGAGATCTCCCATGGCAGTGAGCCCTGGATCGTCCACTGTCGGGAATGAAGTTGAATCCAGGTAGGCCCACGCCGACGAGGGGCTGCGCGCCGCATCCGTCACCGTGATCGCAAACGTCTTCCGCGCGCCGTCGATGCCGTCGCTCACGCCGATCGTCCCACGGGAGGTCCCCGCGTCGATGAACCCGGGACGGAGACGAATTCGTCCAGTGGCCGAGCCTGTACCTGGCGAGGTGGTGGCCACGGAGAGGAAGTCGGGCCCACCGAGCTTGAAGAAGGTCAGACTCTGCCCGTCGTCATCCGTTGCGGAAAGGATCTGCTCGGCGCTCGAGCCCTCCCCGACAGTCATGTCCGACGGTTGGTTCAAGAAGGGAATTGCGTTCGAGCTGACGGCCGCAGCTCGATGCGCCGCGCTCTCCGAAAGCGTGACGTCTGGGGGCGAGCTGCCCCGCGCCATGGATGGGGATGACAGGAAGACCAGGAGACCAAGAAGAGCAATGGGAGCTAGGAGAGCGCGTTGCACGGGTTGCCTCCGGGGTCCGGCTACCCGTTATCCTACCGCGTCCAGCGCCTCGTTGGCTAGCTCGTCGGCGCGGGTGTTCTCCTCGCGGCGCACGTGCCGGAACCTGTACTTCCCCACCGCGTTGAGCAGCATGATGACCTGACCGTGAAGGGCCTGGAGCCTCGGCTCCTTCACCTTGTACTGCCCGCCGATCTGCTTCACGACGAGCTCGCTGTCGAGGCGGAACTCCACCTCCGCGGGGCGGACGTCCTTCAAGTACTCGAGCGCCGTGATCAGGGCCAGGTACTCCGCTTCGTTGTTGGTGCGAACGCCCAGCGCGCGGCTGGCCTCGTAGACCGTCCGTCCCTCGTCGTCCTCGATCACGACCCCGATCGCGGCCGGTCCCGGGTTTCCCCTCGCCGCTCCATCCGTGTGCACGATGTATTTCATGGCGCGAGCGTACTGGTTCGTCCGTCGGTTTGACAAGGGCCGCGGCGCGGCCCAGAATGGCATCGATGCCACGCCCCAGCGCCGAAGACGTCCACCTGATCCTCCGACTCTACGAGCTGCGCCGCGATCCCGAGCTCCGGCGCGCGCGCGGCTTCATGCTCTCGGAGTTCAACCCCAAGACCTGGGACGACGTCCGGATCCACTACCTGACCGGCGACGAGCTGGACCGCCACTTCCGGATGGCCACCTCGTACTGGGAGATGGTCGCGGCCTTCGTGAACCGCGGGCTTCTGAACGAGGAGCTCTTCTTCGACACCCACGGCGAGGACATCGTGGTCTGGAAGAAGATCGAGCCGATCGTGAAGGGCGCGCGGAAGCAGATCCGTCCGACCTGGCTCTGGAATCTCGAGCGCATGGCCCGCCGCCATCAGGCCTGGCGCGAGCGGACGTACGGGATCGCGGAGCGGCTGATCAAGGCGGAGTCGAAGCTCAAGACCCGGAAGCCACGCTCCAAGTGAGCTCCACGTTCGGCAAGCTCCTCACCATCTCGACGTTCGGAGAGAGCCACGGCCCCGCCGTCGGCGTGGTCCTGGACGGATGTCCGCCCGGGATTCCCGTGACCGCCGAGGCGGTGCAGCGCGACCTGGACCGACGGCGCCCCGGGCAGAGCGCCGTCACCACGCAGCGCAAGGAACCCGACAAAGTCGAGATTCTCTCGGGCGTCTTCGAGGGCGTGACGACCGGCGCCACGATCGCGCTCGTGGTGCGAAGCGTGGACGCGCGCTCCGGCGACTACTCGAACTTGAAAGATCTCTTCCGCCCCGGTCACGCCGACTACACCTACTGGGTGAAGTACGGCGTGCGCGACTACCGGGGGAGCGGACGCTCCTCGGGACGCGAGACCGTGGGACGCGTCGCGGCCGGCGCGATCGCGCGCCTCATCCTGGGCGGCATCGGCGCGCGCGTGCAGGCCTACACCGTTCAGGTGGCCGACATCGTGGCGGAGAAGCGCGATCTCGAGTTCGCCGAGGAGAACCCGGTGCGATGCCCGGATCGGGAGAAAGGCCCGCTCATGGAGCGCGCCATCCTCGACGCGCGCGAGGCGGGCGACTCCCTGGGCGGTGTGGTGGAGATCTGCGCCACGGGCGTCCCCGCGGGCCTCGGGGATCCCGTCATGGACAAGCTGGACGCGCTGCTCGCGTGGGGGCTGATGTCGATCGGCGCGGTGAAGGGATTCGAGATCGGCGACGGGTTCGCCTCCGCACGCCGGCGCGGCTCGGAGATGAACGACCGGATGAGCCGCGAGGGATTCGCCACGAACCACTCGGGCGGGATCCTGGGCGGCATCTCGACGGGCGAGCCCATCCTGACGCGGATCGCGGTCAAGCCGCCCTCCTCCATCGCGATCCCCCAGAAGACGGTGGACGTCGCGGGTCAGGAGCGCGACTTCGCGATCACGGGGCGGCATGATCCCTGTCTTTGCCCGCGCGTCGTGCCGGTCGCCGAGGCCATGACCTGCCTCACCCTCGCCGACGCGCTCCTCAGGCAGCGCGCCATCGAGCCGTGGCGCGCCAGGATCGAGGATCCGCTCCACAAGGTCAGCACTTGATCGGGCGCATCCGCACCCGGATCACCGATCTGCTCGAGATCCCCTACCCCATCATGCAAGCGGGCATGATCTGGGCCTCGGGCTACAAGCTGGCGGTCGCGTGCGCGGAAGCCGGCATCCTGGGCACCATCGGCTCCGCCGGCATGAAGCAGGACCTCCTGCGCTCCCAGATCCAGAAGGCCCTGGCCCTCACGAAAAAACGCATCGCGGTGAACATACCGCTCCTGCGTGGGGACGCCGCCGAGCTGCTCGAGATCGCGTTGGGCGAGGGCATCGAGATCGTGATCACGAGCGCGGGCAACCCCGCGGTCTTGGGACCCCGCATCCAACAGGCGAAGGGCGTCGTCTGGATCCACGTCGTGCCGAGCGTGAAGCACGGGCTGAAGGCCCAGGACTCCGGCGCCCAGATCGTGATCGGCGAGGGATTCGAAGCCGGGGGCCACAACGGCGTGGACGAGATCACCACCCTCGCGCTGATTCCCCAGCTCGCGGACGCCCTCTCGGTTCCGGTGGCCGCCGCGGGCGGGATCGCCGACGGCCGCGGCTTCCTGGCCGCGATGGCGCTGGGCGCCGAGGGCATCTCGGTGGGAACGCGCTTCGCCGCGACCGTGGAGTCCTCGGCGCATGCCTCCTACAAGGAGGCGATCGTCGGCGCGCGGGACAGCGGCACGGCCCTCTTCGCGAAGAAGATCGCGCCGGTGCGCGCGCTCAAGAACCGCTGGGTGGACGAGGTCCGTGCCGCGGAATCCCACGGCGCGAGCCGCGAGGAGCTGGAGCGGGTGTACGGCCACTCCCGTTCGCGCCGCGGCATCCTGGAGGGCGATCTGGAGGACGGGGAGCTGGAGATGGGCCAGTCGAGCGGGTTGGTCCACGAGATCCTTCCCGCGGCGGAAGTCGTGGCGCGCCTCGTCGCGGAGTTCGAAGAGGCCAGGACCCGGATTCAGAGCTTGGAGAGCTTGTAGCCCGCCCAGATTCCCACCAGGCCTCCGACCATTCCCAGGAACACGGACCACATCGAAAACCAGTCCGCGCCCCAGAGCGCCGGGATGAAGCTCCCGGCCGTGGACCCCACGGTGAGCCCGACCATGATCAGGAATTTCGAGTTCATGCGCGGAACGTACCATCCCTGGCCCCTTCGGCACAGGCTTTGCGTGTATTCGAGGGTTGTCTCGCCAAGTCGAAGCGGATACGGGCGATTCCAACGCCATGGAACGCCATCGCCGTGCTATTTGCAAAGCGCACTCGTGCGGAGACTCCATCCATGAAGACCAAGGACCAGAAGAAGGCCGCGCCCGCTGGACCCGCGACCGAACACGCCGAGGCCGCGCGCCAGGCGCGGGAGGCCATCAAGAAGGACCCCGCTTCGCCTGAGAACTACACGGCATTGGCGGGGGCGCTGCGCATGCTCGCGCAGTTCCTGCGCGAGCGAAATCCCGAGGCGTCCGACAACCTACTGAACCTGGCCTGCGCGGCGGCGTGGGAAGCAAAGCGCCGCTCCACGCCCGCCCTCATCTCCGGGCGCACCAAGCAGGAGGTCAAGATCCTGACCGCCTGGCTCCGCATGAGGGGGCACTTGGCGCCCGAGGCGGGCGAGACGCGGATGGAGGAGATCCGGAGCGAGTTCCTGGCGGAGGCGCTCCGCGACTCGGAGTCCGTCTTCGCGCTGGCGAAGCCGCATCCCCTGTAAGCGCTCCACACCAAACGACCTGCTTTGCCGCCTCCCTTCGCATCCAAAGTCCGGCCATCCACCCTCGTCCGTGCGGAGAGAACACACCTCGCGGACGAGGGGGCTTGTATGATTCACGAACGGGACCTAAGCTACGCGCCGTTGATCCAATCCTGGACGGCAAGACTTGAGGAACGCGGGAAACGATGACGGATCAAGAACGCGATCGGCTTTGCGTCGAGCGGATGCGCGCCGGGGACACCCGGGCGCTGGAGGAGCTCTACGACCGCCACAACGGCCTCCTCTATTCCGTTGTCCTGCGCATCGTGAGGAGCCCGGGCGACGCGGAGGAAGTGTTGCGGGAGACCTGGCTTCAGATCTGCCGCGGCACCGCGACCTACAATGCCTCGCGCGGAACCGTGGGGGCGTGGCTGGCGACGGCCGCGCGCAACCAAAGCATCGATCGCCTTCGCAGGGAAGGCGCGGGGGCGGCGGCTGGCGTCGATGCGCCGCATCCGACGGAGGACGCCTCGGCGAACGCGGCGCACCGCCAGATGAGCGAGCGCGTGGGCCGCGCGCTGGAGAAGCTCGGCCCGCAGCACTGGCAGGTCGTGGAGCTGGCCTACTTCGGAGGTCTGACCCAGGGTGAGATCGGCGAGCGCCTGAACACGCCGCCGGGCACCGTGCGGTCCTGGACCCGCCAGGCTCTCCTTCGCCTGAGTGAGCTCGTGCCCCAGGAGGAATGGGCATGAGTCCGCACAAGGACGAACATCTGGATCTCTGCGCGGGATACGTTCTCGGGAATCTGGCCGAG
>DASQBE010000118.1:0-1570 GCA_035635355.1 Binatia bacterium | reverse complement strand
CGCATGTTCATCCTCCTCACGATGGGGGATTCGGACACACTAGGACACAGCCTTGGATTGCAGCGGGCGTGCCACGAATCATCGCGCTGTAATATAATGACTTACGCTGACAATCACGTACCCGGAGGGGCGCATCTGATTCCCATGATCTACATTCCTGTGACGATCCGTCCACACCTGCTCGCGTCATTCGCGTCATTCTGCCTCTTCGCTGCCTGCGCGGGGATCGCGTCCGCGCAGCCGGCGGAGTTCCTACCTTCCTCAAGCGCGCTCTACGAGGACGTCGAGGCGATCGCGGCCCGCGGGCTCCTGGCCTCCTACCCCATCCACACGCGGCCGCTCGTCCGCGCCGACCTCGCGCGCGCCCTCTTGGAGGCGCGCGGTCGCGACATGGCGATCGAATCGGATCTCCACTACCAACGCCTCGTCCGCGAGCTGGCGCGCGAATTCCAGGACTTGGACCCGCCGGCCCCCAACCCGGAAACGGGACCGCTCCTGGACGTGGGGCCGCGCGAGCAGCGTTTCCGGATCGCGCTGGCGGGCCACGCGCGCGGGGACTACGACGAGAAGCGCGCGATCCACTGGCGGCTCCGGGACGAGTCCTCCCTGGCCGCGCGCATGAGCCTCCAGCTCTGGCCGGGGTTCGGGGCGTACGAGGAGCTCGGGGTGACGCGCATCCGCGGCCAGCGCGAATTCATCGACGCCATCGCCGAGCACACCGACCTCGAGACCTCGGTCCTGCGCGGGGAGCTGACGGGGCACGTGAAGGCGCTGACCGCCGCCGTCGGCTACGAGAGCTTCCGCTGGGGGCCGGGACGCCGCGGCACGCTCCTCCTCTCGGATGCGGCGGGACCCATGGGGTTCCTTCTGCTGCAGGGGTCGGTGCGCGGCAAGGTGGGCGTGACCGCGTCCGCGCTCAACGCCGTCATCTCCGCGGCGGATCACCACTATCTCGCGGCCCACCGGATCGAGCTCGAGATCACGCCGCGCTGGTCCCTGGGGCTCTCGGAGGCGGCTCGCTATTCCTCCGAGGGTCTCGACCTGCTCTACGCCACGGGGCTCTTCCCCTACACCGTGCTCGAGCGGATCCGGATCCGCGAGGCCTCGAACGACTCGCTTCGCGCGCTCGAGCGCGCAAACGTGATGGCCTCGGCGGACCTCTCCTTCCGGGCCACGCACGGGCTCACGCTCTACGGCGAGCTCCTGGTGGATGATTACGCGACCGAGAACGCCAACATGCCGAACCGGATCGGCTATCAGGCGGGGTTCCGGAGCGACCGCCCCTGGGGGGCGCACGCGGTCCACTTCCTCGGCGAGTACACCCGAGTGCGGAACTACACCTACAGCGTCTACTACGGTGAGAACTACGTCTATCGCGGCCGCTCGCTGGGATTCTCGCTGGGGCCCGACGCGGAGAACGTCTACGCCGAGGCCGCCTTCGACATCACGCGGGACTGGCAGCTGCGCTGGTCGGGTGACTTCACGAACCACGGCGAGGGGCGGTTGGGCGTGCCGTGGCTTCCCTCGCAGGGCGCGGTCTCGACCGCCGGGCTCTCGGGGATCGTGCAGG
>DASQBE010000117.1:0-3193 GCA_035635355.1 Binatia bacterium | reverse complement strand
AACCAGAGCGATCCTCTGGCCCGCGCGCGTTCCATGTCGCAGTTCGAGGTGGCGGGCGCGGGCTACGACTTTCAGCGTCGCTTCGAGCAGAGCCTGCTCGGACTGAACGCGGAGCGCGTCCGCGCGGCGGCGGAGCACTGGTTCACGCACTCCTGCGAGTCGACCATCACGCCGTTCAAGACCGAGTCCAAGCCCTAGCGCTAGGGTGCCGCCCGCTGGGACGCAGAGGGAGGA
Organism: Binatia bacterium; assembly: GCA_035635355.1. GTDB lineage: Bacteria > Eisenbacteria > RBG-16-71-46 > SZUA-252 > SZUA-252 > WS-7. Next base: position 2,959 of record DASQBE010000117.1, on the reverse strand, counting down.
GGGTTGGTGGGCGATGTGACGGGCATCCTCCTCATGATCCCGCCGCTGCTGTTCGCCCTCACGTTCCATGAGTACAGCCACGCGCTCGTGGCGACGCGGCTGGGGGATCCCACCGCGCGGCTCCTCGGACGGCTGACGCTCAATCCCATCGCCCACCTGGACGTCGTGGGCACCCTCGTCTTCGTGATGACGCAGCGGATCGGGTGGGCGAAGCCCGTGCCCATCGACGAGCGGTACCTTCGTCATCCCCGCCGGGACATCATGTGGATCGCGCTCGCGGGCCCGGTCTCGAACCTGATTCTCGCCCTCGCGCTCGGCACCATCGTGCGGTTCTGGGCGCCGCATCCCGCGACCAGCGTCGCCTCGGCGCTTCTCCTCGCCATGGTGCGTGCCGGCGTCGTCTTCAATCTCGGGCTGATGGCGTTCAATCTGATCCCGATCTTTCCGCTCGACGGATCGCGGATCCTCACGGGGCTCCTGAGCCGCGCGTGGGCGGAGCGGTATCGCGAGCTCGACCGCATCGGCCCCTTCCTGCTCCTGGGGATCGTGGTGCTGGGGATGGTGTCCGGGTTCAATCTCTTCAGCTACGTGGTCTACCCGGTCATCTACGTCCTGGGGAACGCCTTCACCGGAGGAGCCCTGTGAGCGGATCCAAGAAGCCCCGCATCCTGAGCGGCATGCGCCCCACGGGGAAGCTCCACCTCGGGAATTACCTCGGCGCGCTCCAGAATTGGGTCGCATTACAAGATTCGAGCGAAAACCTCCACATGGTCGCCGACTGGCACGCCCTCACCACGGACTACGAGCACGTGGACCAGATCCAGCCCAACACGATCGAGATGGTGATCGACTGGCTCGCGGCGGGCATCGACCCGGAGCGAAGCCCGGTCTTCATCCAGTCCCGGGTGAAAGAGCACGCGGAGCTCCACCTCCTCTTCTCGATGCTGGTGACGACGAGCCGGCTGGAGCGAAATCCCACGGTGAAGGAGCAGGTCCGAGACCTCCACCTGGAGGAGTCGGTGAGCTACGGCCACCTGGGCTATCCGGTCCTCCAGGCGGCGGATATCCTGCTCTACAAGGCCAACCTCGTCCCGGTGGGGGAGGACCAGGTTCCTCACGTCGAGCTCACGCGGGAGATCGCCCGGAAGTTCAACAGCCTCTACGGGGAGGTCTTTCCGGTGCCGGACGCCAGGCTTACGAAATTCGCCCGTCTCCCGGGCCTCGACGGGCGCCGGATGAGCAAGTCTATGGACAACGCGATCTATCTTGCGGATTCTCCCGAGGACATCGCCGCCAAGGTGCGGTCCGCGTACACCGACCCCAAGAAGCTCCGGGCGAACGATCCCGGGAATCCTGACGGGTGCGTGGTGTTCGCGTATCATCGGGCGTTCAACGCGCCGAACGCGGACCCGATCGACGCCGACTGCCGGGCGGGCCGCCTGGGGTGCGTCGTGAACAAGAAGAACCTGGCCGCGATCCTGGCCGAGAACCTGCGCCCGTTCCGGGAGCGCCGCGCCGATCTGGCGGCGCACCCCGAGCGCGTGCACGAGGCGCTGCGGCACGGGGAGGAACGGGCGCGAAAGATCGCGCAGGAAACCATGCGGGAGGTCCGCGAAGCGATGAAGCTGCCATGAGCACCACGACCGAAGACGAGCGGGAGGGATCCAGCGGGGCCGGCCTGATCCGCGTCGCGCTGCCCGCGTTCACCGGCCCCCTCGATCTTCTCCTCCACCTGATCCAGCGTGAAGAGATCGAGATCACCGACATCCCGATCGCCAAGATCACGCGCGAGTACCTGGACACGCTCGAGCTGATGCGGGAGCTGGACCTCGAGGTCGCCGGAGAGTTCCTCGTCATGGCCGCGACCCTGATGCGGATCAAGGCGAGGATGCTCCTGCCTCCCGCAATCACCGACGAGGAGGAGGAGGATCCGCGGGAAGGGCTCATCCGCCAGCTCCTCGAGTACCGGCGGTTCAAGGAGGCCGCGCGGGACCTCGAGCATCTGGAGGGCGAGCGCCGGCTCCTCTTCGACCGCGGCGCGCCCGCGCAGCTCGAGGATCCACAGGATGGCGAGCTTCAGCCGGTGAGCCTGTTCCGGCTGCTCGACGCGCTCAAGAACGTCCTGGCCCGCCACGTCCCGGCGATCGTCCACACGATCACGGCGGAGCCGATCAGCCTGGAGGAGGCCATCGCCGTCCTCCGTGACCAGCTCTCGAACGGCCGGCGGGCGCTCTTCGAGGAGGTGCTCCAGGGCTTCGTCACCCGTCTCGAGAAGATCACCGCGTTCCTGGGCCTGCTCGAGCTGTTGAAGCAGGAGCGGATCACGGTGGCGCAGGAAGAGCTTTTTGGACCGATCTGGATCGTATGGCGCCCCGAGCACGAGCGTCGCCCGATGGACGCCGAGGAGGAATGATCGATATGCCGACCCCCAAGCAGATCCTCGAGGCCGTGCTCTTCGCGAGCGACGTTCCCGTCGGGCTGCCGGTGCTCACCCACGTGCTCGGAGACCGGGGCGCGCCGGACGTTCGAGCGCTGCTCGCCGAGATGGCCGAATCCTACGAGCGCGAGGAGCGGGGCGTGGTGCTGGCCGAGATTGCGGGGGGCTTCCAGCTCCTGTCGCGCAAGGAATGCGCCCCCTGGGTGGAGCAGATGCTCCGCGCCCGGCGGAAGATCCGACTGAGCAAGCCCGCCCTGGAATCCCTCGCGATCGTCGCCTACCGCCAGCCCATCACCAAGGTGGAGATCGACTCGATCCGCGGCGTCGACTCCGCGGGCGTGCTCCACACCCTCCTCGAGCGGAATCTCGTCACGATCAAGGGACGCTCGAAAGGAGTGGGCCGGCCGCTCCTCTACGTCACGACGCCGGAATTCCTGGGCTACATGGGGATCAACGAGGTGACCGATCTCCCCGAGCTCAAGGAGCTGGCGCCCCTCCTCGAGGAACGCGAGCGCATGGCCG
>DASQBE010000116.1:0-16680 GCA_035635355.1 Binatia bacterium | reverse complement strand
ATCTGAACTACGGCGTCCGCTCGGCGGCCGCACGGGCCCACGCCGAGGCGCTGGGAATTCGCTACGAAGACGGGGGCGCGCTCCTGATCCACCAGGGCGCGAGATCCTTCGAGTTCTGGACCGGGAAGAGGGCTTCGATCGCGGCGATGCGGGAGGCGATGAAGGCCGTGGGGTGACGTGGATGCGGGGTGCGTTCCGGGCAGGGTGGGTGGACCTCTGCGACATGCTTCTGGACCGCCGCTGCGCGGGGTGCGAGGGATCGCCGCCTCGGGAGGGCGCGGTGTGCCGCGCGTGCGACGGCCTGGTTGATCGGACGGGCGTGGCGCTTTGCCTTCGATGCCTCCACGGCGACGCGCCCGAGCCCCGCGTGGGGCGCGTCTGTCCCTCGCACGGATCGTCGCGAATCCTCCTCGCCGGGCCGCCCTTCGAGCCGCCCCTCGACCGGCTCATCCACGCGTTCAAATACGAGGGAGCCTCGGCCATGGCCGGTTGGGTCGCGTCGCTCCTTCCCCTGCCGCCCGGGCTCTCGGAGGGAATCGGCCGGGAGTACGCCTTGGTGCCCGTTCCGCTCCATCCCGCGCGCCGCGCGTGGCGCGGCTACGACCAGGCCCTGCTCCTCGCGCGAGACGCCTCGGCGCGGTGGGGCGTGCCGGTGGTGGAGGCCCTGTCCCGAACGCGCGACCAGGAGCCCCAGGCGAGGCTGGATCCGGAGCGGCGCCGCGCCAACATGCGCGGGGCCTTCCGCGTCGTCCATCCGGCGGCCGTGGCCGGGCGGCCGATCCTCCTCGTGGACGATGTGGCCACGACCGGAAGCACCCTCCTCGAGGCGGCCCTGGCCCTCGAGGACGCCGGGGCCGCGTGGATTCTCTCCCTGGCGGCCTCCCACGGCGGGCGGGTCCGGGCTTGAAAACGGGCCCCAAACCGGGGTTGGCGCGGCTCCCCACTCTGTGATAGATTCGCACGCTTGGCAGGAACCGGGGTAAAGCCCCCTGCACCCAGGATAATCCCAAGAAGTGCATTGAATTACGTGAAGTGCTCGCGGAGGAGGACGCATGAATAAGCTGCGTATTCTGGATGAGGCCTATCTGCCGATCGTGACCAAGCCGAGTCGGTATACGGGCAGCTTCCTCCATGCCGCCCGCAAGAATCCCGACTCGGTCAAGGCGAAGGCGCTCCTCTGCTTCCCGGATCTCTACGAGATCGGGATGTCCTACCTCGGGATCAAGATCCTCTACCACATCGTGAACAAGCGCCCGGACGCGCTCGCCGAGCTCTGCTTCACGCCGTGGGGCGACATGGAGCAGCTCATGCGTGCGGAGGGGATTCCCCTCTACTCGCTCGAGTCGCGCACGCCCGCGAACGAATTCGACCTGATCGGCTTCTCGCTCCAGTACGAGCTTTCCTACACGAACGTGCTGACGATGATCGACCTGGCGCAGATCCCGCTCCGCTCGGCGGATCGCCGCGACCCGCATCCGATCGTGATCGCGGGAGGGCTCTGCACGGTGAACCCGGAGCCGCTCGCGCCTTTCATCGACGCGTTCGTGATCGGAGACGGCGAGGAGGTCATCCAGGAGATGTGTGACCTCATGGTGGAGCGCCGCGAGACGGGGATGAAGCGCGGGGAAGTGCTCCGCCGGCTCGCCGCCCTCGAGGGCGTCTACGTGCCCGCGCACTTCGACGAGGTCATGAACCCCTTCGGATTCATCGCGCGCGTGCCCCAGGCGGACTCGCCGTCGCAGAAGCCGCGGTACCGCTACGTGCCCTCGCTCGATCCGGAGTACTACCCGGAGAAGCCCCTCATCTCGCCGACCGAGATCGTGCACGACCGGCTGGGCGTGGAGGTCATGCGCGGCTGCACGCGCGGCTGCCGGTTCTGCCTGGCGGGCTACATGAACCGCCCCCTGCGCGAGAAGCGCGCGGACCAGGTGGTGAAGGAAGTTCAGTGCGGCATCGTGCACGCGGGCTGGGACGAGGTCTCGCTCCTCTCGCTCTCCACCACCGACTACAAGCAGCTCCCGGTCGTGCTCCACGAGCTGGACCGCTTCACCAACGAGCTGGGTGTCAACGTCTCGCTCCCCTCGACCCGCGTGGGCACGCTCGCCCCGTCGGTCGCGGACAAGATCCAGCAGGGGCGCCGCGGCAGCATCACGTTCGCCCCCGAGGCCGGCACGCAGCGCATGCGCGACGTGATCAACAAGGGGATCGACGAGGCGGAGCTGGAGTACTCGGTGAAGCTGGCGCGCGATCAGGGATGGGGCGGGATCAAGTTCTATTTCATGATCGGGCTCCCGACCGAGACCGAGGCCGACGTGGACGGCATCGCCGAGATCATCGGCAAGTGCCAGCAGTGGGCGAAGGGCGGCAACAAGCGGATGAACTTCAACGTGGGCATCTCGCCGCACGTGCCCAAGCCGCACACGCCGTTCCAGTGGGAATTGCAAGATTCCATGGAGACGCTGAACAAGAAGGTCCAGCGTCTGCGTCAGGGATTCCGAGGCATGAACAATGTCCGCCTCAAGTGGCGCGATCCCGACACCGCCTTCCTCGAGGGTGTGTTCTCCCGAGGCGACGTGCGCACCGCGGACGCGCTCGAGGCCGCGTGGCGGATGGGGGCTCGCTTCGACGGGTGGTCGGAGTGCTTCAACTTTCCCCTCTGGCTGAAGGCGTTCGAGCAGGTGGGCATGGACCCGGCGGTCTATCTCAGGCCGCGCGATCTGGACGAGGCCCTGCCGTGGGATCACATCCGTACCCCGGTCGTGAAGAAATTCCTCCTCCAAGAGCGCGCGAAGGCGTACGCCGCGGCCCTGACGCCCGACTGCCGCGATCATGCCTGCTACCGCTGCGGGGCTCCGTGCTTCACGCCGAAGGCGAAGGACGGCCGCCGTGTCTCGCTCCAGCTGGCGCCGGGACAGGGGCAGACGCCGGAGACACTCGACTTCAAGGTGCCGGACGACGTGACGACGAAGATGATCGAGACCCGCGTGGCGGAATTGCGCGAGGCGCCGATCGAGGCCGCAAAGCCGGCCGCGCCCGAAACGTACGGACGGCGCCGGAAGACCTGGCCGACCAGCAACCGCGGCCCCCAGGCGCAGCGCTTCCGCGTCGCCTACGAGAAGGTGGGGCAAGCCCGCTTCACGTCGCATCTCGACCTGGTCCGGATCTTCGACCGCGCCCTCCGGGTGGCCAAGATCCCGATGGCCTTCTCCCAGGGCTTCAACCGCCACGCCAAGATCGCGTACGGTCCGCCCCTCTCGCTGGGGGCGACCAGCCGCGCCGAATACTTCGACCTCGAGCTGGCCCAGCCCTGCGTCTGGCCGACCATCGAGGCCATGAACGAGGTGTTGCCGGAAGGCATCCGGATCACGGGCGGCCGGCCGTTCACGCGCCAGACCGAATCGCTCATGGCGGCGATCACGCTCGCCGACTACGACGTGCGGCTCACCGGCTACCTGATGGACCGCCTTTCGCGCGGGGAAAACGTGCACCGCGTGCGGCACGAGCTGGAACAGAGCATCGCGGCGTTCCGTGACGCCACGGAATGGCCGGTCACGAAGCAGGCGCACGGACAGAAGGGGAAGACCGTGAACGCCCGCCCGGCCGTCCATGCGATCGCGCTCGATCCCGGTCCCGGGGAAGTCTCGGTGCGGATCTCGAGCCGGCTCCACGCGCCCGGATATCTGAAGCCCGACCTCCTGCTTCGAAGCTTCTTGCAGTCTTTCGAATTCGACCCACGCCTGCTCGTCGTCCATCGCCAATCGCTTTGGGTGGAGCGCGGCGGCTCGGTCCTGGACCCATTGGATGTACTCGAGGAATCGTCGTTCTGGCGCCCCCTGCCTGTGGATGCGGCCGACGGTGAGGCGGCGAATCCAAGTGTTAATGGAGGTGAATGCGCCGAGAAATCGTAATCAACGCCGGCCGACATGAGACTCGAATCGCGATCCTCGAGGAGAAAGAGCTCGTCGAGGTGATGGTGGAACGCCCCGAGGCCCGGCGCCACGTGGGCGACATCTACAAGGGCCGCGTGAACGCGGTTCTTCCGGGCATGCAGGCCGCCTTCGTGGACCTGGGGCTCGAGAAGACGGCGTTCCTGCACGCGTCCGATCTCCATCCGTCCGAAACCGACCTCGACGAGATGTTCGAGGACGAGGATGCGGAGGACGCGAAGCCGGAGGCGGGCGGAGGCGGCGGCCGGGGGCGCTGGCGTCGGGACGAGCCGACGCCGAGGATCGAGGAGGCCCTGAAGAAGGGGCAGGAGATCCTGGTCCAGATCACCAAGGAGCCCATCGGCACCAAGGGGCCCCGGGTCACGACCCAGATCTCGCTCCCGGGGCGGTATCTGGTCCTCATGCCGGGACACGACCACATCGGGGTGTCGCGGAAGATCGAGGATCGCCAGGAGCGCGCGCGCCTCAAGGCGCTGATCAAGGAGATCCGGCCCAAGGGATCGGGCCTCATCGTCCGGACGGTCGGGGCGGAGCGCGGCAAGAAGGAATTCCAGGCCGACATCAAGTATCTCGAGCAGCTCTGGACCAAGGTGGACAAGCAGTCGCAGCGGGCCAAGGCGCCGGCGATCCTCCACCGCGAGATGGAGCTGACGACGGGGCTCATCCGGGACATCTTCACCGAGGACGTGTCCCAGCTCGTCATCGACTCGAAGGAGGAGTACAAAGAGATTCTCGAATACCTGAAAACGTACGTCCCGGAGCTTCACTCCCGCATCAAGCTCTATCGCGGCGCCGAGCCGATCTTCGATCACTTCGGGATCGAGGCCGAGCTGGAAAAGGCGATGGATCGGAAGGTGTGGCTGAAGCGGGGGGGCTACATCACGATCGACCAGACCGAAGCCCTGGTGGCGATCGACGTCAACACGGGACGTTTCACAGGCAAGAAGAACCAGGAAGACACGATTCTGAAAACCAACGTCGAGGCGGCCGAGGAGATCGCGCGGCAGCTTCGGCTACGGGATTTGGGTGGAATCATCGTCCTCGACTTCATCGACATGGAGACCGAGGCGAACAAGAAGGCGGTCCTGGATACGCTCCGGAACCGCTTGAAGCGGGATCGCTCGCGGACGAAGGCCTTCGCGGTGAGCGATCTCGGGCTGGTGGAAATGACGCGACAGAGGCAACGGCCGAGCCTCATCGTCTATTTCAACCAGGATTGTCCCGAGTGCGGGGGCACGGGCAAGGTGCTCTCGCTGGCGTCGGCGACGCTCCGGATCGAGCGGATGCTGCGGCGGGTGGGGCTGCGCGCAAAGGAGAAGGTGTTGCTGCTCCGGGTGCATCCGGATCTGGCGGTGCATCTGGTGGAGCAGAATTCGGATCTCCTGGAAGACCTGGAGCGCGCGCACCGGTTCCGGATCGAGATTCGGGACGATCCTTCGCTCCGGCGGGACGAGATCCGTCTCTTCCGCGGGCGGACGTTCGAAGAGATCACCAAGCAGTTCGAGCGCTAGTGGTGAGGCCCCGGCGCGCCGGGGCGGAAAGGGCAGTCATGCCGAAGTCGAAAGAGAAGGCCAGGGCCGAAGCCGAGGCGGTCGTAGCCAAGGCGAAGCCCAAGGGAAAATCCAAGGAAGCGAAAGGAAAGACCGAGGCGGCGCCCAAGACGAAATCCAAGGGTGAAACGCGCTTCGCCGTCATCCAGGCCCAGGGGCTCCAATTCCGTGTCGCGAAGGACGAGGAGCACGTCCTGCCCCACATGGGGAAAGAGCCCGGCGAGGAGATCGTCGTGGACCGCGTCCTTCTGATCTCGGATGAGGACGGCGTTCAGGTGGGCCGGCCGCTCGTCGAGGGCGCCGTGGTCCTGATGCAGGTGATCGCGGACGAGAAGGGCGACAAGATCCGGGTGGGCACGTACAAGCGGCGCAAGAAGTACCGGCGTAGGATCGGGTACCGCGACACGCTGACGCGGGTTAAGATCGTGGGCATCAATCTGCAGAAGGAGAAGCGAGGAACCCATGGCTCATAAGAAGGGCGTATCCAGCTCGAAGAACGGCCGCGACTCGCAATCGCAGCGGCTCGGGGTGAAGCGGTTCGGCGGACAGTGGGTCCGCGCGGGGAACATCATCGTCCGCCAGCGGGGCACCGCGGTCGCGCCGGGCCTCCACGTGGGGCGCGGCAAGGACGACACGCTGTTCGCCCTGAAGGACGGCGTCGTGGTGTTCGCGCGCCGCGGGAAGCGCGGGATGCAGGTCTCCATCGATCCCAAGCCCGAGCCCATGTCCGCGGGCGAGACCGCGCGGCGGTCCGCGCACGAGGCGGCGAGTGCCTAAGCTGAGCGTCGTCGGCGCGGGGAACGTGGGGGCCTCCGCGGCCCTCTATCTCGCCGAGGCCGAGATGGGCGATATCACGCTCATCGATATCGTGGAGGGTGTGGCCAAGGGGAAAGCGCTCGATCTCCTCGAGGCGGGCCCGGTCCGCGGCTACGACACGATGATCGAGGGAAGCGGCGACATGAAGACGGTCGCGGGCAGCGACCTCATCATCGTGACCGCGGGGTTGCCCCGGAAGCCGGGGATGTCGCGCACCGACCTCCTCAAGGCGAACGCCGACATCATCCGCGGCATCGCGCAGGCGATCAAGACGCACGCCCCGAAGGCGTTCGTGATCACCGTCACGAATCCGCTCGATGTGATGACGTATCTGATGTACCGGGTCACCGGATTCCCGCGCGAGCGCGTGATCGGAATGGCCGGCGTGCTGGACTCGGCCCGGTTCCGGTCCTTCCTGGCCATGGAGATCGGGGCCTCGGTCGAGGACATCCAGGCGATGGTGCTGGGCGGGCACGGCGACACCATGGTCCCGATCCTGAGCAACGCGACGGTGAGCGGCGTGCCGGTTTCCAAGTTCATCAAGAAGGAGCGGCTCGCCGAGATCGTGCAGCGCACGCGGGACGGCGGCGCCGAGATCGTGAAGCTGCTCCAGACCGGGAGCGCGTTCTACGCGCCGGCGTCTTCGGCGGTGCAGATGGCCGAGGCCATCCTCAAGGACAAGAAGCGCCTGCTTCCCGTCTGCGCCCACCTCGAGGGCGAGTACGGATTCCGCGACCTGTACCTCGGCGTGCCCGCCATCCTGGGCTCGCGCGGGTTGGAGAAGATCGTCGAGCTGGACCTCACCGCCGACGAGAAGGCGGCGCTCGCGAAGTCCGCCGAAGATGTGAAAAAGGGCATCGCGGACCTCGAACTGGAGCCGGCTACGCGGTAACGACTTACCCCACCACTTGACCGTTCGGCCCAGCGCTTGCTAGCATGACTCGTGCACCGTTCGGCCTCCCCTTCAGCGGGGCGTGAGGCGCCAAGCCTTCTGCCCTCGACGGCCGTGGGAATCATCCCCGCCCGGCTTCAGTCGACCCGTCTCCCCGAGAAGCCCTTACAAGACCTGGGCGGAGCCCCGATCATCGCGCGCGTCCTGGAACAGGTGCGCCGCGCCTCGTGCTTCCGCGCCGTGATCGTGGCGACCGACAGCCCCAGGATCGCGGACGCCGTGCGCGCGGTTGGGGCTGAAGCAGTCCTCACCCCACCCGAGCTTCCCTCGGGGCTGGATCGCGTGGCGGCCGCGGCGCGGGACCTGGAAGACGGCGTCATCGTGAACATCCAGGGCGACGAGCCCTTCGTGAATCCCAAGGGTCTCGAGCATCTCGTCTCGCTCTTCCGGAATCCAAACATCATCCTGGGCACGCTGGCGGCGCCGTTCCCCGTGGCCGAGGACGTGAGGGATCCGAACCGCGTGAAGGTCGTGATCGATCGCATGAGCCGGGCGCTCTATTTCTCGCGCGCCCCGATTCCGCACGGCGCGGGCCCGGCGGCCCTGTTGCACGTCGGGGTCTACGCCTACCGGCGCGCGGCGCTCCTCGAGCTCGCGCGCCTGGGGCCGTGCCCGCTGGAGCGCGCGGAGCGGCTGGAGCAGCTGCGGGCGCTGTGGAACGGGATTCCGATTCATGTCGCGGTGGGTGACTACGGATCGCTGGGGATCGACACGCCCGAGGATCTCGAGCGCGCGCGGATTCTTTTCGGGGGGAGGGAAACGACATGACCAAGTTCGTCTTCGTGACCGGTGGGGTGGTCTCCTCCCTCGGAAAGGGAATCGCCGCCTCCTCGATCGGGACGCTGCTCAAGAGCCGTGGCCTCGAGGTGACGATCCAGAAGTTCGATCCCTACCTGAACGTGGACCCGGGCACCATGAGCCCCTACCAGCACGGGGAAGTGTACGTGACCGACGACGGCGCCGAGACGGACCTCGACGTCGGGCACTACGAGCGCTTTCTCGGGGTCTCGATGCACCGCGAGAACAACGTGACGGCGGGGCAGATCTACGACTCCATCATCCAGAAGGAGCGCCGGGGCGACTACCTGGGCCGCACCGTCCAGGTCATCCCGCACGTCACCGACGAGATCAAATCGCGGATGCTCGGGATCACGAAGCAGGGCCAGGTGGACGTCGCGATCGTGGAGATCGGGGGGACGGTGGGGGACATCGAGAGCCTCCCCTTCCTGGAGGCCATTCGCCAGCTCCGCCTCGAGCTCAAGCGCGAGAACACCCTCTTCGTCCACGTCACGCTCGTCCCGCATCTGGGCGCGGCGCGCGAGATCAAGACGAAGCCCACGCAGCACTCGGTGAAGGAGCTCCGCGCGATCGGGATCCAGCCCGACATTCTCTTGTGCCGGACCGAGGTCTCGCTTCCCAGCGAGGTGAAGGAGAAGATCGCCCTCTTCTGCAACGTCCCGAAGGAGGCGGTCATCGAGGCCATCGACGTGGCGTCGATCTACGAGATCCCGCTCATGTTCCACCGGGGCGGCCTGGACGACCTCATCATCGAATACATGCGCCTGGACGCGGGCCCGCCCGACCTCAAGGCCTGGCAGGCCTTCTCGGACCGCGTGCGCTCGGCCAAGGAGCAGGTCACGATCGCGGTGGTGGGGAAGTACACGCACCTGCGCGACGCGTACAAGAGCATCAGCGAGGCCATCGCGCACGGCGCGGCGGCGAACGGCGTCTCGGTCAAGATCGACTGGGTGGACTCGGAGCGCGTGGAGATGGACGGTCCGGTGGCCCTCTTGGGCCAGGCGCACGGGATCCTGATCCCGGGCGGATTCGGAGACCGCGGCACGGAGGGGATGATCCAGGCGGCGCGGTTCGCGCGCGAGCGGAAAACCCCCTTCTTCGGCATCTGCCTCGGCATGCAGTGCGCGGTGATCGAATTCGCGCGCGACGTCGCGGGGCTGGACGCGGCGGACTCCTCCGAGTTCCGGAGCGACACGCCGTACCCGGTGATCGATCTCCTGGAATCCCAGCAGGGGGTCTCGAAGAAGGGCGGGACGATGCGGCTCGGGGCCTACGATTGCGAGCTCTCGCCGGGGAGCCATGCGGCGGAGGCCTATGCCACGTCCCACGTCGCCGAGCGCCACCGCCACCGCTACGAATTCAACAACCGGTACCGCGAGGACCTGGAGCGGCACGGGATGCAGGTCGCGGGCCTGTACAAGGACCTGAACTTGGTCGAGATCGTCGAGCTTCCGGATCATCCGTGGTTCGTGGGCGTGCAGTTCCATCCGGAGCTTCGCTCCCGCCCCTCCGATCCGCACCCGCTCTTCCGTGGATTCGTGCACGCCGCGGTGGAGGAGCGCCGCCGCCGCGAGGGCGCCGGCTCCGGGGCCAAGAGCGCCTCGGGCGCGCCCCGCACGTAGGAGATTCCCCGTGACCACGACCTGGAGCCCCCTCGCCGTCGGATCCGCCCGGTTCCACCCGGGAGGACTTTCGCTGATCGCGGGGCCCTGCTCGCTCGAGGACGGCGGCATGGCGGAAGAGGTGGCGCGCGAGCTGAAGCGGATCGCGGCCGATCTCAAGATGCCGCTCGTGTTCAAGGCCTCCTACGCGAAGGCGAATCGCTCGGCGGGAGAGAGCTATCGCGGCCCCGGCGCGCGCGAGGGGTTGCGCGAGCTGGCCAGGATCCGCGAGTCGGTGGACGTGCCGGTGACGAGCGACGTGCACGAGACCTCGGAAGTCGAGGAGGCCGCCCGGGTGCTGGACCTGCTCCAGATCCCGGCGTTCCTCTGCCGGCAGACGGAGCTGATCGAAGCGGCGGCCCGGAGCGGAAGGCCGGTGCATCTCAAGAAGGGCCAATTCCTCGACCCGGCCTCCATGGCTCGGGGCGTGGAGAAGGCTCGCGCGGCCGGCGCCGCGGGCGTCATCGTCACCGAGCGGGGGACGTCGTTCGGGTACGGGGACCTGGTGGTCGATTTTCGCGGCATCGAGATCATGAAGCGCTTCGGATGCCCGGTTTTCTTCGACGCCACGCACTCGGTTCAGCGACCGGGGGGGCGGGAGACCGGCGGCCAGCGCGAGTTCATTCCCGTGCTGGCGAGAGCGGCCGTGGCCGCCGGCGTGGACGGGATCTTCATCGAGACCCATCCGGACCCCGCCAAGGCCCGCTCCGACCGGGAGAGCCAGTGGCCGCTCTCGGAGCTGAAACCCCTTCTCCTCGACTTGATCAAGATCAGGCAATTGTTTGCCGATGAGAGACTTGTGGGGGCACGCCCAGCGTGAATCGAAACACGACACCGGATCTTCTGACGCCGACGCGGGCGGACTCTGCGCGGGTCGCCGAGTGGGGGCGCGAGGTCCTCGAGGCGGAAGGGCGCGCGATTCTCGGTCTCAAAGAGCGTATCGGTAAGGAGTTCGAGCGCGCGATTCAACTTCTGCTCGAGGTCCAGGGGCAGACGCTCACCTCGGGGGTCGGGAAGTCGGGCCTCGTCGCGAAGAAGATCGCCGCCACCCTGACCAGCACGGGCACCCCGGCCACGTTCGTTCATCCGGTGGACGCGATCCACGGCGATCTGGGGATCGTCACGGACAAGGACTTGGCCCTCCTCCTCTCGAAGAGCGGGGAGACGCCCGAGATCCTGGGCCTTCTTCCGGCCTTCCGGCGGCGCGGCGTTCCCATCCTCACGATCACGGGCCAGCCGGAGTCGACCCTGGCGCGCGGCTCCGATTGCGTGCTGGACCTGGGCCGCATGCGCGAGGCATGCCCCGAGGATCTGGTCCCGACCACCTCCACCACGACGGCCCTGGCCCTGGGAGACGCGCTCGCGATCGTGCTGCTGCGGATGAAGGGCTTTTCGCGCGAGGACTTCGCCTTCCTTCATCCGGGCGGCGTCCTCGGCCGCACCGCCCTGCTTCGCGTCTCGGAGCTGATGCACCGCGGTGACGCGCTGCCGCGCGTGGAGGAAAACGCGACGCTCCACGAGGCGCTGCTCGAGATCTTGAAGAAGCGCCTCGGCATGACGACCGTCGTGGACGCGCGGGGGCTCCTCCGCGGCGTGCTCACCGACGGGGATCTCAAGCGGATCTTGCTCCAAGGATCGGCGGATTTAGGGAGCCCCGTCTCCCAGATCATGTCCACCCAGCCGCGCACCATCGAGGAGGGCGCGCTCATCGCCCAGGCGGTGCGCCGGATGGAGGAAAACGAGGGAGGCGCCATCACCTCGCTCGTGGTGGTGGATGGGCGGGGCGCGCCGCAGGGAGTGATCCACGTGCACGACTGCCTCGGTGCGGCGCGCGGGTAGCGGGCGTGCGGGCCCCGTCGGCCGGGCTTCGGGTGGGCGTGCTACGATGGGTGGCCCTGCACGGGTGGATGCTCGCCGCGGCGGCCGCGCTGGCCGTGACGGCGACGGCGGGCTGCACGTCGCGGCACGCCCCGACTCCCAGCGCCTCGGACCTCCGGATGCCGGACCAGGAGGCCCGGGACTTCACGCTCACGGAAACCTCGGAAGGGAAGAAGAACTGGACTCTCTTGGCGACGTACGCGGCCATGTACAACGATAAGAACCTCGTGGACGCCAAGGCGATCCGGATCGATTTCTTCGACGACAAGGGGAAGAAGTCCTCGACGCTGACCGCGGACCAGGGACTGGTGGACCAGCGGACGAACAATCTGGAGGCGGTGGGAAGGGTGCACATCGTGACCGAGACCGGAGTCAAGATGGATACCGACTCGCTGCGCTGGATCAACAGCACGCAGAAGATCGTCTCGGAGTCGTTCGTGAAGGTGACGCGCCAGGGCGACGTGGTGACCGGCTACGGCTTCGAGAGCGATGCGAACCTGGAGCATTTCCACCTCAAGCGCGAGGTCCGGGCCGAAGTCCAGGACACGGGCCACGGGGGGGACTCGCTCTAGCCATGTCGGGTCTCGAGGGGCGGAATCTCGAGCGGTTCTACGGCCACTGGAAAGTGGTGAACCAGGTATCGATCGAGGTGAAGGGCGGGGAAGTGGTCGGGCTCCTGGGGCCGAATGGCGCGGGCAAGACCACGACGTTCTATCTCATCGTCGGCCTCTTGCGCGTGGACGGCGGGCAGATTCTGGTCGACGGGAAGGACATCACGCGGATGCCGATGCACGAGCGGGCGCGCACGGGCATCGGATATCTCGCGCAGGAACCGTCCATCTTCCGGAAGCTGACGGTTCGGGAGAACATTCTCGCGATCCTGGAAACGCTGCCGATGAGCCGGAAGGAGCGGGCGGAGCGCCTGGCCTCCCTCCTGGAGGAGCTGAACATCGCGCATCTGGCGGACCGGAGGGGGTACAACCTCTCGGGAGGAGAGCGGCGCCGCGTGGAGATCACGCGGGCGCTGGTGACGCATCCGAAGTTTCTCCTCCTGGACGAGCCGTTCGTGGGCATCGACCCGATTGCGGTGGGAGAGATCCAGGACATCGTGGGCCGGCTCCGGGATCGGGGCCTCGGGATCCTGATCACCGACCACAACGTGCGGGAGACCCTGAGCACGACCGATCGCGCGTACATCATGTTCGAGGGGAAAATTCTCCTGGAAGGCACCAGCCGGGAGCTGGCCGAGGATCCGATCGCGCGCCAGATCTATCTCGGCGAGCGGTTCCGTTTGGATTGAGGGAACAAACGCCATGGAAATGAAACACAGCCTGAGCATGCAGCAAAAGCCGACGCTGATCATGACGCAGCGTCTTCAGCACGCGCTCAAGCTGCTCCAGATGCCCACCCTCGAGCTCCAGCAAGCGCTCAAGATGGAGCTGGAGCGGAATCCCCTCCTCGAGGAAGTCGACGAGGTGGAGGAGGTCCAGGAGATCGAGGAGGTCAAGAAGGAAGTCGGCCAGGAGGAAGAGGCGCAGCCCGCCGAGACCGAGCAGCCGCAGGAAGCCGAGGTGAAGCAGGAGCAGGAGGTGGACTGGGGCGAGCTCTGGCCGGACCAGTTCGAGACGATCTCCTCCCCGCGCAACGACGATGGCGACGCGGAGTTCTACGAGCGCGTGCCGGTGACGGTGAAGAGCCTGGGCGACCATCTCCTGGAGCAGCTCCGCCTCAGCAATCTCGACGAGCAGGCGATGGCCATCGGGGAATTCCTCGTGGGCTCGATCGACGAGAACGGCTACCTCCAGACGACGGTGGAGGAGGTGGGAGAGACCTTCCAGGTCAGCCCGGAGCGGGTGGAGGAAGTGCTGGCGGTGATCCAGACCTTCGAGCCCGCCGGAATCGGGGCGCGCAATCTCCAAGAGTGTCTCTGGATCCAGATCGTCCAGAAGAAGATGGAGTCCACGCTCGCGGGACGGATCATCCAGGAGCAATTCGATAATCTTCTGGCCAAGCGCTTCTCCGAGATCGCGCGGGGCCTCAAGTGCACCGTGGAGGACGTCCAAGCGGCCAGCGACACGATCGGAACGCTGGACCCGCGGCCCGCGCAGGAGATCGCCGCCGAGGAGACCCGCTACGTGACCCCGGACCTGATCGTGGAGCGCGTCGGGGAGGACTTCGTGGTCGCGCTGAACGACCGGAACGTGCCGAGGCTCCGGATCTCGAACGCCTACCAGCAGATGCTCCGGAACAAGAGCACGGTGGAGGACACCACCCGGAAGTACATCACCGAGAAGCTCAACTCGGCGAAGTGGCTCATTCAGACGATCGAGCAGCGCAGGAAGACGATGATCAAGGTGATGCGGCGGATCGTGGAGGAGCAGCGTGAGTTCTTCGAGAGGGGAGTCGAAGGACTCAAGCCGCTCACGCTGCAGCAGATCGCGAACCAGATCGGCATGCACGAGTCGACCGTGAGCCGGGTGACCACCAACAAGTACGTCCAGACGCCGCGTGGCGTCTTCGAGCTGAAGTACTTCTTCTCGAGCGGGCTGCAGACCGAGGACGGGGACGACGTCTCGGCCAAGGTCGCCAAGGGAAAGATCTCGCAGCTGATTCAGGGAGAGGACAAGCGCGACCCGCTGAGCGACCAGCGGATCGCCGAGCTCCTGCACGAACAAGGTCTGAAGATTGCGCGTAGGACGGTGGCCAAGTACCGGGAGGCGCTCCGCATTCTCCCGGCGCGGGCCCGCCGCCGGTATGCGTCACGAATCGAGAACGGATCATGACCCAGGCAGGGGGACATCATGCAGATCACGATCAAGGGGCGGCACTGGAAGGTGACTCCGGACTACCGCGCGTACGCGGAACGGAGGATCGAGAAGCTGCAGCGCTACTTCTCGCACCTGATCAGCGCGCAGCTGACCGTGACCGAGGAGGGCTACCGTCATCAGGCGGAGCTCCGCATATTCGGGAACGGTGTGGATTTGACGGGACGCGCGCAGGATCCGGACCCGCGGGTCGCGCTGGACGCGGTGCTGGAAAAGCAGGAGCGCGCGCTGAAGCGGCGCAAGGAGCAGATCAAGGACCACAAGAAGAAGAGCGGCCGGGCGCTTCGGCCGGAGGACATCTCGGTGGTGCCCCCGGCGAGCCCGGGGCGGCGGGACGGAATCGAGATCGTCCGCACGAAACCCAAGCCGCGCACGCTGACGGTGGATCAAGCCGTCCGCATGCTGCGGAAGAGCCGGCTTCCCGTTCTCGTGTTCTCGGAGCCGGAGGACGGGGGCCTGCGGGTCGCCTATCGCTTGGAGGATGGGCAGGTAGGATTGCTTGAGCTCGATTAGCACGACGCAGATCACCATCGCGCAGCTCTACGAGCAGCAGCGCGAGCCGCTCTCGCTCGAGGTGCTCACCAAGGGCGTCGAGTCCCGCGTTCCGATCACCATCAGCGACATCAACCGTCCGGGCATGGCCCTCATGGGGTACCCGGAGAATTTCCTCTTCGAGCGGCTCCAGATCATGGGGCGGACCGAGATCGCGTACCTCGGCACGCTGACCCCGCAAGGGCGCGCGGAGGCGCTGGACCGCCTCTTCCAGTTCGCCATGCCCGGAATCATCGTGACCAAGGGGCTCCAGCTTCCGGAGGGGCTCCTCGAGCGTGCGAACAAGAACGAGGTGCCGATCCTCCGCACCCCCCAGGACACCACGCCCTTCATCCACCAGCTCACCGGGTACCTGGACTGGGTGTTCGCCCCCTCGGTCACCGTCCACGCCTCGCTGGTGGACGTGTACGGGGTGGGCCTCCTCTTCACCGGGCGGAGCGGCATCGGGAAGAGCGAGACGGCCCTGGATCTGGTCGAACGCGGCCACCGGCTCGTGGCGGACGACGTGGTCCGGATCACCCGCCGCCACGGCGACATCCTGATCGGTTCCTGCAACGAGGTGCTGAAACACACGATGGAGATCCGGGGCCTCGGGGTGATCGACGTGCAGGCCATTTTCGGAATCCGCTCCATCCGCGGGCAGAAACGGGTGGAGGTCGAGGTGCATCTCACCGAGTGGGACAGCAAGGTCGAGTACGAGCGCTTGGGCCTGGACGACTGCCTGGCCCGGTACCTGGAGACCGAGATTCCGCTCGTGACCGTTCCGATCCTGCCCGGAAAGAACATCACCGTCATCGCCGAGGTGATCGCGCTCAACCATCTGGTGAAGGTGTACGGGTACCATCCGGCCCGCGCCTTGAACGAACGGCTCATCGAAAGCATGCGATCCAAACTGCTCGCCAACCCTCTGGTCCGCGATGACACGGAGTGACCGCGCATGACCCCCGCGACGGACCGTCCCGTCGGGCTCCTGGTGACCCATGCGGGCCTCGGCACCGAGCTCCTCCGCACGGTGGAGAGGATCCTGGGCGCCCAGACCGAAGCGTTCGTGCTGAGCAACGAGGGCTTCTCGGGTGAGGCTCTGAGCCGCGCGATCGAGGATCGCGTGCGCGAGGTCCCCGGCGAGAGGCCGGTCGTGGTGTTCACCGATCTCGCCGCGGGGAGCTGCGGCATCGCCTCCCGCCGGGCCGACCACGGCGGGCGGGTCGTGCGCACGGTGACGGGCGTCAATCTTCCGGTGCTGCTCGAGTTCTTCCACTACCGCGACACGCTCCCCTTGGACGAGCTTCTGCCGCGCCTGGAAGCCAAGGGGAAAGCAGGCATCACCGTAAGCTAGTGCCGCTTCTGCTCGCGCGGATCGACGACCGGCTGATCCACGGCCAGGTCGTGCACGGCTGGGGGTCTTCCCTGCGCCCTACCTGGATGGGCATCGTTTCCGATTCGCTCCGCGCGGATCCCGCCCGCGCCGACCTCTACCTCTTCGCCGCGCCCGAGGGCACGCGCGCCGTGGCGCTCTCGGTCCAAGAAGCGCTCCTCGAGGAGACCCGCCGCGCCGTCCTCGCCGAGCGCTCGATCCTCCTCTTTCCGGGCGTCGAGGAGCCCCTCCGGCTCAAGCAGGGAGGGTTCCCGCTCACGGAGGTGAACGTGGGCGGGCTCCACCACGCGCCGGGCCGAGTGGCGCTCCTCCCCTACGTCTATCTG
>DASQBE010000115.1:0-3969 GCA_035635355.1 Binatia bacterium | reverse complement strand
CCCCATGAACTACGGAGATCCAGATCCTCGGCGGACTCGAGCTTGGCCGCGGGGACCGAGAGGACCAGCCGGAACGGCAGCCGGCCGCGCCCGCTCAGCTCCTGGGCCGCGCGCCAGATGTCGGTGCGGTCGAAGTCATGGGCCCCCGTGATGCCCAGGGTGTGTGCCCGGCGCACGGCGTGCGCCAGATCCTCCGAGGCCTCGCGCCGCCGCGGGATGGCGCGTTGTAGGAGCGTCGCGGCGGTCTCGATGAAGATGCCCGTCAGGCTCCCCGAGGAGTCCCGGTCCACCGTCCCACCCGGAGGGTCGGCGACGTCCGGAGCGATCTTCGCCTCGCGCAGCGCGGCGCCGTTTCCCCAGGCCGAATGCCCGTCGACCGCGAGGAGCACCAGCGGACGGCCCGGGAGAGCCCGGTCCAGGGTCGCCCGCGCGCGCAGCTCGCGCGGCCATTCCCGCGGCACCCATCCTCGAAGGGTGATCCAGTCGCCGTCCCGGGCGCGGGCCTGGGCCGCACGGACCGCGTCCGCCAAGCCTTCGGGGGTCTGCCTCTCGATCCATACGTCCCCCACGGCGCGGATCCATGTGAGCAGGTGGATGTGCGCGTCCACGAATCCCGGGGTCAGGGTCCCGCCCCGGAGATTCACCACGCGCACCCCCCGCGGCGCGAGGCCGCGAAGGCGCGCGAGGGATCCCACCGCTTCGATCCGCTCGCCACGCACCAGGACCGCCTCGCCGTATCGCTCGCGAGCTCCGCTCCGCACCTGCCGCTCGGCGGCGGCGGCGCGGGGCGCGTCCAGGATGCGGCCCCCGTGGAAGAGCACCGCGGCATCGCGGCCAGGCCTCACGGCTTCACCTCCTCGGCGACCCAGGCGAGATAGTCGGGATCACCGCCCACGACATCGAGGACCAGGATCTCGGGCACCTGGTCGGGATGGGTCTCACGGAGCCGCCGTACGGCCTCGTCCGCGCGCGCCCGCGTGGTCTTGCCGTAGAGCAAGATACTCCGGTCGGCACGGCGTCGCCCGCCCCACGTGTAGAACGCCCGCGCCCCGGGGACCACCGTCGCGCAGGCCAGGACCCGCTCGCGCACCAGAAGCCTCGCGGCTCGCTCGGCGGCCGGGCGCCGCGGATAGGCCGCAAGGATCAGGACCGCGCTAGCGCGCCGGGGTCGTCGCTTCCCGACCATGGGCCCTCCCGTGAGAGGCCTCCCTCCAGGGCGGCCTCGATCCGATCGGCGGTGCGTTCCCAGGAGAACTCCTGGATCTTACCGAGCCCCCGCGCCGCGAGCGCCACACGACGGGCTGGATCGGAGAGAAGGGGCCGGATCGCGTTCGCCAGGGCCCAGGAGAATCGCCAGGACACGGTCGCCGTGACGCCGTCGATCGCGAAGTCCTCGGTGCCGCTCCGCGTGCACACCACGGCGGTCCCGGACGCCATGGCTTCCGCCGCCGTGTTGCACCAGCCCGCCCGCCGCTCCGCGCTGATGAAGAGGTCGGACGCGCGATAGAGCTCCGCGAGCTCCGATTGCGTGGGATTCAACACCCATCGGTGAGGGACGCGGAGGGCGCGCGGAAGGGCCGGTGCTTCACCCTCCGGCGGCGCGTCGAAGAGCGTGAGCGTGACCGGCACACCCGAAGCCTCCGCGGCGCGCTCGATCGCCTTCACCGCAACCCAGGTCCCCTTGCGCCGCCGCGAGAGCCGCCCGTAGACCAGCACGCGAACAGGACCCGGAGTGCCGCCGGTCGGTACGGGATGAAAACAGGCGACGTTCACGCCCCCCGCCGCGTCCGCGGCCGCAATTCCCTTCCGCGAGAGATATCGGCGCATCCCCGCCGAATTGGCAAGCACGAGATCGGCCGCGCGGACCGCCTCCCGTTCCCTCGGGGCCCTCTCCAGCACCGAGTAGTAGACGCGGAGTGCGCCGGGCGCGCGGCAGACGAGGAAGAGCTCCGGATCGGGCGAGAGCACGACATCCCATCCGCCCAGCGGCAGTTCCGCGATCGGAAGTATCGTGCCCGAAAAGGGCACCCAGGGCCGGGCGGTGGCAGGGTCGGGGACGAAGATCGCCACGTCGCGGCCGCGCTGGGTCCAGACCTCCCCCAATTCGAGAAATCGGCGGATCCCGCCGTACACACCGAGGTGTGGAAGGGCTAGTGCGATGCGTTGCGCGGCCATCGGATCGCGGAGTTTACATTTGCCCTAAGCCGACCGGGTCCACTAAATTACGGGGCTATGGCTTCCAACGGGGACCGCACCTGCGCCGACTGGCTTCGCCACATCTCCTCCCTGCCCGGGGTCCCCGGGCAGGAGGCGGCCACCGCTCGCGAGCTGATGAAGGCGTTCCGCACCGTCGCGGATCGCGTCGAGCGCGACCGGATGGGAAGCGTCTACGCCTGGGTCGACGGAACCGCTCCGAAGCCCCGCCCCAGGGCGCTTCTCGCGGCGCACATGGACAAGATCGGATTCCTTGTCCGCGCGGTCGAGCCCGGCGGATACTTGAGGCTCACCGAGGTGGGCGGATTCGACAGCCGCACCCTGCCCGGGAAAGAGGTGACGGTCCACTCCAGCCCGCCCATGGCCGCGGTCTTCGCGACCCGCCCGCCCCATCTCCAGAAGAAGGGCGAATCCGAGCGCCCCATTCCCCTGGAGGAGCTCTATCTCGACACGGGCCGCCCGGAGCGCGAGGTCATCCGCAAGGTTCCCGTGGGAACCATGGTGACGCTCCGCCAATCCCCCGTCGACCTCCTGGGGGATCGCCTCGCGGCGCCGGGAATGGACGACCGGGCCGGCATCGTGGTGATGCTCCGCACGCTCGAGCTCCTGCGCTCCCGCCGGCCCGCGTGGGACGTGGTCGCGGTGGCCACCGTCGAGGAGGAATTCGGGGTCATCTGCCTCGGCGCCAGGACGGCCGCCGAGAACCTCACCCCGGACTTGGGGATCGCGATCGACGTGAGCCACGGCGACATGCCGGGGGCGCGCGAGGGCGACACGGTGCCCCTGGGAAGCGGCCCCGCGCTCTCGATCGGCGGGAACATCCATCCCCTCATCCTGGAAGCCCTCAAGCGCTCCGCGAAGTCCCTCTCGATGCCCTATCGGGTGGAGCCCTGCCCCACCGGCTCGGGCACCGATGCGATGGACATCCAGATCGCGAGCTCGGGCGTCCCCACCGCGGTGATCGGGATCCCGTGCCGCTACATGCACACGGGCGTCGAGACCGTCGAGCCGCGGGACGTGGATCGCTGCGCGCATCTCCTGGGGCATTATCTCTCCGAGCTTTCGCCCGAGTGGCGGGCCGTCGAGGTGCTCAAGTGAGCCGGAACGGCGTGCCGGCCTTCCGCGAGGATATCTTGGAGCGCATCTCGAACGCGCCCGGGGTGAGCGGCGGCGAAGAGGCGGTCCGCGCCATCCTCGCCGAGTACGCGCGCGACAAGGTCGATTCGCTCGAGGTGGATCCCATGGGAAGCCTGGTCGCGCGGCTCCACCCGGCGCCGCGGGCCGGGAAGAAGGGCCCGCACGTGATGCTCTGCGCGCACATGGACGAGGTCGGCCTGATGGTGACCGCGATCGAGAAGGAGGGACGGCTTCGATTCCGCCGGGTCGGGGGCATCGATCCGCGCATCCTTCCCGGCCAGGTGTTCCGGATCGGCGTCGCCGGGACCCGCGGGGTGGTGGGCGCTCTGCCGCCGCACCTGGTGCCGCGCACCGAGCGCGACCGGGTGACCGCCGCCGACGACCTCTACCTCGACATCGGCGCCCGTTCGCGCGAGGAAGCCGAGGAGCACGTGCCGGTCGGCGCCTACGCCGTGTTCGACACGACCTACGAGGCCTGGGGCACGACGCGCAAGGGAAAGGCCTTCGACGACCGCGCCGGATGCGCGATTCTAGCGAGCCTCATCCAGCGCCGCCCCCCCGTGCCCGTCACCGCCGTCTGGAGCGTGCAGGAGGAGGTGGGCCTTCGCGGCGCGGCCG
>DASQBE010000114.1:0-4235 GCA_035635355.1 Binatia bacterium | reverse complement strand
CGCGCGAGGAGGCCGATCGAGCGCAGCGCCAGGACCTCGAGCTTCTGGCGGACCGGACGGAGCGGCGAGTGGGCCACGTCTAGGGGCGCCGCACGCGGCGCGCGAGACCGCCCGGGTCGCGCCGCGCGAGCCCCTGGAGCTCGAGCGACAGGAGCGCCACGCCGAGCTCGGCCGCGGTGAGCCCGGCGATTCCGGCGAGCTCGTCCATCGGGCGCGGGCGTTCGCGCAGGGCGCGATACAAGGCGCGCTCCTGCGGCTGAAGATCTTCGAGGAGCACGGGGTTCGCCCGCGGCGGGGCGGAGCGTCGGGCGACTCCCTCCCCAGGGTGGATGAGCCTCAGGACGTCGCTCGCGGAACACACCAGACTGGCCGCCCCGCTTCGAATCAATCCGTGCGGGGCTTCGCCCAGGGGATCACGCGAATCCCACGGCACGGCGCCGACGGGACGTCCGAGGCGTCGAGCCTCCCGCGCCGTGAGGAGCGCGCCGCTTCGCTCCCGGCCCTGCACGACAAGGACCACATCGGCCAGGGCGGCCAACATCCGGTTGCGCGCGGCGAAGGTGTTCCGGGTGGTGGGATCTCCGGAGCGGATCTCGCTCATGAGGCCGAGCGAGCGTCGGACTCGGTTCTGGAGGGAGGCATGCTCGCGAGGATACGTCACATCGAGCGGTGTGCCCAGCACGGCGCCGCTCACGCCGTCCGCGGCCAAGGCGCCCTCGTGCGCCGCCGCGTCGATGCCGCGGGCCAAGCCGCTCAGGATCGCGACGCCGCGGTCCGCGAGCGCGCGCGCCAGATCGTGCGCCACGTCGCGCCCATCGTCGCTTGCGTCCCGCGTACCCACGATCGCGACGAAGGGACCGGGGTGGTCCCATCGTCCGGCGAGGAACACGGGGTCGGGCGCCGAGCCCAGAGCGCGAAGGCGCCCCGGATACCCGATCTGGTCCCTACCGACCTCGCGGATCTCCTCCGCGGTCTCCGCTTCTCTCCCCACCGCCACCACCCCGCGCGGCGACGCCTCGCTAGCGTGCCGCCTGTTTCGCTTCGCCCTCTCCGCCGACGACATCCTTCCAGGCAAGGTCGGCTTCCGCGGCGTCGGCCGCCGTCCGCTGGGCGATGGTGGCCGCGTCGTCCATGTGACGCAGCACCTGGCCGGCCGCCTCGGAGTCCCGCTCCACCAGTCCGTCCAGCGCGAACCGGCGGGCCTTCTCCGGGAGCGACTCGAACGCGGCCGCCAGCTCCCGCGTCGCGAGCTCGTTCCGACAGAGGAGCACGAGCGAGTCCCAGACCGCGTCGCGCACCGTGCGGTTGGCGTCGTTGAGCATTCCGACGAGCGGAGCCGCCGCGCGCGGATTCCCCATCCGTCCCAGCGCCGCCACCGCCGAAGCCCTGGTGTACCAGAGGCCGGAGCCCAGGAATTCCACGAGGGGTTCCAGGACCGGCTCGCCCATGGTGGCGAGCACGCGGGCCGCCTGATCCCGCAAGAACCAGCTTTCCTGTTGGAGCACGTCGAGGAGTACTTCGATCGATTCCTCGGTGGGATTCTGCGCGAGCTGCGTGATCCACCCGAGCTTCTCCTCCGGATCCCTGTGCCTCAGCTCTTCCCAGAGCCGCGCGACGTCCTTCGCTACCATGGTTCTCGCTCCTCCGTTCCGGCGACACCCTGGTCGCCGCCCACCCGACTCTTCGCCGGCTTTGCTGCGCCGGCCCCGATCAACACGTCCCAGACAACATTCAGGAGGTGGTCCAGCCCCACCCCGGTGACTCCCGAGATCCATCCACCCCAGTGGGCCCCGTCCAGCGGAAACGGCGGCCCGCCCTGCGCCTCGTCACCCCTGAGATCCGAGCGACTCATCGCGACGACCGTGGGCTTCCTCGTTAAATCCTCGCTGTACTCCCTGAGTTCCCGATTCAATTTCTCCCGATCCGCGGCCGGATCCTCGGAGGCGCTGTCCAGAAGCATCAAGATCGTCCGCGTCCGCTGGATGTGGCGCAGAAAATCATGACCCAGCCCCTTGCCCTGATGGGCGCCCTCGATCAGACCGGGCAGATCCGCCATCACGAAGCTCTGCTCCTCGCGCACGCGCACCAGCCCCAGGTGCGGCTCGAGGGTCGTGAACGGATAGTCCGCGATCTTCGGCCGCGCCGCGCTCACGCGCGAGAGCAGCGTGGACTTTCCCACGTTGGGAAAACCCACGAGGCCCACGTCCGCGATGAGCCGCAGCTCCAGCTGGAGCTTTCGCTCCTCGCCGGGGCGACCGGGCTGCGCCTTCCGCGGCGCCTGCCGGGTCGGGGTCGCGAAGCGCGCGTTCCCTCGTCCGCCGCGCCCACCCCGCGCCGCGACGAATTGCGCGCCCGCCTCCACGAGGTCCGCGAGGAGATCGCCCGACTCCGCTTCCATCACCAGCGTGCCGGGGGGCACCGGGACCACGAGGTCCTCCCCGGACCGGCCGCTCTTCTGGTTGCCGGATCCGTGCGCCCCCGACGGGGCTTGAAACCGCGCGCGGAACTGGAAGTCCAGGAGCGTGCGCAGGTGCTCGTTCACGAGGAGGATCACGCTCCCCCCGTCGCCTCCGTCCCCCCCGTCCGGTCCTCCCTTCGGCACGTACTTCTCGCGCCGGAAGCTCACCGCCCCCGAGCCCCCGTGCCCCGCCAGCACGTCGATCGTCGCCCGGTCGGCGAGCATGGTCCCGCCCCTACCGGAGCAGGGCGATCACGGCGTCGGCGGTCGCCTGGGTTCCGACGGCGCTCGGATCGCCGCGCGTCGTCTTCATGTCGTACGTCACGGAAGTCCCCTCGCGGATCACGCGAGCCACCGCGCGCTCCAGGCGGTCGGCCGCGTCCCGCTCCCCGAGATGGCGGAGCATGAGCATCCCGCTCAGGATCATCCCGAACGGATTCACCTTGTCCTGGCCCGCGTACCGCGGCGCGCTCCCGTGGGTGGGCTCGAAGAGCGCGGCCTCGTCGCCGATGTTCGCTCCGGGCGCCACCCCCAGGCCGCCGATCAGGCCCGCCGCCAGATCCGAGATGATGTCGCCGTAGAGATTGGGGAGAACCAGGATGTCGTAGTTCTCCGGTGTCTGGACGAGCTGCATGCACATGTTGTCGACAATCCGGTCCTCGAACTCCACATCGGGTGTTTCCTTGGCCGTCTTGCGGGCCACCTCGAGAAAGAGGCCGTCCGAGAATTTCATGATGTTGGCCTTGTGCACCGCGGTCACCTTGCGGCGGCCGTTCTTCTTGGCGTACGCGAACGCGTACCGCACGATGCGCTCGGTGGCGGCCACGCTGATCGGCTTGATCGAGATCCCGGCGTCCTCCGGGATGTCCCGCTTCGCCTCGGTCTGGACCAGCCCGCGGAGGGCCTGCGCGCCATGGCTTCCGCGCTCGAACTCGATCCCCGCGTAGAGGTCTTCGGTGTTCTCGCGGACGATGACGAGGTCGATGTTGTCGTATCGGGACCGGACGCCGGGGTAGGTCTTGCACGGGCGGACACACGCGTAGAGGTCCAGCTCCTTCCGGAGCGCGACGTTGACGCTGCGGAATCCGGTTCCGACCGGTGTCGTGATCGGACCCTTCAGGCCGACTCGGGTGCGGCGCAACGAGTCCAGAACGCGGGCGGGAAGCGGCGTGCCCTCCTTCGCGAATACATCGACGCCCGCCTCCTGCACATCCCACTCGAAGGACACGCCCGTGGCCTCGAGCACGCGGCGGGTCGCTTTCGTGATCTCGGGCCCGGTCCCGTCGCCCGGAATCAGCGTCACCTTGTGCGACATCGATCCCCTTTCGATTTCAGTTGAGACTTTCGGGGTAATATAATGAAATTACAGAAAATACGCGCTTCCGATGGAGGAGGTTAGGGACCGGTGTCCGGAGATGAGCGGGAAGCGCCGCATCGCGCGTTCGGACGCTACCAAAGGGGGAGGAAGTGAGTCAAAGGAAAAGCGTTAGGAGCCCGAGTCCTGCTTCTTTTTCCGGCCGCCGTCCTTGGATTCACCCTTTGGCTTAGCGGGTTCCCCGGACTCCCTGCGCTTTTGTTCTTTATAGGCACTGGATCGATAGTCGGTGGCGTAGAACCCGGAGCCCTTGAAGACGATTCCGGCCCCGCCGCTGACCAGACGGCGGACTTTCCCCCGGCACTTGGGGCAGCGCTTTCGAGGCGGCTCCGTCATCGACTGGAACACTTCGAAGCGGTGGCCGCATTTGTCGCATTCGTATTCGTACGTCGGCATCCTCGA
>DASQBE010000113.1:0-2570 GCA_035635355.1 Binatia bacterium | reverse complement strand
CCACCTTCGCCGCCTCCCTCGGGGTGCCCGCGGACCGTCTCGAGGGGTATCTCTACCCGGACACCTACCCCTTCTACCCGCTGCTCTCGCCCGACGAGGTCGCGCGGGTCATGGTGGGCCGCTCGCTCCGGGTCTTCGAGGAGGAGATGGGTCTTCCCGGCGCGCGGCAGGGGCTCACTTTGCACCAGCTCGTCACGCTCGCCTCGATCGTGGAGGCGGAGGCGGCCATGCCGGTCGAGCGCCCCCGGATCGCGGCCGTGTTCTACAACCGCCTCAAGCGGGGTATGATGCTCCAGTCCGACCCGACGGTGACCTACGCGCTCGGGATCTTCCGAAATCGGGTTTACTACAGCGACCTGAACGTGAAATCGCCCTACAACACGTATCGAAACCGAGGCCTCCCGCCGGGCCCGATCGACAGCCCCGGGCGCGCCGCGCTCCACGCGGTGCTCTTCCCGCTTCCGGACTCCACCGAGCTCTACTTCGTCGCCCGCGGGGACGGAACCCACATCTTCTCGAAGTCGTGGGAGGAGCACCTGGCGGCGATCGCCCACGTCCGCGCCCTGGCGAAGTCCGAGTCGACCACGGCGATATTCACGGGACCGCTTCCGCCGCCGCCCACGCTCCTCGCGATGCCCGATTCCGCGCCGCCCTCTCTGCGCGCGGACCGGGTGAGCGCGCCCTCCAAGCGCCCTGCCCCGGAAACGGTGAAGAAGACGGTCGCGGGTCACGGCAAGAGCGCCCCGGCCTCGCCGAAGAAAACGGCCGCGTCGAAGAAGAGGACCGCGCGTCCCAGTGGTCCGCCGGCCCCGTCCGCGTCGCCCTCCACGACTCCAAAGCACAAGAAGCGCGTGGTGAAACCGTGAGCGAGACCAGGGCAGCGTTCTTCTCCCGCTCGGGCTCCCGATCCACGGTCCCGGACGACCTCGAGGCCAAACGCGCCCGCCTGGAGGGGATCCTGCGCGGCCTCGGCCGGGTCCTGATCGCCTACTCCGGGGGCGTGGATTCGGCGGTTCTCCTGGCCGAGGCGCACCGGGTGCTGGGCGAGCGTGCCTGCGGCGTCATCGCGCAGAGCCCCTCGCTTCCCGCGGCGGAGCTGGCGCAGGCCCTGGCCCTCGCCGGCGAGAGAGGGATCCCGGCCCGCGTGATCCGGACCGACGAGATGGACCGGGCCGAGTATCGGGCCAATCGTCCCGACCGGTGCTTCCACTGCAAGACCGAGCTCTTCGAGAAGCTGGGGGCCCTGGCTCGTGCGGAGTCCTGGGATGCGATCGCCTATGGCGCCGTGACCGACGATCTGGGGGATGTGCGGCCCGGCATGGTGGCGGCCGAGCGCCACCGGGTCTGCGCTCCGCTCCTCGAGGCCGGCCTCTCGAAGGTCGAGATCCGGATGCTGGCCCGCCGGCTCGGGCTTCGGGTCTGGGACAAGCCCCAGTCGGCGTGCCTGGCGTCGCGGATCCCGCACGGGTCCGAGGTGACGGTGGAGAAGCTGAGGCAAGTCGAGCTGGGGGAAGCGGCCCTTCGAGACCGTCTGGGGGTCCGGATCCTGCGTTTGAGGCACGAGGGCTCGAAGGCCCGCATCGAAGTGGACCCCGCCGAAGTGGCTCGTCTGGAGCGCCCCGAGCAAAAAGAGGCTATGTTCGCGATCGTGAAGGGCCTAGGATTCGCCGAGTTGGAAATCGACCCGCGGGGGTACCCTAGGGCTGACCCTTTGCCCCCCACCGACCAGGAGGATTGAGCGATGCCGACGCCCGCTGAGATCCGCCGGCAGCGCCGGGGCCCGGGACCACGCCCCGTCGAGGCGCCAAACGCGGAAATCCCGTTCGGAAAGAGGAACTATCTGATTTTCGGGCTGGCGGCCCTGGTCATCCTGGTGGGTTACATCCTGCTGTCTCGGGGCTCCATAACGGTAGCTCCAATAATGCTTTTGCTGGGGTACCTGGTGCTGATCCCCATAGGAATCCTGGCCAAATGAGGGCTGGGGCGAATAGCTCAGCTGGTAGAGCACTTGCCTTACACGCAAGGGGTCACAGGTTCGAGCCCTGTTTCGCCCACCAAATTGCCCTCTGAACGCGCGTTAGGGCCTTCTTCCGCTTGACTTTGCTCCGCCTGCGTGGTAGACTATTTCCTGTTCGGCAATCAATCAGTCCGGCAACATCCTGTCAATAAGAGCCCTGGACGAGACCAAACTTTTGGGACTCTTATAAATAGTTTGACCCAAGATCATCACAAAGATTGCTCGAAAGGAGGTGTTTCTTACCGCCACGGCAATACGCCTACCACCTTTGTGCATGCAGCAGACCTCTGCATCCCTGTGCTAGTACGCAGCAGTTGAGACCGTAGGAGGTGTGATGATGTTGAAAGTGGCCAAGCTGGGCATTGCGATGGCCGTACTCGCGGTTCTGATCGTCCCGGCCGCCTATGCAGGAGTGCCGGATGTGACGCAGTCGTTTTTCGTGCCTCAGTCGGGGTCTGTGACGACGCCGACGGAGGGCGCGGCGGCGATTGTGAATGCTCGTCGTTGTCCGGCTACAGGAAGCTCGAATGTGGCTCAGGAAGGTACTCAGGTA
>DASQBE010000112.1:0-2280 GCA_035635355.1 Binatia bacterium | reverse complement strand
CGCCACGCCGGTCTCCAGCGAGATCGTGGCCCTCACGCGCGCGTTCGCGCGGCGCGAATCGCTCCCTCCCTACGACCTGAGGCGGCACTCGGGCCTTCTCCGCTTCCTCGTCGTGCGCGAGGGAATCCGGACCGGGGAGGTCATGGTCAACGTGGTCGCGAGCGAGCCCCACGAGGCGCTGGAGCGCCTGGCGGCCGAATTGCGGAGCGCGTTCCCGGGGGTGGCGAGCGTGGTGCTGAACCTGACGCGCCGGAAGGCCCAGGTCGCGGTCGGCGAGGAGGAGCGCGTGCTCGCCGGAAAGCCCTCGATCCTCGAGCGCCTGGGCGGGCTCACGTTCGAGATCTCCTCCAATTCCTTCTTTCAGACCAACACGGAGCAGGCGGACCGGCTCCTGGAAACGGCCCTGGACGCGCTCGCGCTCCGGGGAGGCGAACGGGTCCTCGACGTCTACGCGGGCACGGGAACGTTCACGCTCCCGATCGCGAAGCGCGCGTCGGAGGTGATCGGCATCGAGTCCTCGGAGATCGCGGTGCGCGACGCGGAGCGGAACGCGGCCCGAAACGAGATCACGAACGCCGTGTTCTGGCGGGGCGAGGCGCTGGAGGTGCTCCGCGACCGGCTGGGCCTGGGCGATCGTCCGTCCCCCACCGCGGTCGCGCGGCCCACGATCGACGCGGTCCTGGTGGACCCGCCTCGGGCCGGGCTCCACGCCGGCGTCCTGAGCCGCCTGATCCACCTCGGCGCTCCCAGGATGGTCTACATCTCGTGTAATCCGAGCACCCTGGGACGCGACCTGGGGCTCCTCTGCGAGTCGCGCTACGAGGTCGAATGGGTCCAGCCGGTCGACATGTTCCCCCACACGCCCCACATCGAGAGCGTGGCCGCGCTCCGGAGGGTGGATTGAGAGCCGCCCCGGCCGCCACGGGCGGCGACGTGACCGAGGTCACACTCCAAAACGGCCTCAAGGTGCTGATTCAGGAGGTCCGCGTCGCGCCGGTCGTCTCCTTCATGGTCTGGTACAAGGTCGGCTCGCGGAACGAGAGCGCGGGCGCGACGGGGATCTCGCATTTGCTCGAGCACATGATGTTCAAGGGGACGCCGAAGTACGGGAAGGGCGAGATCTCCCGCCTGCTGCAGCGGAACGGCGCCTCGTTCAACGCGGGCACGTCGATCGACTACACCAACTACTACGAAGTGCTGGCCTCCGACCGGCTCGAGCTCGCGATGGAGATCGAGGCCGACCGCATGGCGAACGCGCTGATCCCCGAGGAAGAGCACCGGCTGGAGATGACCGTGGTGCGCTCGGAGCTCGAGCGAAACGAGGACAACCCGCACCGGGCCCTCTACACGGAGATCCTGGCGCACGCCTTCAAGGCGCACCCCTACCACTGGCCGACGATCGGGTGGAGAAGCGACGTGGAAGCCATCCGCACCGAGCAGATCCGCGCGTACTACCAGCGGCACTACATGCCGAACAACGCGACCGCGGTCATCGTCGGCGACGTGGACGCGGGACGCGCGCTCGAGCTCGTGGAGCAGCACTTCGGCTCGATCAGCGCCGGCGCCCTGCCGGAGCCGGTCGTGACCGTCGAGCCGCCGCAGCAGGGAGAGCGCCGCTTCAAGCTTCGAAAGCCCGGGGACACCCGATACCTCATGGCCGGCTATCCCATCCCCGCGCTGGTCCACGCCGACAACTACGCGCTGGACGTGGCCGGGATGATCCTGGGCCACGGGAAGGTGTCGCGGCTCTACCAGTCCCTGGTGGAGGGCAAGCTCGCGACCGAGGCGGAGGCCCAGAACGAGACCGCCCGCGATCCCTGCCTCTTCATCGCGCAGGCGACCGCCGCACCGGACGTCACCCTGGGGGCCCTGGAAACGGCGCTCTTCCGCGAGATCGACCGGCTGAAGGAGGAGCCGCCCACGGAGGTCGAGCTGGGCCGCGCCCGAAAGCAGCTCCAGGCCTCGTTCATCTTTTCCAAGGACTCGATCCGGAGCCTGGCGCAGCAATTGGGGTACTACGAGACCGTGGCCTCCTACCGCTATCTCGAGAGCTACCTGGACAGGATCGCGGACGTGACCCGCGAGGACGTGTCCCGGGTGGCGCGCGCGTATCTCTCGGAGGACGCGCGGACGGTGGGTCACTATGAGCCGGTGCATGGGTAGCGGCTCCCCCGCGAGGGCTTCGGGTCCCGCGGGAGCGGCCACGGCCGCCGGCCCGCCCGCGGTCCATCCCACGAGGGCCGAGCTTCCCAACGGCCTCGTGATCCTCCTCCACCCGAA
>DASQBE010000111.1:0-20008 GCA_035635355.1 Binatia bacterium | reverse complement strand
TTCCTTGTCGGGTAAGTTCCGACCTGCACGAATGGTGTAACGACTTGACTGCTGTCTCCTGCAAGAGCTCGGCGAAACTGTAGCAGCGGTGAAGATGCCGCTTACCCGCGACTGGACAGAAAGACCCCGTGCACCTTTACTGTACCCTGGTATTGGGTTTTGACACTGCATGTGTAGGATAGGTGGGAGGCTTTGAAGCGGGAGCGCTAGCTCTCGTGGAGCCAACCTTGAAATACCACCCTTGTGATGTCGGAATTCTAACCTCTTGCCTTGAATCAGGCAGAGGAACATTGCCAGGCGGGCAGTTTGACTGGGGCGGTCGCCTCCCAAAGAGTAACGGAGGCGTGCAAAGGTTCCCTCAGTGCGGTTGGTAATCGCGCGTGGAGTGCATAGGCATAAGGGAGCTTGACTGCGAGACCTACAAGTCAAGCAGGTGCGAAAGCAGGCCTAAGTGATCCGGTGGTTCTGTGTGGAAGGGCCATCGCTCAACGGATAAAAGGTACGCCGGGGATAACAGGCTGATCCCGCCCGAGAGTTCACATCGACGGCGGGGTTTGGCACCTCGATGTCGGCTCATCGCATCCTGGGGCTGGAGAAGGTCCCAAGGGTTCGGCTGTTCGCCGATTAAAGCGGTACGTGAGCTGGGTTCAGAACGTCGTGAGACAGTTCGGTCCCTATCCATCGCGGGCGCAGGATATTTGAGGGGAGCTGACCTTAGTACGAGAGGACCGGGTCGGACGGACCTCTAGTGTACCGGTTATCGTGCCAACGGTATTGCCGGGTAGCTATGTCCGGATGAGATAAGCGCTGAAAGCATCTAAGCGCGAAACTCGCCCCAAGATGAGATATCCCCTAGCGCATGCTAGCTAAAGGACCCTCGGAGATGACGAGGTTGATAGGCCGGAGGTGTAAGCGCGGTGACGCGTTCAGCCGACCGGTACTAATCGTCCGTGAGGCTTGATCGGACTATAGATGTTCGGTGTTCGCCAAACCCTCATCCAGATATTCAGGAAAACAGAAACGGCGCGCTTCTGGCGCGCCGGGAGAGCTTTCCGGTGGCTATGGCGGAGGGGTCACACCTCTTCCCATTCCGAACAGAGAAGTTAAGCCCTCCAGCGCCGATGGTACTGCACGGGAGACCGTGTGGGAGAGTAGGTCGCCGCCGGGAGTAAATCGAAAGGCCCCTCGCGCAAGCGGGGGGCCTTTTCCATTTCCTACAAGCAATTCCCCTTCGTTCCCGCGCCCGTCCCATTCCGTCCGCCCCACGCTCGCGCGGCCTTCGCCCAACTGACGCCAAATCAAGTAGTTCCGTCACGGGTGCGCGCGCCCGTGCCTTGGCACGCGTCTTGAAGGTATTGGCGTTTTTGCAGGCCGAATCCGCGGGGTCAGGCCTTCCTACGCTCGAACGCACAAGAGGAGCCAGTCATGAGAAATCGGTGGGAAGACTCAAAGGACGGGGGCCTCGACGATCCCGTCACCGTCACGGAGCGACAGTTACGCTCTCTGAAACGAGGCGCGCGCGCGGGCGTGTTCGCCCTGATCCTGGCCCTCGCGGCCGGGGGCCTGGCCGGGTGGAGCTCGGTCGAGGGCGGCAAGGTTGATCTTGCAAGCCTTGTCTCCTCGATACGGCATTCCACGGAGAACGTTCCTGCCGCCGCCTCGAACACCTCGCCGACGGATAGCGTTCGCGGCGCCTCGCCCGTTCCGGTGAGTCAGCCTGGGGCGACGCCCGCCCCGACAAGCCAGCCTGTGACGCCCTCGGTCCCGGCAAGCAAGCCGGCGACAACGAGCGGACGAGGAGCGAAGCATGGGATCGCGCAGCGAGGGTCGGCGCCGGTCACCCAGAGCTTCGAGGCCGCGGCTCCGTCGCCCATACCTATCTCCGCGGAATCACGTAAGCCGGCAACCCAGGACTCGAGCGCGGCCCATCACTGACTTTTCTCCTGCCGCGCCCTCAGAGCGCGTTACAATTATCGGTATGCGGCCCCGGCGGGAGGAGACTCGGCCGGGGCCTGGAAACCTGGCAACCATGAAAACCCGCATACGGGGAGCGCCTCGTGCCGACTCGGGTCCTGCTGGCTGACGATCACGTTCTCGTCCGCGATGGAATCAAGATCACCCTCGAGGCCAACGGTTTTCAGATCGTCGGAGAAGCCTCGGAAGGGCGCGAAGCCGTCCGGATGGTCCGCGAGCTCAATCCCGACGTCGCGGTCTTCGACGTCAGCATGCCCGGACTGAACGGCGTCGACGCCGCGCGCCTCGCCCTCCATGAGAAGCCGGGACTCAAGGTCGTCCTTCTGACCGTCCACACCGAGAACGAGTACGTGGACGAGGCCCTCAAGGCCGGCGTTTCCGGCTACGTGCTGAAGAAGCAAGCCACGGCGGACCTGATTCGCGCGATCCAGGAAGTTTCCCTCGGCAATATCTACCTGAGCCCCGGCATCTCGCGCGCGGTGATGGAGGCGTTCCGCTCCGGCACCCAGCTCGCCTCGCGCACGCTCACCGCGCGGGAGCGGGAAGTGCTGCAGCTCATCGCCGAGGGCAGGACGACCAAGGAGATCGGCGGGGTGCTCGGGATCAGCGTCAAGACCGCCGAGACCCATCGGAGCCGTGTGATGGACAAGCTCGAGATCCGGGACACGGCCGGACTGGTTCGCTACGCCATCCGCGTGGGCCTGATCACCGCCTGATTCGGCTGTACCGCTTCGGGATCCGCGCTCCTTCCTCGGGGTTTCCCCGACCCTCCCCGCACCCGATGACCTACACGGAATTCAGGAACCTCCTCATGGTGGCCCTTCGCAGGGACCCGTACCGTTGGACGTGCAGGTTTGGGGAATGGAGAGGCGCCGCTACCCATCCTGCACGCCGGGTGGATCCGGCGCATCAGGCCGGATCCACTCAACCCGGCGGTCGGGTCAATGACGATGATGAGGAGGCTTCAGGATGTTCACCCCATCGAGAGAACGAAGAGGGCTCGGGAGCGCGGTCGCTCGCGCGCGAGCCCCATTTGTCGGTGCCCCGGGAGGTGCGAGGGGTCCGACTAGAGAGGCGCGGGGAGTCTCATCCTCCCTGCGGCGGCTCGCGCGACTCACTCCATCCCAGCCGAGGCACCGCGGTGGGAACAGGGGTGAGATCCCTGCGCCGAAGCGGTTCGTCGACTTCACCCTGGCTCTTCTCGGGTTGACGCTTGGATTTCCGATCCTGCTCCTGATCGGAATCGTGGTCGCTCTCGAGAGCCGGGGTCCGGTGCTCTATTCGCAGGAGCGTGTCGGCATTCGCGGCCGCATCTTCCGCATGTACAAATTCCGTAGCATGGTCGTGGACGCCGAGCGCGACTCCGGCCCCGTGTGGGCCACGACAGGAGACCCCAGGGTCACGCGCGTGGGAGCGATCCTGCGCCGCACGCACCTGGACGAGCTCCCCCAGCTCCTCAACGTCCTTCGCGGCGAGATGAGCCTGGTGGGGCCGCGCCCCGAGAGGCCCGCCATCGTCGACAGCCTCGCGGCGCTCGTCCCGGGATATCACGAACGCTGTGCGGTGCTCCCCGGAATCACGGGGCTGGCCCAGGTTCGCCACGGATACGACCAATCGACCCAGACGGTGAAACGGAAGCTTCGCTACGACCGGTGTTACATACGGCGGTACGGCTGTCTCGCGTTGGACCTCAAGATCATGGCCGCGACCGTCGCCCTGATGATCCAGGGCGGGGGGGTGCGGAAATCTCAGGCGCCGTTGCTGGCTCTGGCGCGGCGCCTGACGGGCAAGGAGGCATTGCCATGAAGTGGCGAGGGTTGGGGAAGAAGGAGGAGGCAGCCTCCTGGAACGGGGGCTCGGTATCCCTGGACCGGGCGGCGATGACGGTGCTGTCGCAACAGGTTTGCACGACGATCGCGATGCCCGCATGCATCCGGGCCGCGCTCATCCCGACGGAGTCGGAGGCCTCCGCGCCCTTTCAGGTCACCCTGAAAGGGGGGCTGGTCATCGGAGGGTTGGGCGTCGAGCTCATTTTCCGCGGCGCGTCGAAGGGGCCTCTCGGCCCGCGGGATCTCACCACCAAGGCGACGCTTCTGCCATCGGGGGAGTCGATCGACATCTACGGCCGCTCCACCCAGGCGCCCGTGGGCGGGGACCCCGCGGCCTGGATTCAGGTGCGGGATGGCGAGGGCGCGCCGCTCACCGACATGATCCACGTCGGGCGGCTCGGACGCGGTCCCTGCCTCATGGATCCGTCCTTCGCCTGCGTGGTCGCCGCGGAGACCTATGTCTCACCGGTCGGCGTCTCCGCTCCCGCGGAATCCGATCTCACGCTCACCGGGGAGATGACCTTCGACCAGGGGATCTCGCTCAAGGTCGTGCTGCGGAGGAGGGAGGGCGCGCTCTGGTGGGGTCGGCGGCCCGAGGCCGAGTTCGACTTCGAGATCGTCCCGCCGGGCCACATGATCCACTTCCCGGCCCGGCCCATCTGGGCCGGGGAGAGCGTCGGCACGCTGAGGTCGCTCATCTTCCTGGACGGCGAGGGCGACCCGATCGGGGACGAGCATCTCCTGAAGCCGACCGTCGCGCTTCAGTGAGGACCGTGGGGGCGCGGCCTACTTCGCGGAGCCGATCCTCAGCACGCCGTCTTCCGGAGCGTCCGCCGCGATCTCGGGAACCACCTGGATCCGCGACGGATCTCCGATCACACGCCCCGAGAGCGCGGTCACGGCCCGATTGGCCAGGCCCGAGGCCTGATCCATCGTGCGCGCCGCGACGGCCACCCGCACGGGCTCTCGCACCTTGGGAGACTGGTTGAGCCAGCTCGCGACCTCCAGGAAGATCGGTGACTGATTCGCCCGTGCCGCGGCGCCCGGGCCGTAGCCCGTCGTCTCCGCGCCCGGGATCACGAGGTCGTGTCCGGACATGACGAGGGTCTGCCCGGAGGGACCGTCCACGCGATAGGCCGAGACCGTGAATCCCTGGCCGACGAAGTTCCGCTTGTTGCCCGCCCGGTCGTGGGCTTCGAACACATAGGAGTAGGTCAGCCCGGGGGTCACCGGCGCCCCCGTCTTCGTGCGGCCGTCCCAGGCGATCTCCTTGGGAGGATCGCCGGTGCCCTCGAAGGAGGCCACCGTCTCTCCCCGCGAATCCGCCACGAGGAGCTTCCATCGGACGACCCCCTTGACCGCGGGGCGGAAGCGCGCGACGGAGCCGGTCGCGAACTCGCGCAGCCAGGGTCTCGCCAGGTACGGAGAGCGATCCTGCGAGGAGAGCGCGACGAGCGGGGTGGCCAGGTCCGGGACGGTCCGGTCCAGGACATCCAGGGCGCTGCCGCGGGTCAGCCCGGGCACGTCCTCGGGATCGAGATCCAGATTCAGCTCGGGGCGACCGAAATCCACGTGCACCCGGTCCTCGCCCTCGACGGTCATCGAGCGGAACTCGGTCCCGGATTGGCCCGAGTGGAGCGTCATCGAGTCGTCAGGGGCCGTAGCGGTGGGCGTCGCGGCGGCCGTGGTCGTCGGAGCGACGCGAGCCTTTCCCTTGGCGGCGCCGGCCGCATGAACGGTCCCCGGCGCGATCGCGAGCACGGCCATCACGAGCAGGGTGATGCTGGATGCGCTCCCCACACGCCCGATTCCTCGAAGTCTCCCCTTCATCGCACGCCTCCTCTATCCCGCGCTGCTCAGCCGGTAACGGAACGTGATCGTGCCCCACTGCTCGCCGGCCTGGCCCGGGGCCAGCGGCTTGAAGCGCCAGGCGCGGAGCGCCACGCGCGCGTTCTCATCGAAATCCTCGAATCCCGCCGTCTTCTGAACCAGGATGTTCTCCTTCACGCCGCCGTCCGGGCGGACCACGAAGTAGAGCGTCACGGCTCCCTCCACGGCGTCGTGCTTGGCCCATTCGGGATAGGTCGGCACGGCATAGGTCAGGATCGGCCGGTCGGCGATGGGGCCCGTGATGGATGCGCCCGCCACGGTGCGTCTCGCCGACGATTCGGTGCTCCGGGCCGGCGCGGGGGTCTCGGCGCCGTGATGGGATTCCGCCACGGTCGCGAGCGTCGGCGCCGATCCGGTGCCGCCGCCGCGGGCGAGGGGCAGCGGTGCTCCCTCGCCTCCGCCTCCACGGTTCATGGAGATGGGGCTTCCGATCCCCGCTCCTGCCCCCATCGTGGCCGGGGAGGTCCCGAAGATCGAGACGGGCGCCTTGGATGGGGCGATCGCGGTGCCCGGCGTCTGGTTCTGCTGCATCGCCGCGAGCCGGGCCTCCAGGCGATCCTCGAACGCCCAGCTGGACTGCGGGTCGGGCTGCATCTCCGCCTTGGAGACGCTCCGCTTGAAGTGCATCTCGCTGATCGTCTTCGTGGCCGCGCCGACCGCGGGGCTCCCGCTGGCCGCGGGGGCCGAGGCGCTCTGCTCCGGGGCCAGGTCGCCCGGCTCCACCAGGGTGATCTCGGTGATGGGCGGCTGATCCTGGGCCGGGACGTGGTGGAAGATGAGCCAGAGCAAGAGGAGCGCATGGAAGCCCGCGCTCATGCTCATGGTCCACCGGACTCGGACGCGGGTCTGCTCCAGGTCCATGCGGAGGGTTGCCGCGGTCATGGCGTCGCCTCCATCCGCTGGCGCGTGGCGATCGCGAGTCTGGTGGCACCATCCGCCTTGGCCTGGTTCAAGAGGCGGCGAACGGCCGCGTAGGGCGCGCCTGAGTCCGCCCGCACGACGACGAGAACGTTCTCGTTTCCGGGCTGGGCGAGCTTGGAGTGGAGGTAACGATCGAGCTCGTTGCTCGAGACGATCTTGTCGTCCACCGCCAGGCGCCCGGTCGACGAGAGCGTGATGCTCACGTTCCGCTCGTCCTCCGCCTCGCGCGTCCTGGCCTGCGGGAGATCCACGGGCAGGTCCGCCACCGAGAGCAGGGGAGCGGTGACGAGCAGGATGATGACCAGGACCAACGCCACGTCGATGATCGGCGTGACGTTGACCTTGGTGATGACGAAGTGGGGCGCGATCTGGCGCGAGCGCACGTCAGCCTCCGATCACCGCGATCTGGGATGCTCCACAAGACTTGGCCTCGTCGAGGACCGAGACGAAGCTTCCGTGGGGCACGTTGTCGTAGCAGCGGACCACGACGGTCTTGGTCGCGCTCACGGCCAGGAGCGGCCGGAGGAGGCCCGAGAGCCCCGATCGCTGGATGAGATTCCGGTTCACGATCACGCTGTCCGGGGAGACCACCGTGATCTCGATCCGCTCCGTGCGCACGCGCTCGATCGACGCCCGGCCGCTGGTGGCGGCGTTCCGGATCTGGATTCCGGACTGGAACGCCATCGGAGTCGTGATCATGAGAATCACCACGAGCACCAGGGACACGTCGATCAGAGGCGTCATGTTCACGTCGTGGATCCCCTCGGGGACCCGCTTTCCTCGCGTGTATCGGCGCACGGTGTCTCCTTACGCCGCCCGTGCCGGGCGGGACGCGCTCCGGTTGCTCTCGATGCGCAGGGTGCGAGCGTGGTTCTCGGCGACCGTCAGGAGATTGCCCATCCGGCGCACGAAGTGGTTGTAGAGCATGACGGCCGGGACCGCGACCAGGAGCCCGGCCGCCGTCGTGAAGAGGGCTTCGGCAACGCCCGCGGCCACGACCGAGGGGCCGGCCGAGCCGGTCCGGGCCATGTCATGGAACGCGCGCATGATCCCCCACACCGTTCCCAGGAGGCCGATCAGGGGCGCCGTGTTGCCCATCGTGCCCAGGAACCCGAGGTTCCGCTCGAGCTCCATCCGTTGCTCGCTCAGGACGATCTGCAGCTTCTCTTCGGCCGCTTCGGGAGGCAGATCGGCGCTCCGGAGCATCTCGGCCGCGACCGGGCCGAACGGATGCGTGCTCGCCGTGCAGACCCGTACCGCTTCTTCACGATTCCCGCCGCGCACCGCGATCAGGGCGGTGGCGAGGACATTGTCCGGATTCCCCCGGCGCTTCGTGTAGTAGTACATGCGCTCGATCGCGAACCCGATCGTCAGCACACTGCAGAAGAGGATCACGATCATGACCGGGCTCGAGCGCATCGCGCCGACCCAGTCGAAATTCTCAAACATGGACAGACTCCTTTCTGTGACTCGTTTCGGGATTACCGCTTCTTCGAACCGGGCTGAAGCTGGGAGGCGCGCCCCTTGGCGAGCGCGGCCAGCTCTGAATCCTGGGAATTGCGCGCGATGTCGAGATAGATGTCGTACGCCTTGGAAAAGCTCTTCTTCGACTCATAGAGCGCGGCGCAGCGCGTGAGCGCCGAGACGCGGAAGTTGTTCTTCCGCTCCGTCGAGGCGACCGCCTTGAGATAGGCCTGGAGCGCGCCGTCGGGGTCTCCGAGCGTCTCGCGGCAGCGGCCCACGCGGTAGTGCAGCTCCACCTCGAGCTCCCGGGATGGCCCCGCGTCGAGGGCGGCCACGAAGTTCTGCTCCGCCTCCTTGGCTTTGCCCGCGGCTTCGTCCATGTCGCCGAGCTGGTAGGACACGTCGGCCACGCGCGCGTCGCGCGGATGCTCCGTGCGGAACCGCTCCAGGGACGCGCGCGCCTCGTCCGTCTGGCCCAGGAGCTTCTGGCAGAGCGCCAGGTTGTAGCGCGAGGCGGAGGCCATCTCCGTGGAGACGCTCTCCTCCAGGACGCCGGTGAACGCGACCGCGGCGCGCGCGTATTCCTTCCCCTCGAACTCCATGAGCCCCAGACGGAAGGCCACGGTGGATCTCAGATCGCTCTCCGGGAAGAAGGAGAGGAATTGCTCGTAGGCGAGCCGCGCCTCCTGGGCCGATCCGGCTTGCGCGTAGGAGTCCGCGAGGAGGAATTGGGCCTGGTCCGCGACCGAATAGCCGGGGAACTGGCTCACCACGCGGCGGAA
The DNA here is from genome assembly GCA_035635355.1 of Binatia bacterium. Taxonomy (GTDB): domain Bacteria; phylum Eisenbacteria; class RBG-16-71-46; order SZUA-252; family SZUA-252; genus WS-7. Next base: position 11,148 of record DASQBE010000111.1, on the reverse strand, counting down.
TCCCTGGGCGGCGTCGGTGAACTGCTTCGCCTGATAGTGCCGCTTCGCGATCTGGAACTGCGCGTCGGCGGCAAAGGCGCTCGAGGGATACTGCTGGATCAGGGTCTCGAGCACTTCCGATCCCTTCGCGGTCTGTCCCAGACGGTAGAGCGAGAGCTCCGTGCCGCGCTTGGCCTCCCGCGCGGCGGGCGTGTTCGGGTACTGCTCCTGGGTCTTGGCGTACCCCGCGAGAGCCGCGGCGTCGTTCCCGGCGTTGTACTCGCACTGCGCCAGGCGAAGCGTGGCGAGCGCGGCGACGTCGGTCGAGGCGAAGTGCTGGAGAAGGCCGGAGTAGCAGCGCTTCGCTTCCGTGTAGCGCTGGGCCTGGAAGTAGAGGTCGCCCGCGCGGGCCCAGGCCTTCTCGGCGATGGGGGCATCCGCGCTGTCCTTCACGACCGACTCCCACTGGTCCACGGCGTCCCCGGCGCGGTTCAACCTCGAATAGCAGAGCCCGGCCTGATAGCGCGCGCTCAGCCTCGCGGGATGCTGGGGGAAGCGCTTCAGGAACATGTCGTACGAGGCCGCGGCGTCACGGTAGCGCTTCTGGTTGAACCGGTACCGCGCGATGTCGAGAAGCGCGCCGCTCACCACCGACTCGTCTCCGGTGCCGCCGTACTGCGACACCAGCCGCTCCTCGGAGGCCACGGCGAGGCTGTCGCGCCCCTGGCGCGCGTACGTCCACGCGAGGAGCTTCGTCGCCGAGGCGCCGATCGGGTGCCCGGGGAAATCGCGCGTGAGACGCTCGAGCGTGGTCTGCGCCTCGTCGTACTTGCCCGAGGCCGCGGAGGCGTCGGCGTCGATCAGGAGCGCCCACGCCCGCCAGGGCGACCGGCTGGGCGGCATGCGCTGGAGAAGGAGGTGCGGCGCGCCCGCGAGCTGCCCGATGTCGCCCGCCTTGTGGTACGTGTACTCGAGCAGGCAGAGCGCCGCGTCCACGAGTCCCGCCAGCTCCGGCGACGCGAAGGTGAGCGTCGAGGAGGAGGAGTCGCTCCGCGTGGCGTAGCGGTCGAGCACGATCTGGAAATAGGGCGCTGCGGCCAGAGGCCTGTTCTGAGAGAGGAGACCCACCCCCGCGAGATACGCGGCCGCGGGAGACTCCGGCTCCAGCGGATAGCCCGAAACCACGGCCTGGTAGGTCCCGGTCGCGTCCGCGCGGCGACCGAGCGCGTCGAGGCAGCGGGCCACCCGATACTGGGCGCTCGCCGCCACCGAATGCTGGAAGTACGTCGTGAGCACGCGGTTCAGCTCCACGATCGCTTCCGCGTACATCTTCTTCCCGATCAGCGATTCGCCGACGAGGAACTGCGCCCGCGCGGCGACGTCGGTGCCGGCGCGGCGCTCCACGATCCCGCGCAGCAGCGCGAGCGAGGAATCGATCTGGCCCGCCAGGTAGATTGATCCGGCCGAGCGAAGCTCGGCCTCGGCCTTGATCTTGTCGTTTGTCACGCGGTCCGCGGCCCGAGCGAACTCTTCGGCCGCGCTGCGGTAGTCCTTCGCCTGAAGGAACGCGTCGGCCTTGGCGAGGAGGGCGTCGTCACGCAGGCTGGAATCGGGATACCGGTCCGCCACGTCCTGGAATGCAGCCGCGGCGCGCAAGAGCGACCCCGAGCCACGGAAGCAGAGCGCGCGGAGGTACGTCGCGGCCGCGCCCGTGGGCTTGGGCCCGAGCGCGGCGAGCGCCTCGGTGCACTTTCCGCGCTGATAGAGCGTCATGGCCTGGGCCAGCATCACGCGGGAATCGCTCGCGTACCAGACGCGCGACGCGGTCAGCGCGGCGAGGGTCTTCTGGGCCGAGCCGGTGTCTCCGCGGCGGAGCGCATTCCAGGACTCCGCGAGCCGGGCCTCGCCCATGAGCGGACTCTGAGGATAGCGCCCCTCCCACGCCACCCATGCTTTCGCGGCCGCCGCGTCCTTCCCGGCGGCCTCCATCGCCTGAATCGCCGCGAACCCGGCGTCGTCGGCGAACGGAGTCTTCCGGAATGCGCCCTCGGCGCGACCGAATTCGTCCGACGCCTCGCCGTAGCGCCCCAGCCCGCAGCGGATCTCGCCCGAGAGGAACCGCGCCGCGGCCTTCTCGTCCTCGGATCCGCGCTGGATCGCGCGGTTCGTGATCTGGAGCGCTTCCTCCAGACCGGCCGCCCGGTCCGCATCGCCCAGGAGGCGCGCCGATTCGAAGTGAAGGCCGGCCTCCTCGAGCGTGTTGCCCGGAGCCGTCTCGCCGGCGGGCGCCTGCTTCTTGCCCGCCAGAGCCTCGGTCGCGGCGCCGGTCACAGCCAGCGTCGCCGCGACAAGCGCCGCGAGGGAGAACCCGATACGCCGATAGGTACGCGTCATCGTCCGTGTCTCCGCGCGAGAGGGTTACGGCTGGATCGGGATCACCGGCACCGACCCCTGCGGGCCGCCGGTCGAGATCTCGACGGTGTGCGTCGGGCTCAGGATCTCCCGGCCGTCCGCGTCGTGCACGACGAGCTGATAGCGATAGGTGCCGTCCGGAAGCGGCATGCCGGTCTCGTCCTTGCCGTCCCAGAGGAGATGGGCCGGGGGCGTTCCCTTGCCGCCGAACTTGCGCACCACTTCATCCGTCTTGTTGATGAGCGACAGCGTCCAGTTGTCCGTATCGGCCTTCGTGCGCGATCCGAGCACGATGTTCGTGACGGCGTTCTCTCCCGTCGGCGAGAAGACCTCGGGCTCGGCCTTGGCGCTCGCGTAGAAGCCTCCGAATCGGTAGGAGACCCCGATCCGGTGAATGAGGCCCAGGGGGTGGTCGGAGACGCCGTAATCGAACTGGTAGTGGCCGCCCGTCCGGTAGCTGAATCCGCCGGCCGCGTGCTGGTCGTTCATACCGACCCGGAGCGCGAACATGGGCTGCACCCAGTACTCCGAGCCGCCGTGCATCGAGAGCCCCGAATTCTGGGTCTGATCCATCTCGGCCGCGATCAAGCCCCTCCCGTGGAGAACCGCGTAGGAGAAGCCGCCGCGAAACTGGGTGGAATAGGTTTCCTTGGTGCTCTGCAGCGTGATGTTCGGCCCGCCCAGATTCAGCGCCGAGGCGCCGACCTTGAGGCTGGGGGTCACGCTCATGATGGCGCCGACGTCGAAGCCGATGCCGCCGCCGTTGAAGTCCTCGATGCTCTGCCGCACCAGCTTCGAGTTCACCCCCAGGGCGAACCGAGGCGTGAGCGCGCGCGACATCGTGAAGATGTAGGCCGTCTCGCTCTCGTTGAACGTGCCGAGCGGGTTGTTCATCTCGTCGGTGCGGTCGAAGGCCCCCGACCGGAGCGTGAGCACCGTGAGCCCGAAGCTCGGCAGCTTGTTCCCGGGAACGGCGAACCCGAACGAGCCGATCGTCGTGTCCTCGAAGAGGCGCGCGGCATCCATATGGAGCTCGTTCGGCACCAGCGTGCTCAAGCCCGCCGGATTCCAGACGACCGAAGACGCGTCGTCGGCCGCGCCGACGAAGGCGCCGCCCAGCCCCAGCGTGCGGGCGCCGACGTAGGTGGTGAGCCAGGATCCGGGAGCACCGCCCGATTGATCCTCGCTCCACGCCGTTCCGGCGCCGAGGAACAGGGCCAGAGCGAGCGCGATGTTGCGAACGACGGCGGGTGTCATGCGGTTCATGGCGCCTCCTGGATTACCGGACCACCGCGATCTTGCGGCGGATGACGTGCAGCGTTTCGCCCTTGCCCTGGGCTTCGATCAGGACGACGTAGCCTCCACTGGAGACGACCTCGCCCTTCCCATTCCTTCCATCCCAGACGAACGTGTTGAGTCCGGCCTGGCCGCCCGCCGCCCCGCGGTCGAAATCCTTGCGCAGGACCAGATTGCCGCTCTGCGTGAAGACCCGCAGCGTGACGACGGCGTCATCGTCGATCTTGTAGGCGATCGTGGCCGGCTGCGAGGGCGGATGGAACGGATTCGGGTAGCTGTAGGCCGTGCCCCCCGCGGCATTCGGGTCCACGAACGCGACCTGGAGATCCAGATCGCGCTGGAGACCGCCCGAGGCCGCCCGGATCATGTCGTGCTCGGGGCTGCGCGGGCTCAAGAAGTCCGCACGGCCGTAGCCCGAGGCGTCGCTCAGCGAGTCCGACGACCCGAGCGTGCCGGTGCCGGAGAGAAGGCTGAACGCGAGCGATTGATCGGGGACGCCGTTCTCGAAATCGTCCACCACGCGCGCGGTGAGCGTGGCGTGCCGGTTGCCGCCCACCCAGCTCGGATCACTGGTGAGCCGGATCGCGGTCGGCTGGCCGGGCGTGATGGTGATGGGGTTGCTGGTGGCCGGAGCGTTTCCGGCGTCGTCGTGCGCGATGAACACGATCGGCTCGGCGAAGGTGTAGGTCTCCGAGACCGAGCGCTGTCCCTGGAGGAGCTGGAACTGGGTCGTGAGCAGGGTGCCCTTTCCCGGCGAGCCGCTCCCGGAATTCTGCACCTGGATCGTGACGAAGGAGTTGATCTCCTGGATCACGGCCCCGGCGTCGTTCGTGACCTTCACGGTGAGCGTGAACGGCTCACCCGCACGGGCGTTGCTCGGCACGACATCCGCCTGGAGATGGAACCCGCTCGTGATGGCGCGCACCTGCGTGGTGCTTCCCGTCTTCGAGGGCTGCGTGACGTCGGTGACCGAGATCTGCTGGAAGCCGCCGGTCGAGAGGCGCAGGGTCATGTCGGCTTCGCCGTTCACCATCGCCTCGTCGGGCGGGAGCTGCGCGAGCGGATCTCCCGAGGTGATGTGGACCACGTCCGTGGCGCCGCCGACCGGGTTCCACCATTGATCCGTGGCGAGCGCGGTCACCGTGAAGCCGTAGTTGATGTTCTCGTCGGTGGCCGTGCCGCCGCGTCCGGTGACGGTTCCCGGAGCCGGCGACTCACCCGGCGCCAGGAGCAGCACGCGTGCGAAGGATCCGCCCGTGATGAGCACCGGGCTCGACGTGTTCGCCTGAATCGAAACATTGTCCGAGTCGCGCGCGGTGATGGTCTGCGACCCGCTCTTGTGGAGCCTCACGGGAATCAGGACCTGGCCGTTGATCAGCACCGTGTCGGTGGGCATCCAGGCATAGAGGTCCGTCGAGGACAGGGCGATCCGATCGTTCACGCCCGAAACGAGATTCCAATACTGGTCCACCGCCCGCACGGTGATCGTGAAGGGATTGCCGGCGGTCTGGTTGGTGGGCGTGCCGCTCTTGCCCGTCGTCGTGCCCCCCATCGCCTGCTCGCCCGGCAGGATCACTTGCAGGCCGGAGAGCGGCCCCGGGCTCACGACGAAGGTGTTGCTGGTGCCGATCTTCGGCGGCGCCGAGAAGTCGGCCGCGGTGAGCGCCACCGCGCCGCCCGCGCCCTTGAACGTGACGTTGCCGGTCCAGGTCCCGTTCGCGAACGTGATCAGGTTCGGCGTGATGCTGTTGGTGCCGGTGTTCGCCGCCAGGATCGCGTCCGCGGCATAGCCCGGGACGGTGTTTCCGCCGGAATCGACGGCGCGCACCGTGACGGAGGCCGGCGTGCCCGCGGTGAGGGGCCCCACAATCGTATTGAAGGCGAAGTGATTCACGCCCGCCGCGATGACCAGAATGGACCCGCTGGTCGTGCCGGAGATGGACCCGTTCGTGAGGTCGCTCGCCGAGACGGTCTGCGTTCCGACCGTGTTCAACGTCACGGTGAACTGGCGGAATCCGTTCGAGAGAACTCCCGATGTGGGGTTCGCCACGTACGAGTTCGTCGCGGTCACGTGGACGTTGTCGCCGCTCGGCACCGGGTTGAAGTAGGCGTCCGTCGAGTAGACGTTCACCGTGAAGCCGGTGCCCACGGCCTGGGTCGCGGGCGTTCCGGTCTTGCCGGTCACGCTGCCCGGCAGAGGCGCCTCGCCCGGGGCGATGACCTGGACCTTGGAGAAGGACCCTGGGTGCACGATGAAGGGATCGCTCGAGCCGTTCTTGGACGGATTGTTGAGATCGTAGGCGTACTTGTTCACGTTCCCGCGGTTGATGCTCGTCTCGTCCGCGCGATACATCGTGAGGTTGCCCGACCACACGCCGCCCGTCAGGGTGACCTGGGCGGGGGAGACGCGGCCGTCCCCGAAGCTCGTGACCTCCTTGAGCCCCGCGGGTCCCGTGTAGCCCGTGACCACGTTTCCGTTCGGGTCGCGCGCCGTGAGGGTCGTGGGATCGGGAACACCGGCGTACTTGTGCTTCTGCGAGATGCTCTCGAACGTGAAGCTCGCGAGCACCTGGGTCACCGCGGACGCCGACGTGCCGTCCGGGATGGTGTTGTCGGTCTGATCGTGGGCGAGAATGTTGAAGGTCCCCGCCGCGTTGAAGGTCACGGTGAACGTGCGTACGCCGGACTGGAGCTGCGCCGGCTGCGGAAGCGTGGCGGCTGCGTCCGACGAGGTGATCTGGATGCTGTTCGAGATCGTGGGAACGAGCGCCCAGGTGTTGTCGCACGCCCGGACGTTGATATCGAACGGAATGCCGGAGACCTGAGCTCTCGGCGTTCCCGTTTTTCCGGAAAGCGTACCGGGGGCCGCGGTCTCGCCGGGCATCAACACTTGGAGACGCGTATACGGCCCCGCCAGGGCGGGGGCGGCGTGAAGCGCGGCGAAAGCCAGAGCGAGCCACGCTCCCGCGCGGACCGCGCGAAAGGCTCGGCGCACGACAACCTCCTCGGTACGTTTTGCGTGTTCTTCTTCTCGGCGCTCGAACCCGAACCCGGCTCGTTCGCCGCGATGGTGCGTCCGGGGTGGACGCAGTCCCGACGAGTTCGTGTCAAGCAGGACCCATGCCGCGAGTCCCGTGCAGATTGCGCATCGAGCGGAGTTGCGTTCCGATCCGATTGGGAATGCTGGATCCACACGGTCGCAAGACGCACGACCTTCGTGGATTCAGGCCCACGGGGGAGGGTGCGGGCGGCCCCGATGGCTGGGATGGGCCAGGGGATCTGTTGCAGAGCGCGACGCGGATCGCGCGGAGAAATTGAAGAATCAAAGACCTCGCGGCGGGTTCGAGCCGCGGACGCTACTTCTTCGGCGGCTCCAGCGCGGAGAGACGGCGGAGATTCTTCACCACGCGGTCGAGAAGAAGCCCCGCCATGGTGAGCGCCACGAGGGCCCCGATCACGTCGAAAATCGTGGCGCCCACCACGCCGACGTGGAAGGGCAGGGGAGGGCGGAAGAGGGCGAGCGTGTTCAGCGCGATGAGCGCCACGCGGGCCTCGGTGGGACCCATCCAGCCGTAGCCGAACTGGAACTCTCCCAGGACGTGGGTCTCGAGGTACACGTTGATGGAGAGGACGAGATAGGCGATCACGATCGCGAGGCCCACCGAGAGCAGCATGTACGGGGAGAGCCCCAGGCCGATCCCGATCGCGGTCGTCGAGTAGGCGTCGGTCAAGTGGTCCAGGTAGTAGCCGTACCGGGGGCGCTCGATCTTCCGCACGCGGGCCAGGGTCCCGTCCAGGCTGTCGCCGAACCAGTGCACGACGAGCCCGGCGCTGGCCGCCCAGAGCCAATGCTCGTTCCGGTTCGAGAGCGCGTAGGCGACCGCGATCCAGGTGGCGGCCAGCACGCCCAGGAGGGTCAGGTGATCGGGAACCACCCAACGGGGAAGCGCGGCCGCGATCCGGGGCAGCGCCCAGCGCTCGAATCGGGCCAGGACGAAGATGGATTTCCGCTCGTGGGACGCCGATTTATCGAGCATCCCGGAAGGAGACTCCATGGAATGGCCCCGGTCAAGGAGTGATAGACTCCTCGCCCACTTCCATGCGACCCCCTTATCAGCCAAGGCGAATCCTCGTCACCGGCGCGACCGGCACGATCGGACGCGCTCTCTGGCCGTCGCTCGCGGGTTTTCAGGTTCCCATTCGCGCGCTGGCACACCGGAGGTCCGTGAAATCCGCGCTGGCCCAGCCCCTGGTGGAGATCGTGCCCGGGGACCTGGGACACCCGGGGTCGCTGCGGGGCGTGGCCGAGGGATGCGACGTGGTGGTCCACGCGGCCGCGCGCACCGGGTTCGGGAGCGCGGCGCGGGCCGCGCAACGTCGCGTCAACGTGGCGGGGACGGAAGCGCTCCTGGATGAGGCCAAGAGCTCGGGCGCGCGACTCTTCCTCTTCATCGGCTACACGGGAACCGTGCAGGAGTGCGAGGACCCGGGTCCCCCGGTGGACGAGGATACGCCGCCGGGAGGGCGATACGAGTCGGACTACGTCCGCATGAAATTCGAGGCGGAGGTCCTGGTGCTGGAGCAGAACCGCCCCGAAGGGATGACCACGATGGTCGTGAGCCCGGGCGTGCTCGCCCAACCGGGCTCGAACACGATCCTGGGCGGCTTCGTGAGAGCCTTCCTCACCCGCGAGCTTCCGTTCCGTCTCTTGAGCGAGGTCTGGCTCGCCGTGACCGACGGGAGCGATGTGGGGCGGTGCGTGGCGTCGGCCATCGAGCGGGGCCGGGGAGGAAGACGCTACTTCGCGACGGGGGAGTCCATCCGTCTCGGCGAGCTGTACGACCTCCTGGCGGAGCTCTCCGGCGTCCCCGCGCCGAGGCGCCGTCTCCCCGACCTGCTGGCCGAGGAGCTGGGCCTCTTGACGCCCGTGCTGCCACGCCAGTCGTTCCTGCGCCAGCTGGTCCTGCCGCGGGAGCTGGTGCTCCACCTGGAGCGGCTCTCGCCGGTCCGGAACGCGCGGACCCGCGCGGAGCTCTTGTTCGATCCCACCCCGCTCCGCTCCACCCTCGCCGCGATGATCGAGGAGGAGAAAGGGCGGGGGACGCGGGGTGTCGCTACTTAGTGGGCGGCGGGGGCGGAGGCTTCGGGATCGTATCCGGCCCCGCGGGTTCCGGAGTCGCGCTCGGCGGCGCCAACCCAGGCGCGCGTGGGGCCGCGGTCGTGCCCAGCGACTCACGGCGGGCGCGCTCCTTCGTCAAGAGATCCATCGACAGGAGCTTGAACTCCACGCGCCGGTTCAGCGCGCGTCCCTCCGGGGTCTTGTTGGACGCGATCGGCTGGGTGTCCCCGTACCCCGTGTAGAAGTAGTTCTTCTGGTTCAAGTTCGGGTGCTTGGCATAGATCTGTTGGAGGACGTAGCGCGCGCGGAGCTGGCTCAGCGGCTGGCGTCTCGCGTCCTCGCCCAGGTTGTCGGAATGCACGCCCACCTCGAACCGGAGCATGGGCCACTGCGCCAGCATCTCGCCCACCGAATCGATCCGCGCCAGGCCCTCCGGCGTGAGCTTCACGGAGTCGGCCGCGAATTCGATGTCGCTGATCCGGAGGATCCAGTCGTTCGTGAGATCGCGCTCGAGAGGGGAGAGCTCGATGGGACACCCGCCCGCGTTCACGGCCGTGCCGATGGGCGTGAACGGGCAGCTGTCGATCCCGTCCGGAATGCCGTCGTGGTCCGCGTCGAGCGGGCAGCCGTTCGCGTCCACGATCGCGCCTCTCGGCGTGTCCGGACACTTGTCGGGACCGTCGGGAACCTTGTCCCCGTCGGTGTCCAGAGGACATCCCTGCGCGTCGACCAGGACCCCCTTCGGCGTATCGTTGCACTTGTCCAGGCCGTCGAACACTCCATCGCCGTCGGTGTCGATCGGGCATCCGCTGGCGTCCACCACCGCTCCCGCCGGAGTCCCGGGGCACTTGTCGAGGCCGTCGTAGACTTTGTCCCCGTCGCTGTCCAGAGGGCATCCGCTCGCGTCCACCACCGCGCCGCGCGGGGTGTCGGGGCACTTGTCGTTCTTGTTCGGAACGCCGTCCGCGTCCGTATCGCGCGGCCGTCCGAGCCAGAACGCCGTGATACCGCTCGAGATCTCGAACTCGTTCACGCGGCCCGGCCGTCCGGGGCCGTCCTCCTGCTTGTAGCTGACATCCCGCGCATCGAGGCGGAATCCGATTCGCTCCCCCGCCCGGAACACGGCGCCCATACCCGCATGGAACGCGCTGTTGGACTTGGCGGCGAATCCATCCCGCTCCACCTTGATCGAGCCGACCCCGCCATAGATATAGGGAAGCGCCCACGCGCCGCGCTGCGGCGTGAGGATGAGGCCGGCGCCGTAGTGCGAGACGGTGGCGTCGCCGAGCGACGTGGGATCCTGATGCGGCGAGGCCCGGTGGTAGAGTCCCTCCACGCCCACCCAGCGGTTCAAGAATCCCGTGGCGCGAAGCCCGAAGGCCGGTCCGTCCGTGAGCGCCTGCTCGGGGTCGTAGAGGTTCGCGCCCGCCTCGAGCGAGAGCCAAGCGCGCTCCTCCACGGCGACCGCGACGCGAGCCGTGGACAGAGCGAGAACGGCCGCCAGGGTCACACTGAGGGCGCGGCCACGAAACCGGATCATTCTGTTCCTCCGGAAAAACCGACGGGATGGGGTTGGGAAGCGGCAGTCTGGCCGCTTTTCCTCCCTCTGTCAACATTCTGGTATACTCGCCCGCGATGCTCGAGGAACGCCTGAACGAGGACATGAAAGCGGCGTTGAAGGGCGGGAATCAGGCGCGCCTTTCCACGCTGCGCATGCTCCGGAGCGCGGTCTTGGTCGAGAAGAAGAAGGACGTCTCCATCACCACCCTGCCGGACCCGGACGCCATCCGCGCGTTCCAGGCGTACGCGAAGAAGCTGAAGGACGCGATCGCCGAGTACCAGAAGCTCGGAAAGGCCGAGGACGTCGCGAAGATCCAGGGCGAGCTCCACATCGTGGAAGAGTATCTGCCCGCCACGCTCTCCGAGGAGGAATCACGCGAGCTGGTCTCAGCGGTCATTGCCGAAGTCGGAGCGACTTCGATGAAAGACATGAGCCGCGTCATGAAGGAGGTTCAGGCGCGTGCCCAAGGGCGTGGGGACGGGAAGCTCTTGAGCGATCTCGTGCGCTCCTCCCTGTCCGTGGTATGATTCCGGCCTTCTCATGAAGCCGACCAAACGTCCTGCCCGCAGGGCCCCAAAGCCTGACTCCGACGCTCAGGCGCCCGTGCCGTCGCCGCGTCCGTTCCGTTCGGACCGGCCCGGGGGGCCGCCGCCCTTGCGTCGCGGCCAAGCGGCCGATGGCCCGGTGGGCAGCCGGCGCTGGCCGGCTCCTCGCCAGCCGAACACGAAGCCCTGGGCGCGGGGGCCGCAGGCTTCGGGCCAGAAGCCTCAACGCCCCGGGA
>DASQBE010000110.1:0-13644 GCA_035635355.1 Binatia bacterium | reverse complement strand
TCCGAGGTTCAACCCCATCCGCTCCGATCCGCGGTTCGGCGCCATCCTCCGGACCATCGGCGCCGTCTAGGCCGCGTCCCGGCGCGCTTCGCGCGCGGCCCGGGCGGATTGCCACGCGTGGAGCACCAGCGCCACCGTGATGACCGCGTAGGCCACGAAGACCCGGAAGTACTCCCCGATCTGGGCGTCCCCCGCCAGCGCCTTCCCGGCCAGGGGCGACACCACGAAGAGCGTGTGGAAGAGCAGGGCGCCGAGGAGCGCCTGACCCACCGTGGCCCGGGTCACCGTCGCTCCGGAGACCAGGAGCGCCGCGATGGCGAACATGCCGACCTGCTCGTGCGAGCTGTACGTGTTCAGCGTGCCGATGTTCTGGAGGAAGAGGAGCTGGCCCCAGGCCGCGAGCACGGTGGAGAGGACCGTGGCGATGATCCGGTTCCGCGCGACGGGAATTCCCGCGATGGTCGCGACGTGGTCGTCCTGGCCCATGGCCCGGAATTGCTGCCCCAGGCGCGTGCGGAAGAAGAAGAGCGTGAGGAAGCAGAACGCCCCCACGATGGCGTACGTGACGACCGGGACGCGGATCTCGATGCCCTGGAGCTGGAACCGAACCTTCACGAGGTCGTCGATCGCGTACTGGATGGTGCCCAGGTCCACCGTGTTCCGGAGACCGTAGCCCTGCGGCAGCACCATCGAGGGGCTGTGAAACGGGATGATCGACCCGACCGCGAAGAGGAAGAGAAGCTGGTAGAGCCCGTTCGCGAAGAATCCGGCGATGAGGCCAGTCACCATCTCCCGCCCCTTCGCGCGATTGAAGAGCGCCCCCGTCGCGATCCCGAGCAGGACGGCGATGGGCGTCGCGATGATCCAGGCGAGCGCGAACCCCGCGATCCCGGTCACGCCCCACTTCACGATCAGGATCGCCCCGATCTGCCCCGCCATGGCCCCGATGACGATCCCAAAATTCAACCCCAGCCCGGCGAGGATCGGAATCAGGAGCGAGAGGACCATGACCGAGTTTCGTCCCATGCGCACGAGCATCTCGCTCAGGAGAAAGGGCGGCGTGATCTTGGCCACGATGATTCCGAAGAGGCAGAGCGCGGCGAAGAGGAAGGGGACCGCGTGGCGGAGGAGCGCTCGTCTCAGGGTCAGGTCCTCGCGGTTCGCGTCAGCGCGTAGAGGATCATCCCGTTCTGGATGATGAGCCGGGCCGTCTCGGAGATGTCTCCCTGGATCACCTGGCTCGTCACCGGGAGCGCCACCGTGAGGATGGACTGGAAGAGGAACGTGCCCACGAGCACGTGCCCGATGGTGGCGCGCGTCACGCTGGCGCCGCCGATCAGGATGCAGGCGATCGCCGGGAACGCCATGAGGAGCGGCGCCGTGTAGAGCTGCACGAAGCCGTAGGACTGGCTGAAGACCACGATCCCGATCGCGGCGAGCACGGTCGAGAGGATGGTCGCCTGGATGCGGGTCCGTTCGTCGGAGATGCCGGCCGCCCTCGCGAAGCGCGTGCTGGAGCGCGCGGCGGCGATGGTGATCCCCATCCGCGTGCGGAAGAAGAGCCAGACCAGGAAGCAGAGCCCCAGGAACACGAGGATCGTGCCGCCCGGGACCCGAACCCCCGCGATCGTGAACTCCAGCCAGCGATCCAGCACCTTGTCGTAGATGCCGCCCAAGCTCAGGGTCGTGCGGAGGCCGTGGCCGCCGATCGCCCAGACCAGCGTGGGGTTCGTGAAGGGCGCCAGGAGCCAGAAGACCGACATCATCGAGACGATCGCGAAACCCAGATACGTCCCGACCATCATCTCCTGGCCGCGCGTGCGATTGAGGAGCCAGCCGTATCCCGCGCCGGCGGGGATCGCGAGCGCGACGCCGATCCCGGTGGCCATCCCGATGCCCCCGATCCCCTGCACCCCCGCGTTGAGCGAGATCACGGCGCCCACGAGGCCGCAGATGATCCCGAGCGGGAGCCCGAAGTTGAGGCCCACACCGCCCTGGATGGCAGGAAGGAGTGCCAGGACCAGGATGCCGTTTCGCCCCACCCGCACGATGGAATCGGAGATGAGCCCGCGGAGGTCCATGTGCGTGGCCACGGCCACCCCGAAGAGGACCGCCAGGAAGACCGCGATGAGGAGGCGCGGAATCCCGAACTCGCGGAGGAAGGTGGGGAGCTTCACGCGGCCTGGGCGGTCTCGCCCGCCATGGCGAGCCCGAACGCGGCGTCGGGTGCGTCGGGCGGAAGGATGGCGGCGATCTTCCCCCGATAGACGATGGCCACGCGGTCCGAGATCGCGCGCAGCTCCGCCAGCTCCGAGGACGTGACGACCAACGTCACGCCCTTGTCCCGGTTCAGCGCCCGGAGCACGTCCAGCACCCGCTCCTTCGCGCCCACGTCGATCCCGCGCGTGGGCTCGGAGACGAAGAGGAGCCTGGGCTGAAGCGTCATGGCGCGCGCCACGCACACCTTTTGCTGGTTTCCACCAGAAAGCCGGCGCACCTGCTGCGCGGGGCCCGTGGTGCGGATGTCGAGCGAGCGGATCATCTCGAGGGCGTGCGCGCGCATGGCGCGGTGGTTCAGGAGCCGAAGCGGCTGGATTGGAAACGGGTGGAGAAAGCGCCCCTGCGCCTCGAGCGCCGAGAGCGCGATGTTGAGCTCGATGGATTCCTCGGGGAGCAGGCCCACACCGCGCCGGTCCTCGGACACGAACGCGAGGCCGCGCTCCAGCGCGTGGCGGGGCTCGTTCAGGGGGTAGATCGCCTCGCCGAAGATCACGCGGCCCCACGCGGGGTAGAGGCCCATGATGCCGTTCGCGATGCCCAGCTTCCCGTGTCCCGCGAGCCCGCCGATGCCGAGGATCTCGCCCTGGCGCACGGCGAGCGAGACGTCGTCCACGCGCTCCCCGGGCATATCTACACGTAAATGCTCGATCGCGATGACGGGCTCGGTGCTGGGGGCGAAGAAGCGGCGCTGCGCCGTGACGGCGGCCGGACGGCCCACCATCAGCTCGGCGATGCGCGCGACCGTGGTGGCTTTGGGATCGGGCGTGCCGACCACCTCGCCGTCCCGGAGCACGGTGATGCGGTCCGCGACCGCGAGCACTTCATCGAGCCGGTGGGTGATGAAGAGGATGGCGTGCCCCTTGGCGGCCAGATCGCGCATGATGGCCAGGAGCTTCTCGGCGTCGGTCTCGGTCAAGACCGCGGTCGGCTCGTCGAAGATGAGGAGCTTCAAGTTCGCCTTGTCCACCTCGCGCGCGATCTCGATGAACTGCATGTGTCCCACGGGGAGCCCCGCGACCGGGATCCACTCGTCGATCCCGAGGCCCACGGAGTCCAGGGCGCGTCGCGCGTCGGCCCGCATCCTGGGGACGTCCACTGATTCAAGCTTGCCGCCGAACACGCGCGAGGCCGCGTTGGGGAGGGTGGGCTCGCGGTTCAGCTTGATGTTCTCGGCGACGCGAAAACCGGGGAGGAGCATGAACTCCTGGTGGACCATCCCGATTCCCGCCTCCATCGCCTCTGCGGGGGAGTGGAAGGTCACGGGGTTGCCGCCGAGGAGGATCTCCCCTTCGTAGCCGCCGGTCTCCCAGATGACCGGCATCCCGAAGAGGATGTTCATGAGCGTGGACTTGCCCGCGCCGTTTTCGCCCACCAGGGCGTGGATCTCGCCCTCGCGGACGGAGAGCGAGACGCCTTTGAGGACGCGGTTCTGGCCGTATTCCTTGATGACCGAGCGGAGCTCGAGGGCAAGGGCTGTGGTGGCCGGAGGGGTCATATCGTGGCGCGAGAGCGTATGCTAGGGTCCATCGAGTTACAAGCCGTCCGCACCCGCAAAGCGAAGCGCCGCGCGGTGGATGCCCACGCGGCGCTCAGACCGCACAACATGCCCTGGGGCATGTTGCCCCTATCTAGTAATAGATATTGCTCACCAGGAACAGATAGCTGTTCCCCTTCTTCTCGTCGTACTTCGTGAGCACGATCGGGACGCCGGCGTGCTGCTCCATGGACGTCTTCACGGTCGCGAAATCCTTGTAGTCCGCCTTCTTCATCGCGGAATCGACCAACAGATCGGTCATCGCGCGGATGGAGAGCATCACCTCGGGCACGGGCCAGGTCGCGAAGTGCCCGGTCATGTGATGGTCGGCGATCACCTTCTTGTTCTCGGCATTGATGTACGCGAAATCCCCAGCCTTGTCCGGCGGGATCGCGATGCCCAGCGCCGTCGGGTAGCCGTGGGTCGGCGACGGGCAGCACTGCTCGGGCACGTACCCGCCGTCATTCAGCACGGTGCGGATCATCGGATCCATCATCCCGCAATTCGTCGAGAAGAACGCCGTCTTGGGCCCGAACTGCTTCAGCTCCCGCGGCACGTCCTCCATCACGAACTGCTGCGTGGCCGGGAGGCCGCCCTCGCCCATCGGATCGGGCGCGGTCACGAAATGGAACTTGATCCCGTTCTCGGCGCACGCCTGCTTCATGATGTCCCGCCGCTTGGCGAGAAGCTCCATCGACATGTGGCGCGGGAAGGAATAGTGGACCAGATCGGTGACGCCCATCTTCTTCGCGACGGCCACGATGGTGCGGCCGCGCGCGAGCTGGTCGGGCTGGATGGAGATGTCGGCCGCCGCGTTCACCACGTCCGGATCCTCGTGCGGCTCGATCATCCCGATCAGGATGTCGGGGCGCTTCTCGCGGATCTTCCGAACGGCCGCGACGGTGCCGGGCACCGCCTGGCCGACCACGATCACCTTCACCTCGGGATCGGAGGAGAGACCGACGAGCTGCGAGATGACGGTCTCCTGCTCCTGCATGAAATTGTCGGGGTAGGTCACCATCTTCACGTGGTCGGCGCCGTACTTGGCCACGACCATCTGCCCGGCGCGGAACTCGTCCTCGCCCTGGGAGACCGTGCCGACCATGATGCCGAT
Source organism: Binatia bacterium (assembly GCA_035635355.1). Classification (GTDB taxonomy): domain Bacteria; phylum Eisenbacteria; class RBG-16-71-46; order SZUA-252; family SZUA-252; genus WS-7. The sequence goes on along the minus strand of DASQBE010000110.1, from coordinate 8,716 downwards.
CTTGAACGGGATCGGTGTCACCGGCGCCTTCGCGCCGGCCGTCGAAGCCTGCGCGGTGGCGGCGCCGTCCGTCTTGGCGCTGCACCCCGCGAGGACCAGGAGGAGAAGCGAAGCGCCCGCGAAGGCGCTCATCGTGGCGAGCAGGCGCCTCCTGGAAATCCGGGGCTGGGTGCGGCTCATGGGGCTTCCCTCCGCCCGCGGCTGCGGGCTTCTGAGTTCCGGCGATGGCGATGGTGGTGGCCCTGTAGAGCCAGGGCCAGAGTCTAACAGACCGCGGCTATCTGGACGACCCCGGTGGGGCGTGCTAGGTTCCCTCCCCCATGACTTTCATCATCTGGGCCGCCGCACTCCTGGAAGGCCTTTCCCTCACGCTGATCCAGGGCTTCCTGCCCCTGTACGTGCGCCAATCCCTGGGCGAGACCCACTTTCTGGCCGTCGGGGCAGTGGTCGCGGTTCCGGCGCTGGGCACGTTCATCGCGAGCAACTTCTGGGGCGGGCTCTCGGACGTGAGTGGCCGCTTGAAGCCCTTCATCCTCGTCGGTCTGCTGGGCTATGTGGCGGCTCTGGCCGGCTACCCGCTCTTCCGGAACGACGTCCCGATTTTGTTGTGGGCGGGCCTCGCTTCCCTTCTTTACGGCACCCTCGCGCCATCCCTGAAGACCTACGTGACGCTGGCGCGCCCGGACCGGCGCGAGCACGCCCTCGCGTACCTCCTCATGGCGCAGAGCATCGGCTGGCTCACGGGCAGCGTGGGTGGCTCGAGGCTCATGGAGCATGGCCTCGGGCCCGGATTCAAGATCGCGCTCTGGTCCGCGGCCGCGCTCCTCGCCGCGCACACCGTCCTGGTCGCCTTGATGCTGCGGGATCACCGCCGCGAACCGGTGGCGCGCCAGTCGCGCGGGTGGCTGGCCGGGGTCGCCCAGGACCTGGCCTCCCTCTATGAGAACCCGAGGCTCCTGGCGCTCTGTGTCTTGATCTTCTTCCTGGTGGCCGGGAACTACATCACCTGGGGATTCTTCTCGGTCTACTTCGTCGAGCACCTTCACGCGAGCGTGCGCACCCTCGGCGTGGCCCTGGCGGTTTCCTCGATTCTCGGGATCGCGCTCATGCCCGCGGTGGGTCCGCTCGTGCGCCGCTTCGGGGGCCACGTGGTGCTGGGATTGGGGACCACCCTCTACGTGGTCATGTACCTGGGCATGGCGGTGACGCGAAACCCGATCGCGATCGCGGCACTCTTCGCGATGCCGCTCTACGGCATGGTGAACGTGAGCGCGAACACACTCGCGGCCCAGTACTCGGGCCGGGCGCAACGCGGGGGAGGGCTGGGGGTGCTGAACGGGACGTACGCGCTTGCGACCATCGTGGGCCCGCTCATCGGGGGATGGCTGGCCGACCGCTCGGGTTTGGGCTCGATTCCGTGGACGTCGCTCGGCTTCGCGATCGTCGCGAGCGTGATCGCATGGCAGGCGGTGTGGGCCGCGGGCGGGCAAGTCTCAGGGAGAAATGGAGATTGAATCGGGTACTCCCAATTGGTATCATGATCTGTCGGTCGATCTCCCGGACCGACCACGCACCCTTGAATTCAACTTGGCGCAGGAAAAGGACTTAGCCTCGACATGAGAGCCCCCTTCGCAGCAGCCGTACCCCTTCTCATCGCGTTCACCCTGGTCTCGGCTCCATTGCGCGGCCATGCCATGCCGGGGGCTCCCGAGCATGCCGCCAAGCCGGCGGTGGGCGACGCGAAGGTCTCCTGGCTTGGCTTCGACGCGGCCATCGACAAGGCGAAGAAGGAAAACAAGCACATGATCGTGGACGTCTACACGACGTGGTGCGGCTGGTGCAAAGTCATGGATCGCCAGACCTACTCCGATCCCAAGGTGGCGAACTACCTGAACGAGAACTTCGTGCTCGCGAAGGTGAACGGCGAATCCTCGGCCGAGCTCCACTGGGAGGGGAAGGTCATCACGGAGCGGGCGTTCGCGCGCACGGTGGGCGTGACCGGATTTCCCACGACGTACTTCCTGAAGCCCGACGCCCACATCATCGGCGGCGCTCCGGGATTCATCCCGCCCGACAACTTCCTCATCTACGCCAAGTACGTCAGCACCAGGTGGTACGAAAAGGGCTCGCCCCAGGAATATCTGAAGGCCACCCAGGCACAGGATTCCCCGCAGCCCACGAACTGACGCACCGCGGTCCGCACCAATGCGCCGCGCTCACTCCCAGGGCACGATCAGATTCAGCTGCCGGAGCTTCGCCGCCAGCTCGTCGCGCTCGCGGCTCTTCGCCAGGCGCCCCTCGACCAGGTTCAGCATCCCCGCCGCTTTCGCGATCTCCAGCGCGCCCGCCTTGTCCGAGGACGCCACCGCAGCGACCACTCTCCACTCCGTGGCGGAGAGCTCGAGCGCGTTCATCGAGTAGTCGAGGAACGCCTCCCACGTGATCGGGCACCAGCGGCTCACGATCTCCTTGCCGATGATGTCGGCGTAGGCGCGGATCTCCTCCTGGGAGTGCGGATCCATGCGGAGCCTCAGGAAGTGGAGCAGGTTGTGGAGGTTGGTCTTCCAGTAGGCCTCGGTGTAGGTGGAGAGAGGAAGACCCTTCCGCGCCTGCTCCCGCGCGATGCCCAGGGCCAGGCGCTCCATGTAGAGCCTCCTCGAGATCTCGTACAGCTCCGTCTCCTTGGCGGTGACCCCACTCCCACGCACCGGATCCAGGAATTCATCGCTTCCCTGCTTGTTCTTCTGCGACTGGAGCCGCCATTCGCCCGGCGCCGTCCTCTGCGCGGCATCGATCGCGACCGAGTAGCGAGTGGAATACTCGTTCACGCTCGCCGTGCGATGCCGGATCCACTGGCGCCAGCAATCCATGGGCACCCGCACGTGCAGCTTGATCTCGCACATCTCGAACGGGGTCGTGTGGCGGTGGCGCATGAGGTAGCGGATCAGGCCGCGGTCCTCGTGGATGCGCTTCGTCCCCGCGCCATAGGAGACGCGCGCGGCCTGCACGATGGACTCGTCCGACCCCATGTAGTCGATGACGCGGACCAGGCCGTCGTCCAGGACGCGGAAGGGCTTCCCGAGAATGGCGTCCAGGGCCGCGACGTGGGGCCGCTCGAGAGGGGTGCCGGGCTCGTTCATCGCGGGGGAATCTAACACGAGAGGGGACGATGCGGATGCGGAGGCGGAGCCTGGGGCGGACGCCGCGCTGGATTTCACCACCGACACCCAGAACCTCCCGCTCCACCCGCTCCAGCGCGGCGTTTACCCCGCGGTGGAACGCGAAAGGGTCCCGCACGTGGAATCGGAGGGGGACGCCTTGGTTCGATTCACCGCGTCGGCTTCACGTCGTCGAGACGTTCCATGAATACACGCTCGCGGCGGTTCATGGGAAGAGGCAAAAGCGATTTCAGAAAAATATTTTCGAAGCGGGCGGTCGCGTATATTTTTCGCCGCGCGCATCGCGAGGAAAGTCTAGAAATTTCGCGCGTGGATCGACGGCGCGGGTGAATTTTTTCGAAACGCGGCGCTATCCGACGCGAAGCTTGCGTGATGCGTGCGCGTGTTCGAGAGACGGTGCACGCGGAACTCGTAATCGGCTGCGATCAGGCTACGTTCGCTCCGGCAAGCCATCCGGGGAGATGCGCGACGCTCTCCAGCACCGCGGTCGGCCCCGGCGTGAAACGCGAGGCGTCCTCGGCGCGGAATTTCCCCGTCCGGACGAGAACGCCGGACATTCCCAGCGCGACGCTCGCCGAGACATCGAACTCGGCGTCATCTCCCACCATGACGATCTCCGCGCGCGACACGCCGGCCTCCCGCGCGACCGAATCGAAGAGAATCGGCGAGGGCTTCCCCAGCGTCTCCGCCTCGCGGCCCGCGGCGTACGCGAGAAACGCCGCCACGGGGCCGAGATCGGTCACCAGCTCTACGCCCTTCTTGAAATACCGGTTCCGCTGGAGCGTGTAGAAGGCCGCGCCGTCCAGGATTCTACGGAATGCGGGTTGGAGGTCGGCAATCCGTAGATCGTGGGACTCGGTCGCGAGCACCACCGCCGGCCCGGCCGGGTCCTCCGTGAACCACGCAAAATCTTCGCGCGCACCCGGCTCCACCAGGAGGACGCCGGCCGCGTGGCCGCGCTCCGGGAGCACGCGCCGCGCCACCGTGGCGGGCGTCACCAGCGACGAGGGGGCGTCCAGGAACCCCTGCTCGATCAGCCGCCGCGCGAGGACGCGCTGCGGCAAGCTCGTGGTGTTGGTCACCAGCCGCACCGGGATCCGCTCGCGGATGGCGCGGACCGCCTCGGCGGTCCCGGGGATCGCGGGGCCCAGGATGCCGTCGGTCACGGTTCCGTCGATGTCCAGGCACACGAGGCGGATGTTCGGCCGGTCGCTCATCGCCGGCATCATAAAGGCGCATCTCCGCGTCGGGAGCGGCAATCTAAATGGAATCCGTGCGGCATGGTGCCCACGGAATGAACCCGCCGGGAGCGGATAAGCCCCGGCGAGAGGAGGAACACGATGCGACCAGCGATGGTGCATTGGTGGAAGCATGGACGCCACGGGACCCACCGTGGCGCGTACGCGGGCTGCGGCCCCGCCGTCCAGGGTGAGGATCGCCCGCGCTACGAAACCGGCCCCGAGGAATTCCAGGCCGCGTTCGGTGGCGGAGCGTTCGGGGTCCGGAGGCCACTCCGGTTTCTGGCGTTCCGGCTCGGGCTGGACGAATCCCAGGTGGCGGAGCTCGCGAAGATCCTGGACGAGCTCAAGACCGAGCGGGCCCAGGCCGCCGTGGACGATCGACGCGCCCTCACCGCGTATGCCGAAGCGGTCGGCGACGAGTCGTTCGACGAGGCCAAATCCAAGGCGGCTGCATCGCTGCGGGTGAAGAGCTCGGAAAATCTGCAGACCGCTGTGAATCGGGCGATGGGCCGGATGCACGCCATCCTGAACCCGGAGCAGAGGGCGAAGCTGGCCCACCTGATCCGGACCGGGGCGCTTCTGGTCTAGATCGTTAACCGCGCGGAATGGGGCGCGTCCGCCTCGCTACCTGACGAACCCCTGCCTCACGGCGTGGATGTAGTCGGTGGTGGCGGGCGTGAGCCCCGCCGCGCGCAGATCCGCCGCGATCTGCCCCCGATGATGCGCGGAGTGGAGCAGGACGTGGGTGAGGATATCCCCCAGCGCGCTGGCCCACACCTCTCCCTTGGAGTTCGTATAGGACGTAGGCTGATCGAACCCGGCGGGGCGGATCCCCCGAATCAAATCCTGCCAGAGCGGCGGGAGCTTGCCCGCCTGAGCCTCGCATTGCTGGCGCGTCCATTCCGGCCACACCGGGAACTCCTGCTTCCATAGCTTGATCCGCCCCATCCAGAGCCATTCCGCCGCCACGATGTGCGCCATGTATCGAAGGGAGCGCTCGGGTGGCGCGCCCTCGCGCAGCGAAGCCAACGCCTGCTCGTTGGCCCACGCGTCGTAAGCGAACTGCCTCTGGAAATGGCCCAGGAGATCCATGGCGCGGGATTCTACCCCGTCAGCGGCGGCCGGCCTTCGGGAAAAACCGGGCGAAGAAGGCGAAGAGCGGGACGCTCTCCTCGATCCGGAGCGTGAACGTGGCGGCCAGGTAGACGATGGACGCGGTCAAGAGCCCCGCCAGGACGACGGCGAGCCGGGCGATGAGGCCGGTGGGTCCCATCGCGCGGCCCAGCCCCGTGGCCACCGCGAACGCCGCCAGGGCCGCGAGCAGCGACGCCAGGAAGATCTTCGAGGCTGCCCGCGCGAGGACGCGGCCCCCCATCGGGCCGATCTTCCGCCGCAGCATCTCGAAGAGCAGCACGAAGTTCAGCACCGAGCTGATCGAGGTGGCGAGCGCCAAGCCGCGGTGTTGGAGCGGGTGCATGAGGAGGATGTTCAGCACGATGTTCACCGCGATCGTCACGAAGGAGATCGTGACCGGGACCCTCGTCATGCCCAGCGAGTAGTAGACCGGCACCAGCACCCGTACCGCCGAGAACGCGGAGAGCCCCACCGCGTAGCCCCAGAGCGCCTGCGCGGTCTGCACCGAGTCCTCGGGACCGAACCGGCCATGCTGGTAGAGAAGGGCCACGATGGGATGGGCCAGCGCCATGAGGATCATGGTGGCGGGGAGCGTCAGGAAGAGCCCGAACCGCAGCGAGAAGGAGATCGTGCGCTTGAGCTCCGGCATTTCCCGCCGCGCCGCGTGGCGCGACACCTCGGCGAGCGTGACGGTGGCGATGGCCACGCCGAAGAGCCCGATGGGAAGCTGCATCAGGCGGTAGGCGTAGTTGAGCCAGGAGACGCTCCCCTGCCGCAGCATCGAGGCCAGGAATGTGTTCACGAAGATGTTCACCTGGGTCGCCGCGAGGCCTACGGCGGCGGGCGCCATCAGCGTGACGATGCGGAGCACGCCGGGATCCCGGAAGGAGATGGCGGGCCGCCATCGGAACCCCTGGGAGTAGAGCGAGGGAACCTGGATCAGGAGCTGGCCCAGTCCCCCCAGCAGCACCCCGAACGCCATGCCCACGATGGGCTGGAGCCCGAACCGCGGGCAGAGCGGCGAGAGGACGAATCCGGCCGCGATCAGGGCCAGGTTCAGCATGGTCGGGGCGATCGCGGGGACGAAGAAGATCCGGCGCGTGTTGAGAACACCCATCGCCGCGGCCGCCAGCGCCACGAGCAGAAGGAAGGGCGTCATGATCCGGGTCATCTGGGTGGTGAGCTCGAGTTTTCCCGGCACCTGCCCGAAACCTGGGGCCATCCAAGGCACCAGACGATCCGCGAAGAGGACGCCCAGGAGGCAGATGGTCGAGACCGTCACGAGGAGGAAGTTGACGACGAGGTTGGCCAGGCGCATGGCCGCCTCGGGCCCCTCGCGCTCCTGTACCCGGGTGAGCGTCGGCACGAAGGCGGCGCTCATGGCCCCTTCGGCGAAGAGATCCCGGAGCAGGTTGGGGATGCGGAAGGCGACCTGGAAGGCGTCCACCGCGAAGCCGGCGCCGAAGAACGCCGCGAATACCTGCTCGCGGATCAGGCCGAGGACGCGGCTGGCCAGGGTGGCCAGCGAGACGATTCCGGCGGCGCGAGCCAGCCCGCCCTCACGGCCGGCCGCGGTCGTCGGCGAAGACGGGGCCGCCGGGGGAACGGCCTGGCTCGCCGGCACGGCGGAAGGAACCGCCGGGTCATCGGGCGGGGGCGTGGCCTCGTGAGTCACGCGGCCGCATGCTCAAGGGAGCGCTTGAGCTTGTCAAGCGCGGGCGCCCCGGAACGGCCCAACCCGAACCGCGCAAAGTGCTCGGTGTTCTGATATAATAGGTGTGACCCGGAGGAGTTTTCCGGGGCCGCACAGCCCATTCCGAGGAGACCTCCATGGCCGCCCACGACCAGGACAAAGAGCTCGTCGAACGTCTCATCGCGGAGACTAACCTCTCGGCACGGATGGACGCTCTGATCGGGGAAATCTGCGACAAGCTCCGGGAATACGGCGTCTCCTCGCCGCACAAGGCCTTCAACGACCTCGTGGATCCCTTCCGCGAATACTTCATGCTGGAGTACGAAGAGGAGCGGGGCCTCGAGGAATCCGAAGAAGAAGAAGAGGACGAGGAAGAGGACGAAGAGCGGAACTACTGACCGCTCGTCCGTCCCCGTCTGAGCTCTTTCGCCTCCATCCACCTCCCACATTCGTGGGAGTATCCAAATCCACATTCCGCTTGAGGAAGGCCGATGGCTGGCCGATTTTTCCATGGACGGACGCCGCTTAGTCCCGGGGGCCGGTCGGGAAGATGATGGGCGATAAGGGGAAAGGGAAGGTGCGGCGCAAGGCCGCCGTCGGCACGACGCGCCCCGAGGCGCGCTTTTGCATGGTCTGCGGCGGCCGGATGCGCAAGATCACGGAGCACGGGGTGCGCCGCAGCGCCTGCGCCCGGTGCGGATTCATCGCGTACCGGAATCCGGTGCCCGCGTGCGGGGTGCTGATCCGGCGCGGGGGGAGCATCCTCCTCGCGCGCCGGGGGCACGAGCCGCGGAAGAACGCCTGGGGGATCCCGGCGGGATTCATGGAATACGGGGAGCACCCCGAGAGAACGGCCGTGCGCGAGGCGCGGGAGGAGACGGGGCTTCGGGTGAAGCTGACGGGCCTCTTCGGCGTGTACGCGGGACGCGACGATCCGCGAACGCGCGCGGTGCTGATCCTCTACCACGCGCGGGTGCTGGGGGGGAAGCTTCAGGCGGGAGACGACGCGATCGAGCTCGGGTTCTTCCCGCTCGACCGATTGCCGCGCCCGATCGCCTTCCGCTCGCATCGGGAAGCATTGCGGGACCTGCGCCGGATGGGCCGGCCGGGGAACGATGGGGGTATAAGCCTGTGAGCGTTCGCATCCTTCACCTCGCGGATCTGCACCTCGGGGTCTCGTTCCCCTCGATGGGGGAGCACGGCCCGGAGCGGACGCGGGACTTCCTGGGTGCGTTCCAGCGCGCGATCGAGTTCGCGGTGTCCCCGGACCATCCGGTCGACCTCGTGGCGATCGCGGGGGACCTCTTCGACACCCACGACCCGGACGAGAGCCTGGTCTTCCAGGTCGAGTCCTGCCTCGAGCGGCTGTCGAAAGCTTCCATCCCGGTCGTCCTGGTCCCCGGGACGCACGACGCCTTCTCCTACCGGCGCTCCATCTACCGGCGGCTTCGCCTGCCCGAGGGCGCGTA
>DASQBE010000109.1:0-6277 GCA_035635355.1 Binatia bacterium | reverse complement strand
TGCAGGGGTCGAGGGGATTTCTCTACGTGGTGGCGCGGCTGGGGGTGACCGGGGGCGGCGCGGAGGACACCTCGGTCGAATCGCTCCTCGCTCGGTGCCGCGCGCTGTCCCCGGTCCCGCGCTGCCTCGGCTTCGGGATCGGCCTCACGACCCCGCTCGAGCGCTATCGCGGAAAGGCGGAGGGGGTCGTGGTCGGGAGCGCGCTTCTCGAGGCGGTGCTCGCGGCCCCCGACGCGCGCGCCCGCGAGGAGGCGGCCCGGCGTTTCGCGCGGGAGCTCCGGAAGAAGCTGCCCGCGCTCGATCCGGGCTGACTCAGGGAAGGTTCGAGAGCCTCCAGAGCGCCCGATCGCCGCTCCGGTCCGAAGAGAGCAGCACCTGCGTGCCATCGGGCGACCACGTGGGGTGGCGGATCTCGGCGTGCCCCACGTCCTGGGCGATCACGTCCAGCCCCTGGGCTTCTCCCAGCGGGCTGAGGGTCCAGACCCCCCAGCGCCCCCCTCGATTCGACGCGAGCAGGATCCGGGTCCCATCCGGGCTCCACCGGGGGCTTCGGTCGATGACGGGACCCGAGGGCGGATTCACCGACGCGGCGACGGTGAGCTGAATCGCGAGGGTGTCCGACAGCGAGAGCCTCCAGATCTGCCTCGTGCCGTTCGGCCCCGAGGCGCTGAAGCAGATCTGGTCCCCGGCCGGGTTGAAGGAGGGCTCCCCCGCGCCGAGCGATGCCGGCGTGAGGTAGATCGGCGTGAGCGGAGCGGCCGAGGTGTCGGGCAGAAGCGCGAGCCGGCCCGAATCGGGATTCGCCCCCTCCACGTAGATGATTCCCGGCCCGCCGGGGCGCGGCGTGGGGGTCCACTCGTTCACGGGGAAGGCCTCGAGCCGGCGTGTGACGCCGGATGCGACCTCGCGATACCAGAGGTCCTCGGACCCCAGGAGGTCCGAGGAGTAGAGAAGGAGGCCGCCCCGCACCCAGCGGGGCGCGCGCGCGTTGGCGCTGCCCGTTTCGGGCTCGATCGCGGTCCCGCTGCCGTCCTCCCGCGCCACCGCGACGCGATCCGATCCAAGCACGCGGGTCTCGAAGGTGATGGAATCGGCCCGCCAGTCCGGCCGATCCGGCTCGATCACCTGGACCGGCGTGATACGGTCCCATTGAACCCCCGCGGTGGAGACCAGCCCTCCGCCGTGGTGGTGGCACGCGCCGAGAAGCGCCGCCAGAAGCGCGGCCAGAGCCACGCGGGCGGCTCCATGACGGCCCATGTTCCTCACGAGAGCCGATCCTAACAGCGCGCGCGGCACGCGGCAACGCGCCCTGGCTCGATCCGGCCTCGTCGCCCCACGAAGACCGCGCGGGGGAGGCTCTGGAACGGGCATTCCCCGTTCAGAATGATTGGGTTCCTGCCGAAGAAAAATCAGGACGAGCCGCGAAGGGACGCGCACGAGGCGAGGTCCCGGAGAGGCTCAAGCTGAAAACGCTCCCCCGGCAGGATGCCGGAGATCGTCGAGGGCACGATGCTCCTCCTGACCCGAAAGCTTGGCGAAAATATCCGGATCGGAGACGACGTGAAGATCACGATCGTGGAGGTGAAGGGGAATCACGTGAAGCTCGGGATCGACGCGCCGCCGAGCGTGAAGGTTCACCGCGAGGAGATCTACGAGCGCATCCAGGAAGAGAACCGAAGGGCCCAGGCGGTCAAGCCGGAGGCAACCGACGGCCGGGGAAGCGGCACGGAGTGAGCCAATCGTACGAGGAGAACCCCGCCGAGCTGGATCGGTGGCTGCGACGCTGCGACGAGGTGCTGGCACTCCTCGATTGCGCGCTCCGGGGATGCCGGAGCGGGAGCCGCCCGGTGGTGGAGGAGGCGCTCCGCGAGTCCATGCAGTGCCTGGAGCTCGCGAGCGAGGATGTGGCGGGGCGCGTGCTCGGAATCCTCGATTTCTGCATCGCGGAATCGTCGGAAGGACGCTTCGACGAGGCGGCCGAGGTGCTCGCCGACTTGAAGGACAGCTGGACTGAAGCGATCGCATCGATCCGGAGGGACCGCAGCCGTGCCGCTAACTTCAATTGAGCCCCAGGCCGGGCCAGCCTCGCGGATCGCGGAAGTCCGGCGCCGCATCCGGGACCACTACTACGACCGCCCCGAGGTTCGCCGCGTCTTGAGCCACCTCATCTTGCGCCGGCTGGCCCGCGCGGGCGCCTCCCCGGAACGCAAGCACCCTGAATCCCCTTGACCGCATCGAGAGGTCGCTGGTAAGAACATGACCGGCGCCCTGAGTTCCCTCCACCCCTGGATGCGGAGTCGAGCGCGGAAAACATGCCGGAAGCCGGCTGGAATGCGGCGCAACTGCTTCAGCGAGCGGATCCGAGCGTTACGGCCCGCGAGGCGCAGAGACTCCAGGCGGAGGACTCCAGCGCCGGGTTGAGCCGTGCCCTCGAGGATCGCCTCTTCGATCCCGACCCCGAGACCCGTTCCCTGGCCATAAGCTCGATCCCGGGATCCTCGGACTCGCGTTCCGGGGAGCTCCTCCCGTCCATCCTCGAAGACGCCTGCCCCGACATCGTCGTCACCGCCGCCGAGGCCCTGGTCGCTCTTCGCGCGCCGCACGCGTGCGACACCCTGTCCGAGTGCCTCGCGTCGCGCCCGGAGCTGGCCGGGCCGCTGGCGCTCGCGCTCGCAAAGCTGGAGGAATCCGGTGCCGAGGATCTCCTGATCGACAGGCTGGGCGAGGCGGATCCCGCCGTGCGGATCGCGGTGCTCCGTGCCCTGGGGGCCAGCGGCACCCAGCGCTGCCGGTCCGACCTCCTCGGATTCCTCGAGTGCGGCGAGCCGGCCGTCGAAGCCGAGGCCCTGAGCGCGATCGTCCGCCTCCACGAGCGGGCGCCCCAGGCGATCGCCGCATCCGATCTGCCCCCCGGCTTTCCCGAGCGGGCGGTCCGGAGCCTGGCGGCCTCACGGGACCGAAGCTGGAATCGGACCCTGATCTCGCTCCTCGCCTGGCTCAAGCCGAAGGACGCGCCCTCGCTCCTCCTCCCGCTCCTCGATGACCCCGACCGCGCGGTCCGCTCCCGGGCGCGCGAGGCGTTCGGGCTGGTCGCGGCTTCCGCCGAGGACCCGGCGCTCCAGGCGATCGTGGAGGCGGCGGACCGCGCCCCCTCCGCAGCCGCCGCGGCGCTCGATCGGGTGGCGGTGGCGCGGGAAGAGTCCTCGCTGGCCGCGTGCCTGGGGCTCACCGCCCACGAGGACCCTCTGGTGCGCGAGCGCGCCGTGGCGCTGGCCGGACGGTCCGGCGGCCCCGGCGCCGCGGAGGCGGCGCTCTCCCTCGCCGAGGACCCCGTGGGGCACGTCCGCGCGCAGGCCGCCGAAGCCCTGGGCCTCTTGCGGTGGAAGGACGCGGGGCCGGCCCTGGAATCGCTCCTGTCCGATACCTATCCCGACGTGAGGCAGGCCGCTCTTGCGGCGCTCCGCGCCATCCGGGTGCATGAGATCGACGCGGCAGGGCTCTTCGATCGGGCGCGGGACGGCGCGACGAGGGCCGCGGCGCTGCGGGCGTGCGATCCGCGACGGGCCGGGTCGCTCGTTCCGGCCGCGGTCGCCGACCCCGACGTGGAGGTCCGGCTGGCCGCGGCCATGAGCCTGAACGAGGGCGAAGTATGGCTGGAATGCGCGGCCGCGCTCCTCGCGGACGAGGACCCGCGCGTTCGGGCGCACGCCCTGCGCGCGAGGCTCCGAGCCTCGGCGGCGCTCGGCTTGGCACCCCTCGAGCCCCTGCTCCGTGACCCGGACGCGGGCGTGAGGCAGACTCTCGCGTCGGGGCTCGAGCGGGCCGAAGGGGTCGAGCGCTCCGCCTGGCTCAGGCGCCTTCTCTTCGATCCCAGCGCCGGCGTGGGACGGGCGGCCGCCCGCGCCCTCGCGCGGCACTGGGACCGGGACGCGGCGGGAGCGCTGCTCGAAGCCGCCTCCACCGCGGCGCTCCCGGTTCGGGCGCAGGCGATCGAGGCGTTGGGAGCGCTCGGCGATCCCGAGTCGCTGCCGCGGCTCCGCGCGGTCGCGCGCGGCGGCGACCCGGCCCTTCGCGAGATCGCCGCGGAAGCCGCGCGGCGCGTCGAGGCGGCACGTCCATGAGATCGCGGAGCGTCCTTCGCGCGGGGGGAGAGCCGGTCCCGCCCGGGCAACAGGGGCTGGACGCGGCGTGGAGCTTCCTCAAGCACGCCCCCTTCGGCGTGATCGCGACCGACCGGGACGGAACCGTCGTGGCGATGAACCCGGCCGCCTCCAAGCTCCTGGGTTACGCGGCGGAGGAGGTGCAGGGGGAAGCGGTCGCGCGGATCCTGCGCGCGCCGCGCGGCGAGTCGCACGTTTCCCCCGGCGCCTGCGCGGCCCCGGAGGAATCGCGCGAGGTGGAGGTCGTGACGAGGTCGGGCGACGTGCTTCCCGTGGGGCTGCGCCTCCTTCCGCTCGAGGGGTTGGGCGGCGCCCTCCAGGGCACGCTGGCCCTCTTCCAGGACCTTCGCGAGCAGAAGGCGCTCGAGGAGCAGTCGCGCAGGCGCGACCGGCTCGCCTCGCTGGGCGCTCTCGCCGCGGGCGTGGCGCACGAGATCCGAAACCCACTCGCCGGGATCGGCACCTCGGCGCAGGTCATGAAGCGGCGCCTCGAGGTGGGAGATCCGCGGGCGCAATTCATCGACCTGATCCTGGAGGAGGTCTCGCGGCTCGACCGCATCGTGACCGGGCTCCTCCAGTTCGCCCGGCCCACGACGCCCTTGCTGGCGCGTCAGTCCATCCTGCCGGCGCTCGAGAAGGCGCTCACCCTGGTGCACGAGGTGGCGGTGCGCCAGAACGTGCTTTTACGGGTAGAGCGCGCTGATACCGTTCCCGACGTCTACGTGGATCTCGACCAGATGCTGCAAGTGATCCTCAACGTGCTGATGAACGCGCTCCAGGCGCTAGATCGCGGGGGAGAGCTCTCGATCGTCGTGGCGCCGGTTCGCAAGCGTCTCGCCGAGCGCTCCCGGCTGGGCCGGCGCTCCGGAGACCGGCTCGACGCGCGGCGCCCGGCGCCGATCCTCGATCTCGTGGAGGTGCGCATTCAGGACAACGGTCCCGGAATCCCCGCGGCCGTGCTCGCGCGGGTCTTCGACCCGTTCTACACGACGCGGACACAAGGGACCGGGCTGGGTCTCAGTATTTGCCAGACCATCATCCGGGAGCATGGAGGCTCCATCTCGATCGAAAGCGTGGTCGGGCAAGGAACGAGCGTGCTCATCGACTTACCCGTGGAGAAACGACATGGAGACAGACGCGGTAATCCTCGCTAAACAGACGCTCGGGATTCTGGTCGTGGACGACGAACGGACCCTCCGTTACGCGCTCAAGGAAGGCCTCTCGGAGGAGGGGTATCGGGTGGAGACGGCCGGAGACGTAGCCTCGGCCCTGGCGATCTTGAACCGCGAGGAGTTCCACCTCGCCCTGCTCGACCAGAAGCTGCCGGACGGAAGCGGCCTCGAGTTCCTGCGCGAAATCCGTACCCGCTATCCGGACATGCAGGTGGTGATGATGACCGCCTTCGGCAAGTTCGAAAATGCGGTCGAGGCCACCAAGGCGGGGTGCTTCGACTACATCGGAAAGCCGTTCGAGCTGGATCACATGAAGCTGGTGATCAAGAACGCGCTCTCCCAGACGCGCCTCTCCGAGGAGGTGACCCGGCTGCGCGCCGTGGAGCGCCGCCGCGCGGGCTCCACGCTCATCGTGGGCGGAAGCTCCAAGCTGGCGAAGATCTTCGAGACCATCCGCAAGGTGGCGACGGCGGGAAACTCCACGGTCCTCCTCCAGGGGGAGACCGGGGTGGGGAAGGAGCTCCTCGCTCGGGAGATCCACGACCTGGGCCCTCTGCACGACGGACCCTTCGTGGAGCTGAATTGCAGCGCCATCCCGGAGACGCTCCTCGAGAGCGAGCTCTTCGGGTACGAGAAGGGCGCCTTCACCGACGCCAAGCGCATGAAGAAGGGGCTGATGGAGCTGGCCAACGGAGGCACCCTCTTCCTCGACGAGATCGGCGAGATGAGCCTCGCGACCCAGTCGAAGCTGCTTCGCGCGCTGGAGCAAAAGCGATTCCGCCGGGTCCAGGGTGTGAGCGACATCGTGGTCGAGACCCGGATCGTGGCCGCGACCAACAAGGACTTGAGGACCCTCGTGCAGCAGGAGAAATTCCGGGAGGACCTCTTCTTCCGGCTGGACGTGATCCGCATCCCCGTCCCGCCCCTTCGCGAGCGCACCGAGGA
>DASQBE010000108.1:0-5437 GCA_035635355.1 Binatia bacterium | reverse complement strand
ACGAGGCCATGCGGGAAGGGGATGCCGAAGCCAGGCTGAGCCTCATGGCGCGCTCGCGCGCCCTTCTGACGCGATCGATCGCGATCGCTCCGGAAAACGCGGAGAACCGGATTCTCTTCGCCACGACCCTGGCCGCGCAGTCGGTCCTCGACCCGGGGGCAGCCTCGAAGAACGAGGTGCGGGAGGAATTCCGGCGGGCGGTCGCCCTGGATCCCCTGAGTCCCGCGGTCCTCATCGGGGCGGAGCGTGGATTGATCGCCGCCGGCCTCGAGCAAGAGGCCCGCCCGCTGGCGCTCCGGTGCGCGCGGGCGTATCCCGACGACGCGTCTCCCGTCGCGGATCTGGGCGCCATGGCGCTCGAGGAAGGAAGAACGGCCGCCGCGGCCGAGACGCTCGAGATCGCGGTGCGGCGAAACTGGCGGGATGACGCGACCGGGGCCGCGAACGCGTGGAACGATCTCGCGAAGGCCTGCCTGGCCCTCGGAGAGCCCAGCCGGGCCGCGGACGCGGCCGACAGCGCGCTCGCCTACAACCCGAACCTCGGCCAAGCGTTCGCGATCAAGCAAGCGGCCATCAGGGCGATGTCGCAGAAGAAGTAGTAGTCGGCGCCGGGCGAGAATCGGGGCGAGAGGATTTGAACCTCCGACCCCCTGCGCCCAAGGCAGGTGCGCTACCGGGCTGCGCTACGCCCCGGTCCTGACCGGCGCCACCGCCACTCTAACCGCCGCACTGCCAAAGCGTCAATCCGACCAGCCGATGCGCCTTGACGCCTCTCGCGCGGCGGCCTATCGTCCTGTTAGATCCTCGACACAACCATCTTCGTTTGGGGGTGCAACGTGGCAGGTGTGAACAAGGTCATCCTGGTAGGCAATCTCGGCTCGGACCCCGAGGTCCGGACCACGCCCGGCGGGCAGCGCGTCGCCAATTTCCGGCTCGCGACCTCGCGCAACTGGACCGGGCAGGACGGCCAGAAGCAAGAGAAGACCGAATGGCATTCGAT
Organism: Binatia bacterium; assembly: GCA_035635355.1. GTDB lineage: Bacteria > Eisenbacteria > RBG-16-71-46 > SZUA-252 > SZUA-252 > WS-7. Next base: position 4,437 of record DASQBE010000108.1, on the reverse strand, counting down.
CGTCGCCTGGGGAAAGCTCGCCGACATCGTCGAGCGCTATCTCCAGAAGGGCAAGCAGGTCTACGTCGAGGGGCGTCTCGAGACGAGGAACTGGCAGGACAAGGAGAGCGGTCAGACGCGATACAAGACCGAGGTCATCTGCGAGACCATGCAGATGCTCGGGCGACCGGGTGAGCGGAACGGCGGCAGCGATCCGGGAATGGATCCCGGCGCGCGCGGCGGCGCGCCCGAGGAGAGCTTCACCCCCGCCGGAGGAAACGCGGACGACGATCTGCCGTTCTGAGAATCACTGAATATATCCAAGCGAGCGGAGCCTCTCGCGCAGCTCCTCATCCACGGGAGAAGCCAGAGGCTCTTCGCTTTTCCCCCCGGCGTGGGCGCTCTCGTAGGTCTGGAACTTCGTCTCGCGCGCCACGCGCTTCACCACGTCGGGCTTGAGCCCGGTCGCGATGGGACGGCCGTCCATGTCCTGCGCGGTCGGGAGACCGTACAGAGCCAGGATCGTGGGCGTGATGTCGAGCACCGTGGCGCCGGTGATGGTGCCCCCCTGGATCACGTGCGGCCCCCTCATGAAGATCATGCCGTCGGGCTTGTGTGCCATGACCCCACCCCCGCCTCCTCCAAATCCGTGGTCCGAGCAGACGATCACGTCGGTGTCCTTGCCCGCTTCCTTCAGGAAATCGCCGAGCATGCGGTCCGTGAAGATGTAGTAATTCGGGATGATCGGCTTGAGCCATTCCAGCTCGGCCTTCGTGGGAGGAGGGGAGAACATCAGGTTGCCCGGTACCCCGACGTCCCAATAGGAATGGCAGATCTCATCCACGCCCCGGAAATACATCGCGAAGAAATCCGGATGGTTCCGGCGGTAGAGCCTGATCCCGGTTTGGTAGAAGGTCAGGTCCGAGGCAAGGACCCATTTCAGATTCCCGACCAATACCTTTTGACGCTCCGTGACCTGGGTCGTGTCGAACGGAGCGACGAACTGGAAGATCTCCGCCCAGGAAATGCTCTGGACGGTCCGCCGGTACCGTTCCGTCATCGTCGAGAGGCTTTCCGGATAGGTCATCCCGGAACGGCTCGTCCAGTTCTTGGGGTCGTATTGAACGTAGTCGGTCACCAGAACGCCGTTCACCGGCTGCGCCGGCCAGGTGACCCACCAGCCGATGACTCCGACCGTCCGCCCGAGCCCACCCAGGATGTTCCAGACCGAGCGCGCCTTCCACTTATTCGAGGTGTTTGGCTTGAGGCCGCGAGGGATGCTGTCGTCTCCGCCCGGATCCAGCCGGCGCGCAAAGGCGTAGAAATCCTTGATCCCATGCTTGTCCGGCACCTTCCCGGTCGCGATGCTCGTCCAGATCACGGGGCTGCGAGTCAACGGCACGAATGATCGCAGCTTCCCCGCCGATCCCTCGGCGCGAAGCCTGGCGAAGTTGGGGCACTTGCCCTGATCCAGCAGAGGGCCGAGCACGTCCCACTCGCCGGCGTCGATTCCGAACACGAGCACATGCTCTCGCGATTTCTCCGCGGCGGCGCGGGCGTACTTCCAGGACGCGCCGCCGAGCAGAAGCACGAAGAGGAGAAACAGGATGGTTCGGGACGAGCGGATCACGGATCCTCCTATTGGATGTACCCGAGCGAGCGCAGTCTCTCGCGTAGCTCCTGGTCCACGGGAGAGCGGACCGGGTCCTGGCTTTCCCCCGAGGCCTTCGCGGTTTCGTAGGTCTGGAGCTTGGTCTCCCGCTCCATGCGCTTCACCAGATTCGGATCGAGCCCGCCGGGAATGGGACGGCCATCCATGTCGCGTGCGACGGGGAGGCCATACATGGCGAGGATCGTGGGTGTCACATCGAGCACGGTCGCGCCCGAGATGTTCCCGCCCTTCACGACGTGGGGCCCCATCATGAAGATCATGCCGTCGAGCTTGTGGGCCATGACGCCCTTGCCGCCGCCTCCGAAGCCGTGGTCGGAGTTCACGATCACATCGGTGCCCTTGGGGGCCTCTTTGAGGAAGGACCCGATCAGCCGATCCGTGAATACGTAGTAGTTCGGGATGATGTGCCGGAGCCAGGTCACCTCGGCTTCCGTGAGCGGAGGGCTGTAGCCGCCTCCGGGGACGTCGATGTCCCAGTACACGTGCGAGACCTCATCCACCCCGCGGAGGTAGACCGTGAAGAAATCCGGGTGCTTCTTGCGGTAGAGCTCCAGCCCCACGCGGTAGAAGGTCATATCGGCGGCGTAGATCCACTTCAGATTCCGGACCAGCTCTTCCTGACGATGCGTCACCTTGGTGGTGTCGATCGCGGGAACGAACTGGAAGAGCTCCGCCCACGAGACGCTCTCGGGCTTCACGCGAAGCTGCTCCACGATCGGGTCCAGGCTGTCGGGATAGGTACGGCCCGAATTCTTCTTGGGCCAGGTACCCGAGTCGTATTGGATGTAGTCGCTCACCAGCACGCCGTTCACCGGCCGCGCGGGCCACGTGGTCCACCATCCGACCACGCCGACGGTGCGTCCGAGGCTGCTCAGGATCTGCCAGATGGTTCGCGCCCGCCAGAGGTTCGATGTCGCGGGCGTCTCTCCCTCTCCCGCGCCGGTGTTTCGCGCGCGTTCCTGCTCCCGCTGCTTCACGAAGAAATCGAGGATGCCGTGCTTCTGCGGCACCTTCCCGGTCGCGATGCTCGCCCAGATGATGGGGCTCTTGGTGAGAGGCTCGAGGGAGCGGAGCTTGCCGGAGGAGCCCTGGTCCCGCATGCGGGCCAGGTTGGGGCACCGGCCCTCGTCGAGCAGCGGGCCGAGCACGTCCCATTCCCCCGCGTCGACGCCGATCAGGAGCACGCGTGTCCGCGGCTTCTCGCCGGCCCGGGCGCAATTCCAGGCGGAGGTGCCGAGCAGGATCCCCACGGCAAGTGAGATGATGAGGCGTGTCCGGAACATGCGGGTCACGAGAGCTCCTGGGTGCCGGCCCCGCTCGGGGGCCTGGGAAGGGATGACGTCCATCACCGTACCCTAGCATCTCGCGGTGTCGGACCTCTACTTACACCGTCCGGGACCTGGGGGGTTCCCCCCGGCGCCGGGGCGCCGACGGCGAATTCGGGTTCCAACCCCATGTGACCGGCCCCCATCCAACGAACTGCATGAAGCGCCCGTCGGAGGTCCGCTGGTGGAGGTCCCCCCTCCGGCGGGTGCTAACACCATGTGGTGACACCACCCGCCGCGGCAGCTCGCCCGCGGCGCCCCGCGAACCCGTCCCGCTCAGGAGAGAGTCCATGTCTCGCACGAAGGTCGCACTTGCCGCTCTTGCGTTTCTGGCCCCGGCCGCGCTCTTCTCAGCCGCACATCAGCCCCTCGCGACGGCGGGCAGCTACAGCTATGGCTACGACAAGGCTCAAGACGACCGCGATCGCCTGGGTTGGGCGATTGTCTCGGGCGAGAACACCAGCATGTCGGATATGCAGGACATGGGCTCGATGGACAAGCTCAAGTCCGAATTCGGGGACGAATTCCTGTACCTCCGCCAAGGCGAGGACCGTTACGTGATCCGCGATCGCGCCCTGATGAAGCGCGCCAGGGACGCGGCCAGGCCGGCGCAGGAGGAGGGGCGGAAAGTAGGGGAAGCCGCGCGCGCTCAGGCCGAAGAGGCGCTCGGGGGCACCCGTGGCGCGCTGGAGCAGGCGAGGCTGGCCCGCCGCATGGCCAAGGTCTCGAAACGGATCGCGCTCCGAGAGGATGAGGGCGAGTCGACCGAGGATCTCGAGCAGGAGCTGGGTGGCCTGCAGACCCAGCTCGACAACCTCACCGACGATTCCCAGGAAGACCGAGCGGCGAGCCGCGGGGCGAGGGAACGAGAAGGGCGGACGCGCGATGCCTCCGAACGGCTCCAGAAGGCGGTGAAACACTTGAACCAGGAGATGCGCGACATCCTCCGCGAGGCGAAGTCGCGGCACCTGGTCGAGCCGGTGGACACCGACTAGCGCGAGCGCTCGAGGAGGGCTTCACCCTTGGGCGTGAGGGTGACGTGCCTGGCCGGTCCGTCACCGCCGACGATCTGAACGAGGCCGTCGCTCACCGCGTCATCCCACACGGGATGGCGCGGGCAGTTGCTCCGCCACGCCGCCACCAACTCTCTCACGCGCTTGACTTTCCCTCTCCTCTCGCCTAGTTTCTATCGGCTCAAGTCCCACCCGCGCGCCGCTAGCTCAATTGGCAGAGCAACTGACTCTTAATCAGTAGGTTCTAGGTTCGATTCCTAGGCGGCGCACCAATTTCTGCAGGGGCGGGCTGGATGGCGCGGTATCGGCTTGCTCCCCAGAGAACCCACACGAGAAAGATCAAGATGGATCACCCGGGTTCCGTGACCGCGTAGGGGGTCTGCGCAAATCGGATGCCCATTATCCGAAGAGCTTCCTTACCCCGGACTGTCAAATCGGTGATGAAGAG
>DASQBE010000107.1:0-11517 GCA_035635355.1 Binatia bacterium | reverse complement strand
GAAAAGACACGCCCATAATCGCCAAGCTGGAAAAGCCGGAAGCGATCGAGAATCTGGACGAAATTCTACAGGCAGCCGACGGCGTGATGGTGGCGCGCGGCGACCTCGGCGTGGAATACCCGCCCGAGCGCGTGCCCATCTTGCAGAAGCGGATCATCCAGCGGGCGAACGCGCGCGAGGTGTTGGTGATCACGGCCACCCAGATGCTCGAGTCCATGATCTCCTCGCCGCGGCCCACCCGCGCCGAGGCCTCCGACGTGGCCAACGCGATCTTCGACGGAACCGACGCCCTCATGCTGAGCGCCGAGACCGCGGTGGGGAAGTACCCCGAGCGGGCGGTCCGCACCATGGGCCGGATCGCTTCCGAGGCGGAGGAGGTGACCATCCCGATGCTCCGCCGGCGGACCGGGGACCACAAGACCGCGCTCGCATCCCCGACCCACGCCCTCGCGCACACCGCCTATCAGGCCGCGTACGAGCTCCGCGCGAAGGCGCTCGCGGTCTTCACCCACACGGGCTACTCGGCCCGCCTGGCGAGCAAGGCGCGCCCCGCGGCGCCGATCATCGCCCTGACCCCGCTCGAGTCCACCTGCCGGCGCCTCACGCTCGCCTGGGGGGTCATGGCGGTTCGGGTGCCCCAGTGGCGGACCGCGGACCGGATGGTGGAGCTGGGCATCCGCCTGCTCCAAGAAAGGAAGCTGATCCGCCGGGGAGAGTGGGTGGTGGCCATGGCGGGCACCACGACCCGCGCCGGGGGGACCAACCTCCTTCGCATTCTGCAAGTCGGGCACCGCCCCGACCTGCCCCAGGCCCCGCATTCCCGCCGAACCTCCCGGGGGCGGGGAACATCCAAATTGACATAAGGGAAACTGCTCCCTACACTCGATTCGAGGAGGATCTCCCAAGTCATGGTCAATCTGACCGAAAAAGCGGCATCCGAAATCAAGGCCATCATGGAACAGAACGGCGGCACCTATCAGGGTGTCCGCGTGTTCGTCGCCGGGGGCGGTTGCTCCGGCCTGTCCTATGGCATGGAGATCTGCGACGAGCCGGCCAGCGCCGAGGATCAGACGTTCGAGACCCTCGGAGTGAAGGTGATCGTGGACCTCGCGAGCTACGAGTATCTGAAGGGCGCTTCCATCGATTTCGACGACTCGCTGGGGGGCGCCGGCTTCAAGATCAACAACCCGAACGCCGCCAAGAGCTGCGGGTGCGGCAACTCCTTCGCGACGGCCGAGGGCGGCGAGGAGCCGGCCCAAGGCGGCGGCGGTTGCGGCTGTGGTGGCGGAGGGTGCGGCAGCCACTAGCGTCGCGCCCGTTCCGATCGGACCTCCGTCCGGCGTCCCGGCCCAGGGGCGCCGGACTTTTTCGTTCCAGGAGGGATCTCCCCGCGTGGCGTCCGAGTTCCTGAAAGTCGCGAGCGTCCGGGACCTCGAGCCCGGCAAGGGCATGATCGTCGTGGTCCGGGGCACGCGCGTGGCGCTTTTCAACTGCGACGGTGTCTTCTACGCGATCAAGAACACCTGCCCCCACATGGGCGGCGAGCTGGGCGAGGGGTACCTGGCCGGCGACATCGTGACCTGCCCCTGGCACGGGTGGCGATTCAGCGTGAAGACCGGAAAGAACCCCGAGGCGGACGTGGTGGGCGTGCGCACCTTCGAGGTGAGGGTGGAGGGCGAGGACGTGTACGTCGGTGTCTGAGGCGGGCTAGCTCGGCAGGATGTGGAGCCAGTCGCGCAGCAGGAACTGGACGCGCGAGATGAGAAGCGAGACGCGCGCCATCACGGTGTAGCCGAAGCTCGCGCCGAAGGCGACCATCAGGAAGTAGATCCCCACGCGGGCGGCCGCCCCGTGCACCCCTCGATGCGGGAGGGAGAAGAAGAAGTAGGCGAGGACGGAGAGGAAGCCGAAGAAGACCAGCGCCGAGCTCACCGCGGCCCATCCGGCGGGCCAGGGCTTGGCCGCGTCGGCCAGCTGGGCGAAGATCTGCGCCTGCATGTAGCCTGGGATCGCCACGCCGGAGTAGATGCCCACGTAGAAGGCGATCGACCAGCGCGCGATTCCCGAGCCCTTTTCCCAGATGCGCGCGAGCATCATGAGGCCCAGGGCCAGCGGGATCAGAACCACCAGATCGTGCCCCTTGGTGAGGGGCGTCCACACGTTCGGGATGAGCACGTTCTGCCACTGCACCGCCAGCAGGTAGCCCGCCGAGGCCCCCACGAACAGGTGCTCGGCGAAGCGGTAGAACGGGTTGTCCTTGTAGAGGAACGAGAAGACGCACAGCGTGAGGATCGCGGCGATCCAGGTCCCGATCATCGCACCATGCTCCCGGCGGCGGGTCCGCCGGCGTCACCCGCCCGCCTGCTGAGGAACAGCGCCCCGTTGCCCACGATCACCAGGGCCACCACGATCAGGTGCACGAGGCTCTGCGCGTCCATGCCGCGCCTCGCCTCGCCGATGGTGTCGATCAGGGCCTCGTATTCGGCGGCGCCCTTCATCCCACCGATCAGGCCCAGGATCTGCCTCGAGGAGAGATAAGGATAGTAGTCGGTCGCCATGACCGCCGTGCATCCCACCACCAGCGGCTCGTGAAAGCGCCCCTGGGCGAACTGGATCCAGTAATCCGTCGCCGAGGAGCCGCTCAGGTTCACCATCATCGCCATCTCACGGTAGGAGTTCACCCCGCGCATCATGGGGATGTCGTCGAGGGGCGTCCCGTAGAAGTCGACCGGGTACATCCCCCTGAGATTCTCGCCGATCCCAATCATCACCGCCTGGAAGCCCGACTTGTAGCCCAGCCACACGTAGTCCTTGTTCTTGGTCGCACCCTCCGCCTTCGCCGCCTGGAGGAGCGCTCGCTCGCCCAGCCCGGTGCCCGCCGGGTAGAGCGTCATGGCGATCACTTGCAGGTGCTTCCGGAAGCAGTGGCGCAGGACGGCCACCGACATCGGCATGAGCTCGGCCATGATGTCGGGCTCGAAGTCCATCGAGATCAGGACCTTCGAGCCGGAGGGCAGGGCGTCGATCGCCTCGTACGCGGCCTTCACGCGCGGCGTGACGGTGACCGGGAGGTTCAGCGGGTGAAGGAGCGGCAGGATGACCCCGGCCGCGACCAGGAGGAAGATGATCCGCCGGTCGATCGCGAGAAGACGTCGCACCCAGGTCATCGCTCAGGATCTCCCCAGGTAGCTCTGCTCGATCCCGAGAATGATCTTGAGCGCGGTGGAGACCGCCCCCAGGCCCACGCCCAGCGCGATGGCCCGCTTGGCCGCGAGGTTCGGGACGTCGAGCAGCCATTCGGTGATCGCCGGCAGATGGGGCGAGATCAAGGGGCCGATCGAGACGCGGCCGACCATCATCACGATCGCGGTGATCAGGAGCAGGGTCGCCTCCACGCTCCGGGCGCGGAAGGCGCGGAAGGCAGCGGAAGCGATGACGAAGGCCAGGAGCGCGAACATGGTCGAGGCGAGCGGGGAATTGATGTTGTCGTAGATGATCCCGACCGGCGTTCCTTCCCCCACGCCCTTCCAGATGCCGAGGAGCGTGATGGCCGCCAGGGAGGTGAGCGTCACCAGGCTGAATCCCCATCCCTCGGCGCGGTTCTGAACCTTTCGCGCGTGGCTGCTCCAGAGCGAGATCGAGCCCAGGATGAGGGCGAAGGCGTAGACGATGAGGGTCCACTGGACCAGCTTGGAATTGGCTGCCTGCGCCTGGTAATGCGGGATGAAGTAGAGCGCGGCCATGGCTGCTCCGGAGAGAAACGTGACGAGGAGCGGTCCCCGTCGCATCAGCGCCCCGTGTCCGGGGTCACGCGGCCCCGAGCCACGCCATGAGGGCGTTGTGTCCCAGCGCCGCGAGGGCCAGGGCCGTCACGACGGCCGCGGCCGCCAGCGCCTTCGCCCAGTCCTGGGCGATGATCGTGGCGAGCTGGATGGGCTCCTTGCCCAGATAGGCGCTGGCCGCGAAGAGCTCCTCGCCCAGCAGCGTGTAGTCGCACGCGCAGACGAAGAAGGGGAGCTGGGTCACCTTGTCGGTTCCGGCGATCTGGATCGCGCCCGTCATGGCGCCGGTCTCGGCCAGGAGCAGCGATTCGGCGTAGAAGGAGCCCATGTAGATGTTCGCCGCGGGCCGCTCGCGCAGCATGTAGCCGTTCACGGCGGCGACGTACGCCATCTGCTGGGCGCTCACGTAGTGCACGCAGCCGGGCCGGAAGGCGTCGGGCTTTCCCACCTTGGAGTAGGCCTCGCGCACGGCCCCGTCGAGGACCGTCATCACGACGGGGTCGTAGCAGGGCACGTCGATGTCGCAGCCCATCTCCGCCACGCGCTGCGCGAGGCGGTAGAGGATGGTGATGGCGGCGAAGGTGCCCACCTCGGTCATGTCGCTCAGGCCCGGGACGTAGAGCACGGAGCGGCCCATCTCGGTGGCGCGTCCGATCGCCTCGTCGAGCGCCTTGAGTCCGGCGATCGGGCGGACGTAGAGCTCCCTTCGACCTCGCGCGCGGAACAGGTTGATGACGAGGAACGCGGTGAAGAGGAGAACGCCGACGAGGATGTTCAGGCGGGTGGGGTCGAACCAACGGGTCTCGAGCGCTGGCGTCACGAAACCGGACCGTAGCACGCCGGCCGGAGAGGGTCAACGCGGGGGCAGGGTGGCCCCTTGCGCGGGGCACGGAGGCTCCTGTATCGTGCGCCGGTCTCTGCGGATGGGTCGCTCCTCGTTCTCTCGAAGAAGGAGATCGGATCATGCGGCGGATTTCCTCGGCGGCGCGGGTCGTCCCGTTCCTGCTCACTGCTTCGCTCGCCCTCGTCTCCTGCGTCAAGAAGGAGACCCTCCCGCCGCCCGTGTCCGAGGCCGATCAGGTCGCCCGCGGGAAGTACCTGGTCACGATCACGGGGTGCAATGACTGCCACACCCCTGGATATTTCTACGGCACCCCCGACACCTCCCGGACGCTCTCGGGGAGCGAGCTGGCCTGGAAGGGCCCGTGGGGCGTGAGCTACCCGCGCAACATCACCCCCGAGCCCCAGACCGGAATCGGCGCCTGGAGCGACAGCGACATCGTGGCCGCCATCCGCACCGGGAAGCGGCCCGACGGGAGAATCCTTCTGCCGCCGATGCCATGGCCTGATTTCGCCGCGCTCACGGATGAGGACGCGATGGCGATCGCCAAGTACTTGAAGACGCTGATGCCGGTCATGCACCAGGTGCCGGACATCATCCCGCCGGGCGCCCCGGTCAAGGGATCCTACTTCACGCTCCCGGCCCCGCCGGCCTGGGACGCGCCGAAGACGCCGCCGGCCTTGCCGCCCGCCACACACTGAGGCGTGGCTTCGTGACCGAGCTAGCAGGAAGGGAGGCCTGAAATGGCCGACGTGATGGAAGAACGGATTCACTCCGTCGAGCGGACCGCGGGATTCACGTTCGTGATCGCCGCGGTGCTATTGGGGACCACGATCCTCGTTCAACCCATCTTCCCCGACGTGAACAACACCGGGCAGGTGCTCCAGGCCATCACGAGCGCCAAGGGCGAGGCCTGGATGCAGGTCCACGCGATCATGGCGGTCGGGTTCGCGTTCGCGGCCATCGCGTTCTGCGCGCTGGCGTTCCTGCTCCATCTGAAGGGCTCCTCGGGGTCGGCCTCGATCGTCTCCGCCTGCGCGCTCCTGGGCGGGGGAATCTGGGTCACCTTCCTCACCGCCGAGCTCTACACCTATCACTTCTTCGCCAACCTCTACGGCGTGGACGCGGGGGGAGCGACGATGCTCTTCGCCACCGTCTGGTTCTGGAAGCTGGGGGCGCTCTACGCCGGCGCGCTGCTCTTCTTCGCGGCCGTGTTCACCGCGGGGGTCGCCGCGGCGAAGCGCGACCTGGTGCCCATCTGGCTCGGATGGGGAGGCGCCCTGATCTCGCTGGTGGGCGCGCTCGTCTACATCATGGATTTCTGGAGCACCACCGCCACCGGGGCCGCGAGCCAGCCCATGCAGTGGCCCGCGATGCGCTATGGCGTGGGCCTCCCGCTCCAGCTCTGGATGCTCGGGGTCGGAGTCGTAATGCTGCGGGAGTATTTCACGCGACCGATGCCCATGCGGGTCACGCACCCGCGCCCGGTCGAGCACGTGAGGCGCGCGCCCGAGGGTACCGCGCCCACTCCGCCGCCGGCGGGCACGGCGGGCATGGGGACCCCGGAGTCACCGCGTCCCATGCCGCCCAGGATGCCGCATCCCGCGCTGGCCCCGGACCCCGAGCCGCAGCAGCCCGCGAAGCCTCGGATCCCGCATCCGGCGCTCGCGCCCGATCCGGAGCCCGGGCCACCTCAGCAGCGCCCCGGCCAAGCCACGGGGACGGATCCCGCTCGGAAGCCGCCCCCGCAGATTTTCCCTGGGTAGGACATGCCCCAGGGCATGTTGAGTGGGGAGGGCGGCTCACGGAATAGTGACCGCCCGCCCCAACCGCACTTCTGCCCGAAATGGAACCGCCTTCCCGCATTGACTGCGGGAAGGCGTAAAAATGTCTCGCGACTAATTAATCAGCCTTCCGCGTTCGGGGTGCCCCCGCTCTACGCGCACCCGCTCGTGGCGCCGCAATTGATGCAGCTGTAGCACGCGCCGCGGCGAACCATGATCGCCCCGCAGTCGCTGCAGGGAGGCGCGTCGGCCTGCGAGACGAAGGTGCGGTCATCCTCGTCCTGCGCGTGGCCGTTCGTCCCACCGTTGATGAGCGAGAGCTGCGAATCGGCGACCGGATGGACACCGTCCGCCTCGAGCGGATCTTCCTTCGCGACCTCGTGGGCCACCGACGCGGGCGCGTACTCCAGGAACTTGATCCCGAGCCAGCGGAAGATGTAATCCACGATCGATTTCGCGATCGGGATGTCGGCGTTCTTGGTGAATCCGTGCGGCTCGAAGCGCACGTGGCTGAACTTGTTCACGAAGAGATGGAGCGGCACGCCGTGCTGGAGCCCCAGCGAGACCGCGGTCGCGAACGAGTCCATCACGCCGGAGAGCGTGCTCCCGGCCTTGGCCATCACGATGAAGATCTCGCCGGGCGTTCCGTCCTCGTACATCCCGACCGTGAGATACCCGTCGTGTCCGCCGACCGAGAACTTGTGCGTGATCGACTTCCGCTCGTCGGGCAGCCGGCGCCGCCGGGGCTTGGCGACCGCGGGCGTCGTGGCCCCGCGGTCCTCTTTCCCGGTCGAGAGCGGCTGGCTCCGCTTGGATCCGTCGCGGTAGATCGCGATCGCCTTGAGCCCGGCCTTCCACGCGGCCACGTAGGCCTCGGAGATGTCCTGTGGCGTCGCGTTCTCCGGCATGTTCACCGTCTTCGAGATGGCGCCCGAGATGAAGGGCTGCACCGCCTCCATCATCCGGATGTGGCCCATCGGCTGGATGGTCCGGGTCCCGTTCTTCGGCTTGAAGGCGCAATCAAAGACGGGGAGGTGCTCCTCCTTGAGCCCGGGTGCCCCTTCGATCGTCTCGTGCTCATCCACGTACTTGACGATGCGATCCACCGCCTCCTCCCCGTAGCCGAGACGCCGAAGCGCCTCGGGCACCGTGTTGTTCACGATCTTGAGCATGCCGCCGCCGGAGAGCTTCTTGTACTTCACGAGCGCGATGTCGGGCTCGATGCCGGTCGTGTCGCAATCCATCATGAAGGCGATCGTGCCCGTGGGCGCGATCACGGTGACCTGGGAGTTCCGGTAGCCGTACTCGGCGCCCAGCGTGTAGCACTCGTCCCACGTGGTGCGCACCACATCCATCCCGTCGCGCAGGTCGAGCGGCAGATTCCGGGTGTCGATGCGGTCGATGTGCGAGCGGTGCTTCTGGATCACGCGCAGCATCGGCTCGCGGTTCTTCTGGAATCCGGGGAACGGCCCCGTCACCGCCGCGATGCGCGCGCTGGTGGCGTAGGCATGGCCGTGCATGAGGGCGGTCAGGTAGGCCGCGACCGAGCGGCCCTCCGCGCTGTCGTACGGGACGCCCCAGGACATGAGGAGCGCGCCCAGGTTGGCGTAGCCCAGGCCCAGCGGGCGATAGTCGTGGCTGTTCCGCTCGATCATCGGCGTGGGGTAGGACGCGTTGTCGACGATGATCTCCTGCGCCAGGATCATGGTCTCCACGCCGTGCTTGTAGGCGTCGTGGTCGAAGGTCTTGTCCTCGCGCACGAACTTCATGAGATTGAGCGAGGAGAGATTGCACGCCGAATCATCCAGGAACATGTACTCGCTGCACGGATTCGACGCGTTGATCCGCGCCGTGTTCGGGCAGGTGTGCCAGTCGTTCACCGTGGTGTCGAACTGGATCCCCGGGTCGCCGCACTGGTGCGCCGCGTCGGCGATCATGTTCATCAGATCGCGCGCTTTGAGCGTCTCGACCACATCGCCGGTCACCACCGCCTTCGTGGACCAGGAGCCGTCGTTCTCGAGCGCCTTCATGTATTCATCGGACACGCGGACGGAATTGTTGGAGTTCTGGAAGAAGATCGAGGCATAGGCCGGACCGTTGAGCGAGGGGTTGTAGCCCGCGTCGATCAGCGTCCAGGCCTTCTTCTCTTCCTCGGCCTTGCACTTGATGTATTCGACGATATCGGGGTGATCGACGTTGAGAATCACCATCTTCGCGGCGCGGCGCGTGCGGCCGCCGGACTTGATGACCCCCGCGAAGGCGTCGAACCCCTTCATGAAGGAGACCGGTCCGGAGGCGGTGCCGCCGCCCTGGATGTGCTCCTTCGAGGAGCGGAGCGAGGAGAAGTTGGTGCCCGTCCCCGACCCCCACTTGAAGAGGAGCCCCTCGGTCTTCGCGAGGTTCAGGATCCCCTCCATCGTGTCGCCGACCGAGTTGATGAAGCAGGCCGAGCACTGGGGCTTGGCTTCCACGCCGCAGTTGAACCACACCGGGCTGTTGAAGGAGGCCTTCTGGTGGAGGAGCAGGTAGGTCAGCTCGTCGGAGAAGCTCTGGGCGTCCATATCGGAGGCGAAGTAGCCCTGCTTCCGTCCCCAGCCCGCGATGGTGTGGACCACACGCCCGATGAGCTGCTTGACCGACCGCTCCCGCTCGGGGGTCCCGATCTGGCCGCGAAAGTACTTGGACGCGACGACGTTGGTCGCCATCTGCGACCAGAACTTGGGGAACTCCACGTCCCGCTGCTCGAACACCATCTGGCCGGTCTCGTTCGAGATCACGGCGGTTCTCAGGTCCCACTCGACCTCGTCGAATGGGTTTGAACCCGCGCGGGTGAACACCCGGGGAAAGCGGAGCCCGCCCTTCTTCTCCACTCCGAACTCCGGCTTGCCCTGGACGCTCATACCCGTGCCTTCCATTGTTGCGATCCCGCTGCCCCCCCGCTCCATGTCCATTTCGTGCCCCTCTCCTTGGCTCTTCGCCCCAATGCCGCTCGCGCGGCCCCTCCGGCCCGACCCCCCGATTCGGTCGGCGGCTCCCTCAGGAACCAGGCGCGCACCATAGCGTAGGGTGTAACGGAAGCGTCAAGAAAAAACACAAGATGTTGGGGCACAGTGAGATTATACCTCAATCTATAGATGAAGAAAAGAGCATGCGGATGCGGTTTCCGGAGCATTTCAAGGCCCATTTTCGATCTTTTGTACAAATTAAATGGTATGCTAAAATAAATTTGTATATCGGGGAGGTTACGAATGCGTGACGTGATGCTCGTAGAAACTACGGAGGAGGCAAGCGCCGTCCTGAATCCACTCCGCCTGGAGCTTCTCCGGCGGGCGGACGAGCCCAGGACGTGCGCCCAGCTCGCCGCGGCCCTCGGAGAGACGTCCCAGAAGATCTACTACCACGTGAAGGTCCTCGAGGCCGCGGGCGCCATCGAGAGGGTGGAGGAGCGCCGGGTGCACGGGATCCCCGAGGCGTATTACCGCGCCACCGCTCGCTCCTACTGGCTCTCGCCGAAGCTCGTCGGCCGGATCGGGGGCGTGCGGCGCGCCCGCGATCATATGAGCCTCGGCTTCTTGCTTTCGCTCGTGGAAGACCTCCAAGCCGACGTGGGCCGTCTCGCGGAGACCAAGAGGGATGAGACTCCCTCCCTGGGGTTCACGGCGCAAGTGCGTCTCGCGAAATCGGCCGATCGCACGGCGTTCCTGAGCGACCTCCAGAATGCGATCCAATCCATCGCGAAGAAGTACGGAGCCGTGGGCTCGCCCACGCTCGCGACGAGGGAGTCCGCGCCGGATGCATACCGCCTCGTGTTCGCCTGCTATCCACGACCGGAGGAAAAGGCCGTTTCCTGAGGGAGCGCCGGTCCGTATACTCCGCGCGCATGAGCCCCAAGAATCCCCCGGTTCCTCCACCCTCCAGGGCCGCCATCGACGCGCTTCTCGAGGAGAAGCGCACCTACGTTCCCTCCAGCGATTTTCGCGACAAAGCCGTGGTCCGGGACGATTCGATCTACGCGCAGGCCGCCTCCGACTTCGAGGGGTTCTGGGCCAAGGTCGCCTCGGAGTTGGACTGGTTCGTGGCCTGGGATCGCGTCCTCGAGTGGAAGGCCCCGGACGCGAAGTGGTTCCTGGGCGGGAAGCTCAACGTCTCGTACAACTGCCTCGACCGCCACATCCGCGGCGCGCGCCGGAACAAGGCCGCGCTGATCTGGGTCGGCGAGCCCGGGGATCGCCGCACGCTGACCTACTGGGACCTCTATCGCGAGGTGAACAAGTTCGCGAACGCGCTCCGGAAGCTGGGCGTCGCGAAGGGGGACCGGATCGCGATCTACATGCCGATGGTCCCCGAGCTTCCGGTCGCGATGCTCGCCTGCGCGCGGATCGGCGCGGTCCACAGCGTGGTGTTCGGCGGGTTCAGCGCGGAGGCGCTCCGCGACCGCATCAACGACGCGAAGGCGAAAGTCCTCATCACCGCCGACGGCGGCTGGCGCCGCGGGCAGATCGTGCCGCTCAAGCACGACGCGGACGAAGCGCTGAAGGGCACGCCCTCCATCCAGCACGTCGTGGTGGTGAAGCGCGGCGACTTCCAGATCCACATGACCGAGGGCCGGGATCACTGGTGGCATCGGCTCATGGACGGCGTCCCGGACCACTGCTGGCCTGAGCCGATGGACGCCGAGGACATGCTCTTCACCCTCTACACCTCGGGCACGACCGGGAAGCCCAAGGGGATCGTCCACACCACGGGCGGATACCTGACCGGGGTCTACGCCACGACGAAATGGGTCTTCGACCTCAAGGAAGAAGACGTCTTCTGGTGCACCGCCGACATCGGATGGGTCACGGGCCATTCCTACGTGGTGTACGGCCCGCTGGCGAACGGCGCGACGGTCGTGATGTACGAGGGCTCCCCCGACTGGCCCGACAAGGACCGCTTCTGGCAGATCTGCGAGGAGCTGGCGGTGACGGTCTTCTACACCGCGCCGACCGCGATCCGCGCGTTCATGAAATGGGGCGCGGAGTGGCCCAAGAAGCACAAGCTCACCTCGCTTCGGCTCCTGGGCTCGGTGGGGGAGCCGATCAATCCCGAGGCCTGGGTCTGGTACCACGAG
>DASQBE010000106.1:0-3248 GCA_035635355.1 Binatia bacterium | reverse complement strand
CTGGGGCCGGCCGCTCCACGCGCTGAGCGGGGGGATGCCCGTGGCCTCGAACGTGAGCACTGGGGTCTTGTCTTCTCGAGCTTGCGAAGGGTGGGGGTAGGCGCCCAGCAGGCCGACGCCGAGCGCGAGCGACAGGAACGTGGCATTCCGTAACATGGTACGGGCTCCTGGTGCGTGGCCGGCGTCCAAGTGGGGTGGCTCGCGGACACCTTACGCCGCGCGGGCTTCGGCGGCAACTCGTAGCCCGCCCCGACCCAATAATCCAGCGCTGGCGCGCCGACCCGCCGAGTAGTACATTTCAATTCTCCCCGCGAGACGACTCGACGCATATGGAGGTCATCGTGCTCCGGACCCGGTTCACGTTCGCATTCTCCCCGGCTATCTCCCTGCAGCGAAATCGACAACCCCGCATCGCCATTGCAACTCGGGAGGGCAAGCCCATGTTCCGCAGACCCCAGCTAGAGGCCATTCTCCTCATCCTTCCAATCCTCGCGCTGGTGCCGGGCATCGCGAGCGCCGCCGGCCAGGCGCAGGAGGCCGCGGGGTACGTGTCCGCCCAGGCCGCCGCGCGCGCCGTGGCGGTCAGCGGTCCGATCATCAGCATTGCGCCGGGGTCACACAATTTCGGCAGGGTGAACGTCGGCGCCTCGGGCGGAAGTTTCGATTTCACCGTCTCGAACACAGGCGACGCGGATCTCCATGTCTCGGGAGCGGTCGAATCCAACCCGGGCAGCGGCTTCTCCGCAACAATCCCAGGCACCATCACCCCTGGGGGCACCGGCCTCCTGACCGTGAGCTGGACATCGACCGGGAGCGGCCCGGTCACCGACAACTTCTCGGTCCAGAGCGACGCGGCGAATGGTCCGTACGTGATTCTGGCGCTGGGGACGGCGAATAACGCGCCGCAGTTCACGCCCCCGCTCCTCGCCTCGTATCTCGCGGATGCGTTCGTCCCATTCAGCTTGACCGCGAGCGCGGTCGATCCCGAAGGCGATGCCATGGACTGGTCGCTGGCGAGCACGCCGCCGCTTCCCGTCGGCGCCTCCTTCGATCACACGAACGGGGCCTTCGCCTGGACGCCGGACCCCGTCGATGCGGGGAGCTACGCGGTCACCATCAGCGTGACGGACGGCGTCGCCACGACCCCCGGCCCCTTCACGCTGCAGGTCCGCTCGCGCAATAGCCCGCCGGTGGCGAACGCGGGCGGGCCCTACCACGGATTCACGAACCTGCCGCTTCAGCTCGACGGCACGGCCTCGAGCGATCCGGACGCGGGCCAGACGTTGACCTACTCATGGGATCTCGGGGACGGAACAAG
Source organism: Binatia bacterium (assembly GCA_035635355.1). Classification (GTDB taxonomy): domain Bacteria; phylum Eisenbacteria; class RBG-16-71-46; order SZUA-252; family SZUA-252; genus WS-7. Next base: position 1,930 of record DASQBE010000106.1, on the reverse strand, counting down.
CGCCACGGGCCCGCTGCCCCTCCACACGTACGACCGTCCAAACGTCTACGTCGTGGGCCTGACGGTCACCGACTCCGATGTGCTGCATCTCCAGAACACGGCGTTCACGGCAGCCGAGATTCTCGACTTCATCGAGGCCAGGATCGTGCAGAGCCTGACCAAGTCGAACGTGATTAAAACCACCGGGAATGGCGAGCAGCAATTCGGGCTCTGGATGCTCTTGCGCTCCGTGACGGACGTCGATCCGAGCACCATCCGGATGAGCACGACGTTCCTCCACGCGGGCACGGTGTCCGAGATCAAGATCGACGACAAACGTCTCAGGGTCGGAGATCTGGACGCGGACATGTTCCGCGATCTCGATTTCACATTCAGGACGAGCGATATTCGCGCCCTGCTCGCGCATGTCCCGAACGGAACGACGCTCACGCTCCTCATAACCGCCAAGACGCTCTCCGATGGGGTCCCCATCCGCGGAGCGATCGATATGGTGAAGCAGGGTCCAGCCACCATCGCGGCCACCGCCTCCCCGAATCCGCTCAATCCGGAAACCACGATCTCCTACTCGGTGGGCGGCGGCGGGACGGTCTCGGTTCGAATCTTCTCGGTCTCCGGCCAGCTCATCCGGGTGTTATCCCAGGAGCCAGCGGCCGCGGGGACGTACCGGGTTCGATGGAACGGGTTCGACGATGGCGGGCGCCGGGTGCCTTCCGGGATCTACTTCGTCCGGGTGGAGCAGAACGGTGAGTCCTCGATCAGCAAGCTATCCGTGCTGAGGTAGTCTCTTCGAGAGCGCCCATGCGCTCCAGAGGAGTGCCGCGAACCAGAGCAGGGTGGGGCCGAGGATGAGGGGCAGGTAGATCGGCAGCGCCTGAGCCAACACGCCGCTCGACAGGAGACCGATCAGCTCGAAAACCACCACCGCGGAGATCGCGAGCGTCAGCCCCGACAACCACGGGCGCTTCCCGTCGCCCGTCGACGCGGTCTTGGGTCGAAGCGCGAGCACACAGGCGAGCACGTTGACCGAAAAGGCGAAGATGGTCGCGATGGTGGCGACGCCCTCCAGCGACTGAGCCCCCGAATGACGCGAGGGCCCGAACGTCAGGGTCATCCACACCCCGTACGCGAGGAAGAAGACCGCGCCCGCGATCAACGCGGCCGCGGCGATCCCTCGGGGGATCCCGGCCTCGCGTGGTGTTTCGGAATGTGGGAACCCGATGGCCCCGATCAGGAGCGCGACTGCGGTGCCCGGGAGGAGCCAGCCGACGAGGAAGAACGTGCCCAGAGCAAAGCCGGCCTGATCCCCGGTATCCAGGTGCCGAAGGTACCCCTGGACGTTCAGGATCCCGAGGCCGACGCACGCGAGCATCGCCACCATTCCTGGAATCAGTCGCATCGGATCCCCCTTCCAGCGTAGGACGTCTTCCTGGGGAGTGTAGTCCCAACGAAAGGCGCGAAGGGGCACCACATTTCGAGAATCCATGGCAGACTCTGGTCATGGATCACGCCGTTCGGGTGATGACGTTCAACGTCCTCCACGAGTCCGTGCGCAATCTCGCGGCGCCGTGGGCGCGGCGGCGGCCGGCCGTCTCCGGGACGATACGGTCCGGACGTCCTGACGTCGTTTGTTTGCAGGAGGTCTCTCCCCGACAGCTCGAGGACCTGACGGAAGACCTCGGGGATTATGAGGTCTTCCCCGGGGTCGCAAGCGGAGCGACCAAGCTGATTCCCTGGCTCCCGGGCCTCTACAGCGTCGGGAGGCTGGTGCTCGGTGATTTCTTCGATCGCGGCGAGCTGTGTCCGATCCTCCTGCGACGGGGCCGCGTCGAGATGTTGGGTCACGGGTCCGTTTTTTCACCGCCGCATCGCGATGGCGCGGGCCGCGCTCCGATCCTCTCCCCGACCCCTCACGTCGTGACCTGGGCCAGGG
>DASQBE010000105.1:0-2746 GCA_035635355.1 Binatia bacterium | reverse complement strand
TCGTGCGCGAGCCGGTGCGGAAAGGCCTTCCGCCCCACCCGGAGTCCCTCTCCCGGGCCATCCGCTCGGGCGCCACCTCCTTCGAGGAGGCGGGCGGGAAGCGCGCCTATTTCGGATGGCCCGCGGACGCTTCGGCGGAAGAGGGACGCGCTTCGATCGAGACCCTGGGCGCGATCCTCGCGGACGCGGTGTCCCTGGCGCTTCAGCCTGGGGCGGCCAAGTGAGCCGGACCACCCTGGCCGGACGCGGCGCGGTCGTGACGGGCGGCGGGCGCGGCATCGGGGCCGCCGTGGCGCGCGCCCTTGCGGCGGAAGGCGCACGGGTGGTGGTGGCCGCGCGGACCACGCGCGAAATCGAGGAGGTCGCCTCCGGGCTGCGCCAGCAGGGCGCCCAGGCCTGGGCTGTGGCGTGCGACGTGACCGACGAGGCCAGCGTGCTGGATCTGGGCCGGGAGGCGCGCCGCATTCTCGGGTCGGTGGACGTCCTGATCAACAACGCGGGGGACTCGGCCTCGTCCCCTCTCCGAAAGATCGCCCTCGCGGACTGGGAGCGGATGATGGACGTGAACGCCACCGGGACTTTCCTCTGCACGCGCGAGTTCGCGCCGGAGATGGCGGGACGCGGCTGGGGAAGGATCGTGAACGTGGCCTCCGTCGCGGGGCTCGAGGGCGCGAAGTACGTGGCGCACTACTGCGCGGCGAAGCACGCGGTCCTGGGCTTCACGCGCTCGGTCGCGCTGGAGTTCGCGGGAACCGGGGTCACGCTGAACGCCGTGTGTCCGGGCTACGTGGATACGCCCATGACGGAGCGCACGCTCGCGAACGTGGTGGCGCGGGCGGATCTTCCGCGCGAGGAGGCGCTCGCCGCCGTGCTCGCCTCCGCGGGCCAGGATCGGCTGGTGAGCCCGGAGGAGGTGGCCGCCGCGGTGATCGACCTCTGCGCCGGCGGAAACGAGCTGACGGGCCAATCCATCGTGCTGAAATCCGGCGGGGTGCGGGCGGGATGAAGTTCGAGATCGTGAACCCCGAGGCCCTCGGCGCGCCGAGGGGCTGGAACAACGGTCTCCTCGCCCCGAAGGAGGGGCGTCTCCTCTTCATCGCGGGGCAGGCAGGCTGGGAAGAGGACGCGCAGGGCCCGGCCCCCGGCTTCGCGGCGCAATTCGCGCGCGCCCTCGACAAGGTGCTCGCCGTTCTCCGCGAGGCGGGCGGCGCGCCCGACGACCTCGCGCGACTGACCATCTACGTCACGGATCTCGCGGCCTACCGCGCGAGCCGGAGCGCCCTGGGGGAGGCGTGGCGCGAGCGGCTGGGGAAGCATTATCCGGCCGTGGCCCTGATCGAGGTGAGCGGGCTCGTGGACCGAGGCGCCGTCGTCGAGATCGAGGCCACCGCCGTTCTGGGCGGCGCCCGGTAGCCATGGCCCTGGCCCCGCGCTCCTTCCTCTACGCCCTGGACACCGCGAGCGGGGTCGCGACCCTCACGCTGAATCGCCCGGAGCGGCTGAACGCGCTCACGTTCCAGGTGTACGAGGAGCTGCGCGACGCCTTCCGCGCGCTCGACACCGAGGCGGGGGTGCGCGCCGTGGTGCTCACCGGCGCGGGGCGCGCCTTCTGCTCCGGCGGCGACGTGGAGGACATCATCGGCGCCCTCTTCTCCCACGACGCCGCGGGCCTGCGCCGGTTCACCGACATGACCTGCGACCTGATCCGGAACCTCAGGCGCTGCCGGAGGCCCGTGATCGCGGCGCTGAACGGCACGGTGGCGGGCGCCGGCGCCGTGATCGCCTCGGCTTGCGACATCCGCGTCGCCTCGGAATCGGCGAAGATCGCCTTTCTGTTCGTCCGGGTCGGGCTCTCCGGCGCGGACATGGGCGCCTCCTGGCTCCTGCCACGTCTCGTGGGCCTGGGCCAGGCCACGGAGCTCCTCATGACGGGCGACTTCATCGACGCGCGTCGCGCCCACGAGATCGGCCTCTACCAGCGCGTGGTGGCACCCGAGCGCGTGCTCGCGGAGGCGACGGAGCTGGCCGCGCGCCTGGCGAGCGGACCCAGCGAGGCGATCGCGGTGACCAAGCAGGCGCTCGAGGCGGAGTACTCCATGGACTTCGACAAGGCGCTGGAGCACGAGTCGAGGGTCCAGGCCCGGCTCATGGAGCACCCCAATTTCCGCGAGGCCTACGAGGCCTTCCGCGGGAAGCGCGAGCCCAAGTTCCGCTGATGATGATTCCCGACGTAACGCCGGTGCGCGCGTTCCTCGAGGACCGCCACGTCGCGCGCGCGGCCTCGGCCGGCGCGTTCGCCGCGCGCGACCTGGCCCCTCGCCCCGAGCCGCGCGACGATGCCGCCGCGCGAATCGAAGCGCGCACGCTCCTCGCGATCCTGGGTTCCGCGGGCTCGTTCGACCCGATCCGGGATCAAGACGGGCGGGGCGCGTGCCTCGTACGCGAAGCGCTGGGCGCGGCTTCGCCCCTCGCCGACGCGGTCTTCGCGCTCCAGGGACTGGGGACCCTTCCGATTCTTCTCTCCGAGAACACCCCGATGCGCGAGCGTTGGGTGGAGGACGCGATCGGCGGTCGGGCGATGGCGGCGTTCGCGATGACCGAGCCCGAGGCGGGCTCGGACGTGGCCTCCCTACGAACCACGGCCCGGCGGGACGGGGACAGCTACCGGCTGAACGGGACGAAGACCCTGATCTCCAACGCGGGCATCGCGGATTTCTATACCGTGTTCGCCTCGACGGATCCCGAG
>DASQBE010000104.1:0-3200 GCA_035635355.1 Binatia bacterium | reverse complement strand
GCGGGCTTCGGGCGATCACTTACGCGATCGCGCGCGGCCCCGACGGCCGGGGCCGACGGGGCCTTCGCACGCCGCCGCTAGTCCTTCAAGATGAAGGTGATCTTCATGTTCACGCGGTACTCCACGATCTTTCCCTTGTCGATCTTCAGCTTCTGCTCCTGGATCCATGCCCCCTTCACGTTCTCCAGCGTCTTGTTCGCGCGCTCGATACCGATCCGGGTGGCGTCCTCGAAGCTCTTGGCGGACGAGGCCGTGATCTCGGTGACCCTTGCGACAGCCATGGCGGATACCCCTTTCCTTTCATGAGTTGTCCTACAGGGCGCCCCGCGGGGCGCGCGAAGATTCTTACTCGGACTCCCCGGCTACGCCAAGGGCGTCTTTTCCTTCGACACAAGGCGCACCGAGTCCCGTAACTACGGAAAGGGGGCACTGGCACCGGAGACGAATCTTGGCGAAGGAGGAAACTCAATGAAAACCGCGATCACCCGTGATGCGCCCGCCGTCTCTGCCATGGTGGTGGCGCTGGCCCTCCTCGCGAGCGGCAGCATGAAGACCATGGCCAATCCCGTCGGAACGCCGGCCGTCGCGGCCCCGGCGGGGAAGTCCTCGGCGAATGATCCCCGAGAAGCGCAGATCAAGGCCATCGACGAGAAGATCAAGGCGCTTCGCGAGCAGTACCAGTCGCAGGCGGAACCGCTGGAAGCGCAGGTCAAGTCCCTCCGCGAGAAGTTCGAGACCGACTTGAGCGCGCTCCAGGCTCAACGCAAGGCGCTCGTGGAGGAGGGAGAATCCCCCGGACTCAAGGCGCTCATGGACGATGAGGCGTCCAAGCTGGCCTCGCTCGCCGATCGGGAGAAGGATGAGATCGAAAAGGTTCGCGCGCGCTACGCCGAAGAGAGAAAGGACATTCAGCAGGACTTTCAAAAGCGCCGCCGCGAGCTGGAGAACGGCAAGAAGTAGCGTCACGGGGCCGGCCGGCCCCCCTCGAGCCTGGCGAGGAGAGCCCGGATCAACTGCGCCGCGCCTGGGGTGGGGCTCTGCCTCAGGGCGGCGCGATATTCTGTGATCGCCTCCTCTTTACGGGATAGAGCCTCCAGCGCCATGCCGCAATCCAGGTGAAGGAGAGGGGATTCCGGAAACGCGGTCAACCCCTCGCGCGCGGCCGTGACCGCCTCCGATGATCTCCCCAGCCGGACCTGAGCGAGGGAGAGCGTCTCGAAGAGATCTCTCCGGAAGGAGCGGTCCCGGACGGTCAGCCCGCGCTCGGCCCACTCCACGGCCCGGGGGTATTGGTCTTCTCTCAGGAACACCATCGCCATGTCGCGGCACCAGTGCGCGATCCGCAGCTCGTACATCGGCTGCCGGCGAACCTCGTCCCACAACCGGCCGCGTCGCTCCGGATCGCTGATTCGCTCCGGCAATGCCCAGACCTCGATCTTGGGCCCTGAGGCAATCACCGAGTCCGTCGACCATGTGAGTCGGCCGTGCGACCGGATCCAGCGATGGAACGCGGCCTCGGCGGGGTAGCGATCCGCGGAGGCCTCGAATCGGCCGCCGATCTCCTCGGACGTGACGTAGTCGTGAAGCCCATCGAGCCACTCGGCATGGTAAGCCCCCCGCACGTACTCCGCCTGCGTGGCCAGGAACGGCCACACGAGCGAGAGCCTTCCCTCCTCCTCGGCGTTGAATTCGGGGCCGTAGAGGTCCAGCGCGATCGGCTCGGACCGGGGAATCGAGGTCTCGATCCATAGATGCGCGAGATGTCGGGTGTCCGGCCGGCGGAGCGCCTGGCGCGTTCGCAGATACTCGGGCGCGGCCCAGGCGAACGAGACGGCGAGCGGGAGCATGAGGGTCGCCGCGGTCACCGCGCGCGAGGCCGCGGCGGAGCTCGTCTGGAAGCGCCGCGTCAGCCAGGATGCGGCCTGGACGACGGCAAAGGCCGCCGCGACCATGAGGGATCCGACCACCGGCGCCATGAAGCGCTCCTGCGCCAGCGCGAGGAGACCGGTCGGGAGGAGCAGCACCGCGGGCGTGAGCGCCACGATCCACCCCCGCGACCGGGGGCGCGCCAGGAGCAGGAGCGAACCCGCGACCGAGAGCAGATAGACGGGCCAGCCCAGCATGTGCGGAAGCGTTCGGACCAGATAGGTGGGGAGCGAGACGCTGGACTCGGACAGCCCCACCCACTCGCCCAGCAGCCGTCCTTGCTGCAAGTGAAGATCCCGAGCCTTGGCGCTCCAGTCGAGGATAGTGAAGGGCGACGCGAGCGCGAAGGCGAGCAGGGAGGCCAGAAGCCCCGTCGCGAGCGGACCCCAGCGCACACGAACCGCGCCTTTCGTGCGGTCGACGCACGCGAGCGCCAGGAGGACGGTCAAGGCCAGCGGGACGTATTTGCACGCGCCCGCGAGGCCGATCATCGCGCCCGCGATCGGCGACGCGCGAACGCGATGCTCCTCACGCCCGCCGACCAGCTGGAGGCTCGCCAGCAGCACGAACACGAGCGCGAGCAGGTTGGGATCGGCGACGCGCTGCGATATCAGGATGTGAAATGGATTGAGCGTCAGAAAGGCGGCGGCCATCAACCCCACCTGCCTCCCGCCGAGCCGAGATCCCAGGAGGTACGTCAGGAAGATGGTCAGGACTCCGATGAGGACATTGAAGAGGCGCGCGAACAGGAACATGGGCGACGGGTCGCTCGCGACGTGTCGCGCGAACTCCTGCGCGGTCGTGGATCCGTGCGCCACCGAGTCGTACGTGCGGTACAGGAACTGAAGGCCGAGGGTCACGTAGAAGGGAAGACCGGGCCAGTCGCCGGTGCGTGGATTCAGGTCGAGGGGTCGCGTCCCCCCCTCCCACATCTCCCACGCATAGAGCATTGCCCGTCGGTCCCCCTCATCGACGGACGTGTCCCCGATGATGGGGTTGAGCCCGAGCGTTGGATCCGGGAGCCGGTCCGCGACGCCCCAGATCCGCAATGCCAGGGCCAGGGTCATCAGGCCGATGAGGAGCCAATGGCGCCCGGTCACTTGCATCAGTTTGCCACACCCATGCCACACCTCTGCAACAGAACTCGGGAATCAACGAGTCGCGGGCGATGCGCGTCGCCCGGTGCGGCTTCCCGACCTGATGCATGTCACCCAGTCGCCTGTGGTCGTGAGCTTCGCGGATTCCTCGGGCACGGTGCTTCGTGAGGTCGCGGA
>DASQBE010000103.1:0-18783 GCA_035635355.1 Binatia bacterium | reverse complement strand
CCGGAATCTCGAAGACTCCCATGGGTCCGTTCCAGAATACGGTGCGGGCCTCCGCCAGGGTCGCGCGGATCGCCTCGATCGAACCGGGCCCGATGTCCACGCCGACGAGCCCCGGCGCGATGCGATCCACCGGGACCGCGCGCCCCGAATCGGCGCCGCTGACATCGGCGGCCACCACACAGTCGCGCGGAAGGAGGAGCTTTTGCGGCGCGTCCGGGCGGGCGAGGAGCTCGCGGGCCAGGTCCACCTTGTCCTCCTCGACGAGCGACCGGCCCGTCTCGAGGCCTTTCGCGCGGAGGAACGTGAACATCATGCCTCCGCCGACGATGAGCCGGTCGACCCGCGGCAGGAGATTCCGGAGCACGTCGATCTTCCCGGAGATCTTGGCCCCGCCCAGGATGGCCGCGAACGGCCGCTCCGGTCCCTGGAGGAGCTTCCCTAAGGCGTGGAGCTCGCGCTCCAGGAGAAAGCCCGCCGCGCTGTCGGTGAGAAACGCGGTGATCCCGACGGTCGAGGCGTGGGCGCGGTGGGCCGCGCCGAAGGCGTCGTTCACGTACTGCTCCGCGAGGCGCGCCAGCTCGCCGCTGAACCCCGGGTCGTTCGCCTCCTCGCGGGGATCGAACCTGAGATTCTCGAGCAGGAGGACGTCGCCGTCCCGGAGCCCCGCGGAGAGCCGCTCGGCCTCGGGACCGACGAGCGCTTCCGAGAATTGGACCGGTCTCCGGAGGCAGCGCTCGAGGCGCTCCCGCACCGGGGCGAGGCTCTGCTTCCGGTCCCGCGTTCCCTTGGGGCGGCCCAGGTGGGACGCGACCACCAGCCGCGCTCCCTTCTCGATCAGATACCGGAGCGTCGGGAGGGACGAGACGATCCGCGTGTCATCCGCCACCCGGCCGTCCGCCGTGAGCGGAACGTTGAAGTCGACGCGCACGAAGACGCGCTTTCCCGCGGGCTCGAGCGTCCGGAGCGTGCGGAAGGGCATGGCGGTTACCGACGCCCCCGTCCCAGGAGGAGGAGCGTGTCCACCATGCGGTTCGAGAAGCCCCATTCGTTGTCGTACCAGGCGAACACCTTCGCGAGCCGGTCCCCGGAGACCATGGTGAGCGGCGCGTCGAACACCGCCGAATGCGGGTTCCCCACGATGTCCTGCGAGACGATCGGATCCTGGTTGTACTGGAGGATCCCCCGCATCGGACCCTCCGCCGCTTCCTTCATGGCGGCGTTGATCGAAGCCACGCTGACCGGCTTCGCGGTCGCGAAGGTGACGTCGACCAAGGAGCCGTCGGCGATCGGCACGCGCACGGCGATGCCGTCGAGCTTCCCCTGCAGGGAGGGGATCACGAGGCCGATCGCCTTCGCCGCGCCGGTGCTGGTCGGGATCAGGGAGACCGCGGCCGAGCGCGCGCGGCGGAGATCCTTGTGGGGCGCGTCGTGAAGCCGCTGGTCGCTGGTGTAGGCATGGACGGTCGTCATGAGCCCGCGCTCGACGCCGAACGTCCGGTCCAGGACCGCGAGCACCGGCGCGAGGCAGTTCGTGGTGCAGGAGGCGATGGAGACCACGTGGTGCTTCTCGGGATCGTACGTGCTCTCGTTCACGCCGAGCACGAAGGTCGCGTCCGCTCCCTTCGAGGGCGCGGAGACCAGGACCCGCTTCGCGCCCGCGGCCAAGTGGACCGCCGCCTTGTCCCGATCGGTGAACTTGCCCGTGCACTCCAGGACGACGTCGACGCCCAGGTCCTTCCAGGGGAGGTTCGCCGGATTCGCCTCGGAGAGTACACGGACCGCGTGCTTGCCCACGCACAGGCTCGAGTCCCGGACGGTGAACCGCTCGGGCCAGGGGCCGTGCACCGAGTCGTAGGTCAGCAGATGGGCCAGCGTCGCCGCGTCGGTGATGTCGTTCACCGCGGCGAACTCGATGTCCTCGTCCCGCTTGAGCGCCGCCCGGAGCACCAGCCTTCCGATCCTGCCGAACCCGTTGATCCCAACGCGCACGCGATCCCCCTTACGAAAAGAACACCTTGGCCAGCTCGTAGAACTTCTCGTTCACGGTCTTGAGTGAGCCGAGCGCTTCACGGAGGGGCGCGTCCACGATGCTCACGCCACGCAACGCGACCATGCGGCCGAACCCGCCCCGATGCGCCAGGTCCACCGCGGCGACCCCGAATCGGGACGCCAGGAACCGGTCGAACGCGGTGGGCGTGCCGCCGCGCTGGATGTGGCCCAGGACGCTGGTTCGGCTCTCGTACCCGGTTCGCTCCTCGATCCGCGCCGCCAGCGTCGCGCCGATCCCGCCCAGCCGGACGTGCCCGAACTCGTCCTTGCGCTCGCTCTGGACCTGGACCGGTCCCCCATCGTCGCGAAGCCGGGCGCCTTCCGCCACGACGATGATACTGAAATTCTTCCCTTGCTCGTGACGGTGGCGCACCGCGGCGCACACCTCGTCGATCGAGGCCGGGTACTCCGGGATCAGGATCATGTCGGCGCCGCCGGCCACGCCCGCCTCGAGGGCGATCCATCCCGCGTGGCGCCCCATCACCTCCACCACCATGACCCGGTCGTGCGATTCGGCGGTGGTGTGCAACCGGTCGATGGCCTCCGTCGCGATGGACAGCGCCGTGTCGAAGCCGAACGTGTAGTCGGTTCCGTTCACGTCGTTGTCGATCGTCTTGGGCACTCCCACCAGGTGGACGCCGGACTCGTGCAGCTTCGCGGCCACGCCCAGCGTGTCCTCGCCTCCCACCGCGATCAGGACTTCGACGCCACGCTCCTTCAGCTCCTGGCGGATCCTGGCCTCTCCCCCGGGCTCCTTGTAGGGATTCGTTCGCGACGTGCCCAGGATCGTGCCGCCCCGCGGGAGGATGCCCGATACCTTCTTGAGATCGAGCTCCTCGACCTCGGATTGGAGTACACCCCGCCAGCCATGACGGAAACCCACGACCGTGCCGCCATGCCCCTTCACGGTCCGATGAACGACCGCGCGGATGACCGCGTTCAACCCGGGGCAATCACCACCGCCGGTGAGCAAGCCGATCCGCATCGTCCGACCTCCGGGCACATCGAGACAAACCTATGTCGATGGGTAACTTAGGGGCAGCGATGTTAGGTCGGAGGGGCCGGCTCTGTCAACGACAATCGGGAGGGGCGGCCCGGACGGAGCGACTCCTACCGGACCCCGCTGACCGAGGAATAGCGCAGCGTGTAGTCGCCGTACCCCTGCTCGTCCACGAAGACGAACTTCATCCCCGCGCTCATCTCGTTCATGCGGTGCCGGGGAATCATCTCGTGCCCGCGCAGGTGGTAGGTCCAGATCTCGTAGGGGCGCGTGTCGACCACGCCCGTATCCGGATTGGTGAGGAGATCCTTCGAGGCCTTGGGAATCTGTCCATCCACGACGATGCCCAGCGTCTTTTCTGAAACCGGAAGCCGCTCGATCTGGACCTCGTCGGGCTCCCCGAACTGGATCCAGATCCGGCCGCGGTCGCTGAACATCCCCTTGTCGAACACGGTGTAGTGCGCGTTGGCGTACGCGATGCGGTTCTGGAACTCGCGTTGGAGCTCGTTCTCGGCGGTATCGGGCGTGGGGTCGATCGCGCGCCAGAGGCTGACGAGCTTCGCCTCCTTCTCGCCCCTCGATAGCTGCCGGAAGTTGTAGGCCTCCTCCTGGGTCAGGAGGGTCTGCGCCGTGATGTCATACAGCTCCGACGCGTCGGGAAGCCATGACGCTGCGTCCCAGAGCACATCGAACCCGGCCTGGCTGGTGGCAATGGCCTTCCCTTCCAACGGATCCAGGAGGTCGATCCTAAGACGGTAGTGGCCCGCCGCGAGCGACGAGACGTCGGCGTGGAGAGGGTGGGGCCACGCGGTCCCCTCCGTGACGTGGAGCGAGTCCAGCGACTCGAGAACCGTGTCGGCGTCCGACCCAAAAATCATGGTCCGGACCCGATAGGATCGGCCCTCGGGCGGCGGCGGGAGATCGTAGATCTCGTAATAGGCCGAGACCATATCCTTGTAGTACCCGTAGTAGGCGCTGGGATGCGGCTGCACCTCGAGACCTCCCTTCGCAAACGGGGTCTCCGGGGTCCGTTCCTTCACGTCCCACGCGAACTCGATCCCGCTCAGGGCGGGGTTCTGGAAGAGCCAGTCCGACATGTCCAGGTCGCCTTGGACCACCCCTTCCCGCTTCTTGTCCTTCATCTGATAGACGAGGCCCCGGCGGGCGACGTTCATGTCCTCGACGGTCACCTTGAAACGGTATTTCCCCCGGTGAGCCACGAGACCCACCGTGTAGACCTCTCCCAGGAGGGAGTCGAGGGTCGCCTCGGCCACGGTGGATTGCAGCTTCGCCTCGCGCTGCTGATACCCGGCGCGCCGGCCACCCTTCGCGAGGAGCTCGACCGTGATGCGAAGTCTCGCCTCGAAATGATCCGTGGCGGGGAGGAATTTGATTTCGCGGTAAGGAATGCGGATGAAGAATTCGGCGCGCGCGTCGCCGCCATCGTGGCGATACGCGACCGCGCTGGCGTGGTACCGAATATCCCCCACGGAGGCATCGGGCTCCCCGGGGGTGGGGACGCCGATGGTCGCGCCCGCCGGCGCAGCGAGGAGGGCGCAGGCCAGAGCCTGGAGCAGGAGCCGAAGCGCGCGACGTGGGTGGCGCCTCACGGCGCGGGGGCTCCTAGAAGCTCACGTTCACCGATATCCGGTGAGCCGCGGTGAGCAGCTTGAGATCCTGGTAGGCGTAATCCAGGCGCGCCACGGACGCCTTGCTCAGCGTCAGCGGGAACTTCACACCCAGGCCCGCCGTCAATCCCTCGGTGTCGTAGTTGAACTTGTACCCGCCGCGGAGAAACAGGTAATCGTGGAACGCGTATTCCGCGCCCCAGTTCACCTTCTCGGAGTTGTCGGACGGATGGGTGAATTCGGCCGAGGTGATGAGCCGGCTGTCGCCGCTCTGGAGCACATTGAGCGAGCCCCCGACGCGGAAGAAGGTCGGCATCTTCACCTTCTCATTCAGGAACGTCATGTCGCTCCCGATGTTCTGGATCGACATTCCGATCTTCGCGCCCATGACGCCGATATCGTAGAGCGTGCCGAAGTCGAAGGTGGTGGACTTCCCCTTCACGTCGGCCAGCCCGGTCTGGACATAATTCGCGGTGATACCCGCCGAGAACTTGTCGGTGAGCGACCTCGCGTACGAGATTCCGTACGCCCACTCGCCGGCATCGAACGTGTCCCCCGTTCCATCGGGCAGGTAGGTGGTGCGGACCAGGTCGCGGCTCATGGTCAGAGCCCGGACGTTGACTCCGAGCATTCCGGGAATCCACTTGATGTTGAAGACGTAGGCCGCTTGGTCGAACATGATGTCCGCGGGCCAGGCCGTGTGGTTCACGGTCACGGATTGCCCCGAGAGCCGCGCGATGCCGGCCGGGTTCCAGTACACCGCGGTCGCGTCGTCGGCGATCGCCACATAGGCGTCACCCATGGCGGCCGCTCGGGCCCCGACGCCGATTTTCAGCGACTGGCCCCCCAGGGTTCCGACCTTCTCGAATATCGCGGCGCCATCCGCCGTGAGCGGAAGCAGCAGGCAGGCGGCGACGATCAGCGCACGTATCACGGAATGCCTCCTCGTTTCTCCCAGGGTCGGTTGGGTCCCGCCGGCCGTTTTCAACGGATGATGACGAATCTGCCGACCTGCTTGCCCAGCTCGGTGTCGACAGAATAGAGATAGATGCCGCTTACGATCTTCTGACCGTTTCTCGAGATCAGGTTCCAGGGAACCGAGCCGGCTCCGCCGGTCACCGGATCTCGACCGTACTGGAGGTCACCGGGGGGACGCCCATCGAAGGGAAGGTCCTTCACGAGATCTCCCGCGATCGTGTAGATGTGCACCGTCCCCTTCGTACGCGGCAGGTTCATGAAGGTGACCTTGGTGCCCGAGGGATCCTCCTCTCGGGGCACGAGGTCCCATTGCGCGCCTCCCTTGTAGGGATTCGGCACGACGAAGACGTTTTTCTGGGTGTTCTGCGAGTCGCCTCGCGGGTAGACCACCTGGGCGTTGTTGGCGCTCGGGTTCCCCAGCAAGACGACATCGCTTCCCGAGGTTTCTCCGGGAATCACCGAGACCGGCACGATGGAATAGAAGTAGGGGAATCCGTTCAGAACGTGCGTGTCGACGAAGCTGTACCTACCGACCGCGAAGAGCGTGTCGATCTGGGTGTAGCTGGTGTCGTTTCGCACTCTTCGCAAGTTGGGGTCCCACCGGACCAGAATGGGGCTGATGTTCACGATCGGCATCGAAGGGTCGACCAGCTCCGACAAGGGGTGCGCGGGCGTGCCTTTGGGGTCGACGCGCCATTCGCCCAGCAGCGACCAGAGGTCTCGGGAGGGCGCGTTGGTTCCCAGGGGCCGGTTCCACCCCGAGGCGCGATAGATTCGATAACCGATGAATTCCTTGAGGTTCCCCCGCTGCGCGTCCCGCACCTGTTCCGCGAAGTCGTTCCATTTGAGCGTGACCTTGTGGTCTCCAGGGAAGTACCAGGCGGAGACCCGGACCGAGTCCTGTCGCGACTTGTAGGAGCTCAGGTAATCCCCGACCTCTCCCTTCCCGTTTTGTCCCCCGTAGAATGGCGCGGGCAAAGGCGCCGCAGCCACCCAGTTCACCAGGCGCTCGCGGCCTCCCTGGCCCGTGTTCACGTCGCAGTCCTGGTCCACGTAGACCGGCGGAAGGGGGTTATTGGTGACCTGGATGTTCGTGGTGTCCTGGCTGGCGCAGTGCGCGCCGTTGTTCTGCAGCGTCCCGCCCAGGACGTCCTGGCACACGAACTTTCCATCCTGTTGAAGGTCGCAGGGCGTATTCGGATCCCAGGGGGTGACGTCCGCGAACTGGGTGCCCGAGAGGTCCGAGTGGAACCGGAGCCGGCAAAGAGAGGACTCCGGAATGGCATAGGTGTAGCCCCGGGGATCGGCGGCCGGCGGAAGGAGGGTCTCCTTGCCGCACGTGCCGGTGAGCGCGTTGCCGTCGTAGTCCGTGTACAGCCCGTCGAACACCTGCTGCGCGTTGATCGCGTTGTCGATCAGGGTGCCGCCCGCCTGCGAGGGGCCGCGGCCCAGACCCATGACCCACGCGACCGAGACCGTGAGCGAGGAATCCGGAAGGATGGATCGGAAGGGACCCGTCGCCATGATGAACCGGTAATCCAGCGGACGCTGCGACTGGATCTGCCCGACGTTATCCGGGTTCAAGGCCGGGTCGGACATCAGAATATAGCGCTGCGCGTCGTTCTCGGGGTCGCCTCCTGCCGCGAACGAGGCGGATCCCGAGAAGAACTTGAACGCCGTGATGCCCACGCGCTTCGGGGCGTTGGCGCCGCTCGGGTCGGTCGTGTGATTCAAGAACATGCACCCGAAGTACCCGGGAACGTCCCCACCCTTGGCATCCGAGACCTTGGCGGGATCGTCGGGGTTGTCCCACATGTACCCCATCTGGATGCGCCGGTTGACGAAATCGCCGCTGGATCCCACATACGACACCGTCGTATCGATGAGCGCCGCTTCGTCGTCGGTGAAGTACCCGCGGATGGACCGGTTCCCGATATCCATGTCGGCGAAGATCGCGACATAGACGTTTCGAAGCGACCGGCCGCTGTTGTTGATGATCTTGTAGTCCATCCCCACGAAGTCGTTCTGCCCCGGGGTCGCCCAGGCATAGGACGTCTGCTGCACCTTGATCCCCAGCGGAACGTGCTCGGGAAACTGCTGCCGGGTCTGAGGCTGGTAGTCGTTGTACTCGGAGGCGAACATCTGCTGTCCGATGGCGGCGTAGTCCTCGTCGCAGAGACCGTCGCCGTCGTCGTCGATTCCGTTCAGGAAGTCCTCGTTGATCCTGCCGTCGCCGTCGTCGTCGGGGTTCACGCTCGAGGAGATGACCCGGTTCCCGCCCGGGATGCCTTCGTACGCCTCCCGCACGTCGGCCACTTGATCGAGCGGAAGATTGACGCAGACATTGGTGGGCGCGAAGTCGGGCAGAAACTCACGCTCGTAGGTGGCCGTGGTGACGTGCGGAATGCCGCTCGCGTCCAGCGCCCCCACCCAGAGCCCCGCGGCGTAGAGGTAGTCGTTCCCCGAGCCCGGCGGCCACTCGGCCGAAGGCACGGTGGTCACCGACGGGTTGTTCTGGTTTCCGGTCTCGCCGAAGTTCGTGATCTGAAGCTGGAGCCGGCCGACGTTGTGAACGAATTTCCCGTCGTTTCGAAAGGTCCCGTGAAAGCGGGGCCGGCCCGGAATGACCTGCTGATCTTGGGGAAGCTGGTGGAACGCGCACACCCCCGCCCAGAGGGCGAACACTGTCGAGGTGACCGCTGTCCGGCTCCACGTGCTCATCCGATCGTCCCCCTTGTACGGCGTTCAGCCCCGGCTGCGTTTTGGACCGGCCGGCGTGCCGCCGGCGACACTAGAACTGCACCCCGAGGCCGGCCCGAATCGTGCGCCCTTGCTGGAACACGCGCGGGTCGTGGACGGGGAACCAGTCTTCCTTGCCATCACCGTTCTGGTCCTGGGTCAGGAACGCGCCCCCGGCCCGCCCGGTCTCGGTGTAGTAGATGTTGTAGGACTGAGGGTTGAGGGGAGCTTCGGGCCAGATCGTCGGCTCGAGGTCGCTGATGTTCGTGGCGTCCAGCAGATTGGTTCCCTGCACGTACAGGGTCAGGCTCTGGCCCCACGCCCGGAAGAACCGCTCGCCCTGCATCGAAAGGGTCGAGACCGAAGGCAATCTCCTGGAGTTGGTCAGCTCGGGGTTCTGGCGCCGCTCCTCACGCTCGTGCGGGGTGAAGGGGAACCCGGAGCCGAACTGATAGACGAAGGACGTGCGCCAGTCCTTCTCGTTCCCGAGGCTCAGGGTGGCGGAAATATTGTGTCTCTGGTCCCAGTCCAGCGGCTGCTCCGAGGTCGGCTTGAACTGGTCGCGAACGTTTCCGGACGTCGGAAGCGCGCGGTTCGGGTCGGAAGCCGTTCCCGTGGCGTTGCCGTAGGTGTAGTTGATCTCGCCCGAGAACCCGTGGCTGAAGCGCTTGATCAGGGTCACCTCCACCCCGCGCGAGGACGCATAATCCGAATTCACATAGGTGGGAATCGTGATCGCGAATCCGGGGATCTGCTCGTCCACGGTCGTGAGGAGGCCGAAGATGTCTTTGAAATACACGCCGAACTGGCCGTAGATGTCCTTGCTGAAGAGGTGCTGCACGCCCAGCTGATAGCTGATCGTGGTCTGGGGCTCGAGGTTCGCGTTGCCGCGCGCGGTGGCCGAGAAGAGACGCCCCTCGTAGATGTACTGCCGGTCGGGAACCTGGAAGAGCCGGCCGTAGTGGAAGCTCATCACGTCCCGGTCCGAGATCGGATAGGCGATCCCGATCCGGGGGCTGACCTGCGTCTTGTTGCGGTTGATGACGTCGGCCGAGGAGATCTGGCTTCCCACCGAGAACTCGTCGTAGCGGATCCCGGCGTTGAGCACCATGCCCTCGTACTCCCAGCGATCCTGGAGGAACATGGCTCCTTCCGGGTTGAAGGCGCGGAACTCGTCGCGGTCCGCCCCGTAGAGACCCATCCCCGTCAGCACGTTCGGGAAGTTCGTCTTGAGGAAGCTGAAGTCGTTGTAGTTGATGTCGGCGCCCGTCATGAAGTTGTGCGAGCCAAGCTTCTTCGAGAAGTCCCCGTTCAGCGTGTAGGTGACGGTCTGCTTCTTCTCGAAGAACGGGAAGTCGCCGTTGGTGACGTAGTAGGGGCCGTCCAGCCGGTTCGTCGCGTCGTAGTAATTGAAGGGCGTCTGCTGGTACTCCCACGGCTGCTTGTCCAGCACGTCCTGGGACGTATTCCAGCTCTGGCGCGAAGCCCGGATGTTGTAGATCGTTCCGACCCCCAGGGTGTGCTTCCACGTCAGGGCGGTCTGGAGGTAATCCTCGGTGGTGATCGGCAGATGCTGCGCCGTGTTCACCGGAACGTAGCTGGAATCGACCTGGAAGTAAGACCAGGCCCCGTACCGGGACTGCACGTTGCCGTCCGTCGGAGCCGCCGAGTCCTGGCGCACCTGGACGAAGCCGGCGCGATTCCAGCGGTTGTTGAATTCCCCGTCCAGGCTCTGGTTCTTGATGATCTCGAGGTTGAGCTTCTCGTTCGGCGTCACCTTGAACGTGAGCTTGCTGGATAGCTTCGCGCTGTTGGATTGCCGGTTCCCGAGGCGGATGAAGTCCAGGAACCGGTGCTCCGGGTGCGTCCCGACGTTCCGCAAATAGGTATCGGTGTACGTTCCCTCGAAGGAGATGAAGTAATTCGTCTTCGGAAAGAGGAACGGCCCGCCGAATCCGGAGCTCACCCGCTCGAAGTTGTTGAAGGACTTGTCCGCCTCGCCGTAGCGGTCGGTGAAGTAGCGGATCTCGCCACCGAACTTGTCGCCACCCTCCCGGGTCGTGAGGTTGATCACGCCGGAGAGCGCGTTTCCGTATTGCGCGTCGAGCCCGCCGAGCACCTGCTCGCTGGAGGAAACCGCGAGAAGACCCAGATCCACGCCCTCGGCCTTGAGCGGATTGCGGCTCGCGATGCCGTTCACGATCGTGAGGACCTCGTCCCCGCGGCCGCCGCGGAAGTGGAGCTCGCCGCCCTGGCTGATGACGCCGGCCTTGAGCCCGATCGCTTCCTTATAGTTGTCCACCGGAAGCGAGCGGAGATCCTCGCTGGTCACGATCTGTTTCGTGGAGCTGTCCTTCTTGCGGATGGCGATCTTGATGTTGCCGGTCACGTCGACCGTCTTCATCTTCACGGCCTGCTCCGACAGCTTGAAATTGACGGTGGCCGTCAGGTTCGCGTTCACCTCGACGGTCTTGTCGACCGGCGCGTGACCCACGCTCTTCACGGTCAGCGTGTACGTTCCGACGGGCACCTTGATGATGGTGAACTTCCCCTCCGCGTTGGCGGCCCCTCCGAGCTGGGTCCCCTTGATGAACACGTTCGCGTAGGGAACGCCATCGCCGTTCTCATCGGTGACCATCCCCGTGATGGCGCCGGTGGCGGCTTGGGCCGGGGTAACGAGGGCAGGGACGGATAGGAGGCCGAGGAGGAGCGCGACGGTCCATGCGAGGACCGTGAGTGGCCCGCGACGGCCGAGCTGGCCTGACATAGGTAGGGTCGCTCCTTTCTGCATCAGAAGTGTCATCGAAAGCCGGCTATCTTTATGCGGCTTCCGGGGACAGACGTCAAGGCAATTGATTGCAATACGCCCGTTTGTCGGGTTCGTGGACGTTGGTTCATGGGCGATTGGGTCTGTCAAATCCATCTCACAGCCGGCGGTATGACGCGGGGGGGGACTGGCGTTGACCATCCTGGGGGGGAGGACTGGCTCATCCGGGCTTCGGAAGCATCTCCGCCGCCTCGAGCGGGATTATAGGGGGCAAAAACCCTTCCCCGCAAACATATTTTTCGGAACCCTACACCAAATCTTTAGAACTCCGTCCCGCTGGACATATGGAAATCCCGGACCAGGAGGCCCGGGCAGACCACCCCCCCGGAGCTCTCCACCGAGGACTTGGCCTCCACATGGTTCAACATCTGAACCACGCTCTGGTTGAAGCGGAAATTCCGGACGGCGTGGGTCACCTTCCCCTTCTCGATGGCGAACAGCCCGTCCCGGGTCATCCCCGTCAGGGTCACGCTCATAGGGTCCACGACGTTCGTATACCAGACCCGGGTGACCAGGAGCCCCCGGTCCACCTTGCGGATCAGGTCGTCCACGCCCCCGTCGCCCCCCTCCAGCACCAGGTGGCGGGCCATCGGCCCGTAGGTGTTGGGGACCGGGAGGCCATGCCCCGTGCTCTCGCGACCCTCCTTCGCGGCGGTCTGGCGGTCGTAGACCGCGCTCCGCGCGAGTCCACGCTCGATGATCGTCGTGGAGAGGGTGGGCATGCCCTCGGCGTCGAACGGGCTGCCGCGATGCAGCGGATGATAAGGATCGTCGCGCAGGGTGATGTTCTCTCCCATGACCCTCTGCCCGATCTTGCCGGAGAGGAAGCTCCGCCCCTCCTGGACCAGGAGCGCGCCGAAGGAGATCCAGGACATGTCCTGGATCAGATCCGCCACGGCCGCGGGCTCCAGCACGACCGTGTACCGCCCCGGCTCCCAGGACTTGGGCTCGCGGGCGCGGACCGCCTTCTCCACGGCGCGGGCCGAGAGGGCGCCGCCATCCACGCCGTTCGCGCGGTGGGATTCGAAGCCCGCCCATCCGGAGGCGGTGCCCTCGAGAGCGGACACCAGGAACTCCGCGGAGGTCCCGGCGTGGTAGGCGAAGAGGCCCCGCGAGTTCGCGATGGCGAACGGGCCGACCTCGCCGTAGTCGCCGATGGTGCCTGTGCGCACTTCGTAGATGCCGGCGGCCTCGAGACCCGCCTCGCGGCATCGGGCGACCGCCTTCCCCACCTCGCGGGCGCGCGCGTCGGCGCCCAGCTCCGCCGTTTCGTGGTCGAAGGCGTCCACGTCCCGGTAGGTCTGCGGGCCCGGCAGGGGAAGAAGCTCCTGGATCTCCGGGGAGAATCGCGTCGCGTTCGCGGCGCGCTCCATGAGCTTCGAGATGCCCGTCTCGCTCAGGTCGTTCCCCGTGGCCCGACCGGTCTTCTTACCCTGCAGGATGCGGACGGAGAGGACGTAGCGGTGCTCCGACACGTTCTGCGTGATCTCGTTGTTCGCGAAACGGGTCAGCGCGTCGCTGCCCCCGCCGAGCGTGACCTCGACCTCCTGGCCGCGCGCGGCCAGGACCACCCGGTCCAGGAGCGCCTTCGCTTCCTCCCGGCGCATCATCCCTCGTACCCCGCCCCGACCCGCACCTTGCGGAATCGGGCCGGTGCGGCGCCGTGGGTGATCTCCGCCACCTGGCCCGGCTGCCCCTTCCCGCAATTGGTCACGCCCCAGGGCTTCCACTCCTCGGGGCCGCACACGAAGTCGCACGAGTTCCAGAACTGGGTCGTGATCCCTTGATACGTGGGGTTTTTCAGGAGCCGGGCTCTCTTCCCTTTCTTGATCTCCCACGCCAGCTCGGTCTTGAACTGGAAGTTGTACCGGAGCTGGTCGATGCTCCAGCTGCGATTCGTCTCCATGAGGATCGCGCCGTCGGAGTCCGCGAGCAGATCGTCCAGCGAGCCCCTTCCCGGCATGAGGCTCAGGTTCACCATCCGGATCATGGGGATGTGGTGCCACCCGTCGGAGCGGACGCACCCGCGGCTCCGTCCGTCCCCCACGTGGTGCGCCAGCTCCCGCGAGGTGAGGTACCCCTCGAAGAGCCCGTCCCGCACGATCGGCCAGCGTTGGGCTTCGACGCCGTCGTCGTCGAAGCCGAAGGTCGCGAGACCGTGCGGCAGCGTGGCGTCGGCGACCAGGTTCACGATCGTGGAGCCGAACGCGAGCTTCCCTTTCTTCTCGAGCGTGAGGAAGCTCGTGCCCGCGTAGTTCGCCTCCATGCCGAGCACGCGGTCCAGCTCGGTGGGATGGCCCACGGACTCGTGGATCTGGAGTGCGAGCTGCGATCCCTCGAGGATGATGTCGTGGTCCCCGGGCGGGCACTGCGGGGCGGTCAGGAGCGCCACGGACTCCTCGGCGATGCGCCTCGCGTTCTCGACGAACGGGATCGACTCGATGAACTCGTAGCCCAGGGATTGATGGAATCCCTCGGCCTGGGGAAAGCTGCGCCGCTGCACGTCGTCGGAGGAGACCGCCGTCGAGGAGAACCCGCCGCCGGAACGGGTCAGGATCTGCTCGATGTCGGAGCCCTCGGTGCTCAGGTAATACTGTCGTCTCCGCTGGAACGAGAGGAAGGACTCGGCGTTCTTGACGCCGCGCACCGCGCGCATCTCCGCGTCGATGCGGAAGAGAAGGTCGAGCTTCCGCTCCAGCGGAACCCCGAAGGGATCGATGGCGCAGGTCGAGGACCAGACCGCGCGGTGGGCCGGCTCGGGCGCCAGCCGCACGTCCTCGTGCGCCAGGCTCGCGCTCGCGCGGCCGATGGCCACCGCTTCCGCGGCGCAGCGCTCCACGCCGGCCTTGGTGAGGTCGTCGGTGGCCGAGAAGCCCCAGGCGCCCCCCACGAGGACCCGCACGCCGAGGCCTGCGGAATCGCTCAGGTCGAGACCGCCCACCTCGCCGTTCTTGACCTGGATGTCTTCGCGTGTGAATTCGATGGCACGGACGTCGGCGTACGAGGCGCCGCGCGATGCGGCGGTGTCCAGCGCGAGACGGGCGAGATCCTTCATGCGTCCCGCGCCACGCGTGGGCTCAGAAGGCGTAGCGGAGCACGACCGCGGCCTGATCGCCGCGCGAGATCTCTTCGCTCGGGTCTCCAGGCGTGAAGTGAACGTGCTCGTGGGAGTACGAGGCGTCGATCTGGGTGCCGAGGAACGGCCAGAAGTACCCGGCCCCGCCGGTGACGCGGATCCCCTTCAGGGGTGGAACGCCGTCCCGCCGGTCCGGGTCGCGGCGGATCAAGACCACGCCCGCGCGGAGCGGGAGCGAGGAGAGGGCGCGGTACTCCGCGCCGAAATGGTAGTTCATCTCCGAGACCGCGATGTCCGGGAAGATGCCCAGGTGATCGGCGCGTCCCTCGCGCGAGAGCTCGACCTCGGTTCCCACCAGGCCGCGCCCTTCGGGTAGATCGACCGAGACGCCGCCCAGGGCCTGGTATCCGAGCCGCCGCACGTCCAGCGGCAGGGCCGACGGGAGGACGCTGTCGTTGGGGCGGACCCACTCCAGCTCGCGGTAATAACGATACTGGATCCCGAGATGCGCGGGCGTGCGCGGCACGTCCACCATCCATCGCGACGCGACCTCGTTGTGGCGCAGACCGCTCAGGAGCGCGGACCACTTCATCTTGAACACGCTCAGGGACGGATTGGCGATGTTGATCGGGAGCGGGTTCAGGAAGTACTGCGCGGCCCAGTTCACCTCCGCGATCTCCTCCCCGTCGCTCGAATAATGCCGCCCGTCGACGATGCCCCGAAGCCATCCCTTGTACCGCACCCCCAGCTGGGCGTTGTAACCCACCTCGGGCCGGTTCCAGTCGTAATGGTCGTCGTTGAAGGGGCCGCTGCTCAACCCCCGGACGTGATTTCCAGCCCAGGTTCCCGCGAGCGCGACCGTGAGGACCGCCGGGCCCACATGCGGCGTCATCAGAGCTCCGCCCGTGAGGGCCAGCTGGGTCGAGCTGGTGTTCAGCTCGTAGGGATTCGGCGCGATGCGCGATTCCGATTCGTGCCGGTACCGGGCCCGTCCGGCCACCGTGATCTTCTTCAGGAACTTCCGCCCATACGTGACCCCCACGCGCGGGGCCGTCACGCTGGCGCCCAGGTGGTAGTCGCTGATCGCCGGATCGAACGAGGATGGATACAGGATGTCGAAATCGCGGAGAAAGCGCTCGTTGTCGGGCGAGGGGTACACCGCGTGCCGGCTGGCGTTGATCCCGCCGTAGATCCCCTCGACTCCCAGCACCCAGCCCTGCTCGTGGCGGAACGCCGCCACCAATCCGCTCCGCCGCTGGACCACACTGTGCGGCGAGGTGAAGTAGGCGTCGTTGAACTTATCGTACCGGGAAGACTCCTCCATGCTCGAGGAATCCTGGTCCGCGAGGAGGCCCGCGGGATTGTCGGAAAAGCCGTACGTGTTGATCCGATTCGAGGACTCCTCCACGGAGGCCTGGAGTCCCCCCATCCCCTCGAGCCGCGCCGAGAAGGTTCTCTGGTCGACATCGATCGTGGAGGCCCGGGCCCACGCCTCCGAGATCTGCGCCTGCGCGACGGCGGGTCCCGGCCATCCGGTCAGGGTCGACACGAGCGTGAGCGCCGCGCCGAGCCGGAGCATCCTGTTCGGGCTCATCTCGGTTTCAGGTAGAGCGGGAGCATGGCCGAGCGGCTGCCGCGGGTGGAGGACGCGTCATAGACGGTGACACGCATCATGTACCGGCGGCCCGGTTGGAGCTGAAGATCGTCGTCCCAGGGAATCCATCTCGACGGATCCGTCTTGTCTGGGGTGGTGTCGAGGCGCTTGTCGTAGGTCGTGAGGTTCCGGCGGATCTCGAGATTCCACTTCCCGGAACCCCAGGCTCCGCGCGCGAGAACGTCCGTCTGGCTCAGCGTGGGAAATCGGAGAAGAACGCCGGGCACGTAGTCCCCCGGGTTCCAGGACTTGTCGCGGACGCTGCTGTCGTCGACCCGCACGGGATTCAAGCGCCAATTCCCCAGTGAATCGCAAACATCGAGAGGCCTCGCGACATATTGCCAGATGGCGTAGGCGGTCGGCTTGCCCCGGTTCAAGCGGGTATCGCGCGATCCCTTGGAGGTGACGCTGTCCGGAACCACCCCGTTCGAGTACTGGGTGAAGTTGTCGTGATAGGTAAGCCTTCCCTGGTCATCCACGGGCCCGCCGCCCATATCCCAGCGGTCTTCCGCGAACCCGGCCACGGGATGCTGGGTGGAGCCCACGGTATCCTCGCTCGCCCCCTGAAACTCCACGACCGAGGTCGGGAAGCACGGGTCGGTGGTTCCGGCGCCCCACCGCCAGTTGTCGGCGGGATAGGACCCGGAGGAATTCGAAAAAATCTCCACCACGACCTGATCTTCCTCGAGAGGGGATCGGTGCCACGAGGTCGGGCGGGTAAAAATGTCGCTGGTGGCGCAGTGGAACGTCTGATTGCCATGGTCGTCGAACACGTCGATCGAGTCGTTGATGATCGGGTGCTCCAGCCGGCTCTCGCTGGGGTCCGGCCATTCGAATAGAAAGTAGATGGCTTGCTGCGTGTTGAAGCGGTCATACGACCAGAGGCTGTGGACGCCGAGGATGAAATCGCCGCCCCCCCCGATTCCGCTCATGACGACATACGTCGGGGCGGTGATGTTCCATTCGATGGGCGTGGGCCGGCCGTCCACGAGCAGCTCGCGATGCTCCTGTTGCGCCGAGGTTAGGAATTCCTCCGGCGCGGCGACCGAGGTGACCGAATCGGACGGACTTGGCTGTGTAGCAATCTTGGTTCCACAAGAGATGGCGAGCCAGGGAAGGACGGCAATAAGAATCCCTACACGAGTCGTCGAACGCCGGGGCATCTATATTCCTTTGATCACACGGACCTTAGGGGGGAACGCATTCGTAGCCTACGTTCCGTTCGCAAGGGCTGTCAAGCGAAAAGCCCCGGGTCGAGATCCGGGAAAACAGGGTCAACCTCCTCCCACTCCGCCACTAACGCCGGGTCCACCGTGCTCGACCCGAGGGACTCCGCCAGCCGGGCGAACCGGGACAGATGGAGCTCCGTGCGGCGCACCGCGTACGGCACGAGCGTCCCGGTCTTCATGATGAAGGCCCAGTCGCTGGCCTGCGCGAGCAAGAGCTCGCGCCCCGCTTGCGCCAGGGCGCGCTTCCGGAGCGGATCGAGGCGCTCCCTTCCGCGCGCGAGCGCCTGCATCCGCTCGGCGGCGTGGTTCAGGTGGCGGTAGATCCAGTCGTTCGAAGGATCGAGCCAGACCGCGGAGTAGCCCCCTTCTCCCCAGCTCGAGGGATGGAGCCGTCCCTCGGGAACGCGCGGGATCGCGGCCATGGCCTCCATCGGATCGGTCGCCGCCAAGTCCGGGTCCCGTTCGGCCTCGTCCAGCACGTCGCCCAGCCAGTCGGGCCCCTCGTACCACCAGTGCCCCAACAGCTCCGCGTCGTAGGGCGCGAGAAGGAACGCCGGCTGCCCGATCCGCTCCGACGCGGCGCGCGCCTGCGCGGAGCGCTCGCGCACGAAATGAGCGGCGTGCTCCCGCGCCCGCGCGCGCGCCCGGACCGGATCGTAGGGTTCGCGGTGCGTGCCCCTCCGGTCGGTGATCCGGTGGTACTTGAGGCCCAGGTGCGTCCGGGTTCCGCCCGAGGGAAGGAATTCCCGAACCTCCGCGAGCGGAAGATCGAATCCCTGATCGCGATAGTACTCGCGGTAGTGCGGGTCGCCCGGGTAGCCCTCGGCGGCGCTCCACACCTGCCGGGAGGAATCCGCGTCGCGTCCGAGCGCCAGGACGCCGCTCGGCGTGCGGAACGGAGCGTAGGTCCCGGGCCAGGGACGCGGACATGCGTCCAGGATCCCGTGCGTGTCCACCGCGAAGTATCGAATCCCGAACTCGGCGAGCACCGACTCCACGCCGGGGGTGTACCCGCATTCCGGAAGCCACATCCCGCGCGGTGCATGCCCGAGGGCGCGCTCGAACGCGTGCGCCGCGGCTCCGATCTGCGCGCGCCACGAGGGCGCGCCGAGGCTCATGAGCGGCAGGTAGCCGTGCGTCGCGCCGCACGTGATGAGCTCGACCTGGCCGGCGTCGGAGACGGCGCGGAAGGCCGCGGTCACATCGCGGCGGTACCGGTCGTTGAATTGCGTCAACGTCTCGAGGAACCGGTCCCGGTAGTGAAGCGCGATCGGATGGAATCGCGCGTCCTGACGGGTGCGGACCACTTCGCGCTCCGCGAGCTCGATCAGCCGACCCATCCGGAACGCGTAGCGCTCGCGAAGGAGCGGGCTCTCGAGCATGGCCAGGAGGGTCGGCGAGAGGGAGATCGTGATCCGGCCTCGTTTCCCGCGCCGGGCGCGGTCCTCGAGCATCCGGAGGAGCGGGAGGTAGGTCTCGGTCAGCGCCTCGTGAAACCAGCGCTCCTCCAGCGAGTCCTCGTACTCCGGATGACGAACGTACGGAAGATGCGCGTGCAGGAGCACGCAGAGGTACCCGCGCGGCATCGAGGGAGTCGCGCTCA
>DASQBE010000102.1:0-4069 GCA_035635355.1 Binatia bacterium | reverse complement strand
TGGTCTTCCAGGCTGTGCAGGATGAGGAGCGGGGTCCGGATGTTCTCCACGTAGGTGATCGGGGACATCCGCCGGTAATCGGGCGAGTCCCTCCAGGGCTGATCGCCGAACTCGGGCACGGCGTCGTCGCTGAAGTCCCCCGCGAGGAGGAGCGTCTTCAGATCCACCACGCTCCGCTGGGTCGCCGCCGCCCGGAAGCGGTCGGTGTGCCCCACGATCCAGTTCGTCATGTATCCGCCGTAGGAGCCGCCGGTGACGCCGAGGAGCCCCGGATCGATCTCGGGGTAGCGGCGGAGCGCCTCGTCCACGACGTGCATGAGATCGTCGTAGTCGGGTCCGCCCCAGTCGAACACGATCGCGCGGGCGAAGGTCTCGCCGTATCCCTGCGCGCCGCGCGGGTTGGAGAAGAGCACGTAGAAGCCGGCGCTCGCCAGGACCTGGAACTCATGGAAGAAGCACGCGCCGTACTGGACCCGCGGGCCGCCGTGGATCTCGAGGATCATCGGATGTTTCTTCGCCGGGTCGGCCCCGGGCGGCTTGAGCATCCAGCACTGCACCCGGTGCCCCTCGGGCATGTCCACCCAGAATTCCTCCGGCGCCTGGACGTCCAGCGTCTCGAAGAGCTTCCCCGTCGGGCGGGCCAGCGGCGTGATCGTCCCCGTCGCGGGATCCAGCCGCGCGACGGTGCCGGCATCGGTGTGGCCGCACCGGATCACCGCCAGATCCTTGCCGCCCTTCACGCCGTCCGCGGCCAGGAGCGCCATAGCGCCCGAGGTGACGCGCTTCGGGACGCCTCCGCTCGCGGGAATCGCGTAGAGATGGGTCGAGCCCTCTTCGCTCACGAGGTAGTGGATCGTGGATCCGTCCGGCGACCAGAGGGGCGATCCCGCCTCGTGGAAGTCGCGGAGGTCCGTGGCCATGAGATCCAGAGCGGTCCTGTCGAAATCGGGGGTCAGGTTGCGCGCGGGACCACCGTGGGGCTGGACCGTCCAGACGTGGATGTTCTTCACGCCCCAGGCGTCCGCTTCCGCATCGCTGCCCAGGAAGGCGATCTGGGAGCCGTCCGGAGACCAGGCGGGCGAGAACGCGGGGCCCGGCTGCGGCGTCAGATTCCTCGGCTCGCCTCCCGAGGAGGGAATGAGCCAAAGATCCATGACGGTCGCATGGTGGTCCGCGTCGGGCAGTCGATTGGCCTGGAACACGAGCCATTTCCCGTCCGGCGACCACGTGGCGGCGCCGTGGTCCCACTCGCCGCTCGTGAGCGGGCGTACGTCCCCGGTCGCGACGTCGAGGAGGCTCACGTGGAACCGCGCCTTGGGAAGAAAGCCCTGCCCGTCCTCCTTGTAGTGGAGGCGGGTGAGGTGCATGAAGCTCGGCGGCTTCCGGTCCTTCTTCTCGGCCTTCGCCTCGACCGCGCGCTTCTCCGCCGCCGTGCCCGGGAGGTGTCCCGTCCCGGGAGGGTCGCTGGCGCGGTGGGTGAACGAGATCTTCGCGCCATCCGGCGACCAGGCGAGCCCCGCGATCTGGCCGTCCAGATCGGTCAGTCGCTCCGCTTCCCCTCCCTCGAGGGAGAGGCGGTAGATCTGGGCCTTCTTGTCGCGCCGGTCGGAGACGAACGCGATGGACTTCCCGTCCGGGTGCCACGCGGCGCCGCCGTTCTTGTGCTCGCCGAAGGTGAGGCGCCGCGGCTCGCCCCCCTGCATCGAGACGATCCAGAGGTGCGATTCGTAGCCGTCCTTCTCCGGATCGATCGATCGAACCTGGTAGAGGACGCGGCCGCCGTCGGGCGAGAGCGCCACGGCGTCGACGAATTGGAGCTGGAAGAGGTCTTCGGGCGCGACCGGCCTGCGTTCGGACATGACGTTCTCCGGGCTCACTTGGCTCCGCTCTTGAAGCGGGCGATCTGATCTTTCAAGTACGGGTCGTTGGGAGCGTAGGAGAGCGCCTGCGTCTCCACCTCGACCGCTTTCGCCGCATTCCCGCTACGGTAGTGGACCTCCGCGAGCGTGTCGAGTATCTCCGTGTTCTTGGGCTCGAGCGCCACGGCGCGCTGGGCGGCCTGGAGCGCCTCGACCAGATTCACGCCGTTCGTGGCGCAGGTCCAGGCGAGGCCGTTCAGGGTGGAGGCATCGACGTCTTTTCGGGCGAGCGCGTGGCCCAGGGATTCGGCGACCCGCTCCCGCTCCAGCTGCGCCAGGTCCTTCTTTCCCGCCTTCTCGTAGAGCTCGGCGTATCGCAGGTGGGCCTCCGCGAGGCGCTGCCCTTCCAGAAGCCGGTACACCCGGATCAGCTCGTGGATGGGATCCTTGCTGTCTTCGACGCGAAGATCGATGTATCGGGTGCGATATTCCGGATACGGCTCGCTGGGCCGCACGACGACGATCGCCGCCGATTCCATGCCGCGCTTGTCGCCTCCGGCCGCCTGGCCCGCGACGAGGGCCGCGAGCAGCCGCTCGGCCAGCTCCCCCTTCGTGTCCAGGAAGGCCCGCTCCATCCCCTTCACCACCGCCTCGCCCGCCAGGATGTTCCCCTGGATCGAATACCCGGGGCCCCGGACGCCTCCGGCCCAGTCGGAGCAGAGCTTGCCGGTGAAGTTGTCGCTCCGGCCGCGCGCGTCCACGATGCCCAGCTGCCGGTGCGCGCTCCCGGAATCCGCGTCCAGCAGGGCGCGCACCACCTCGGGCGCCGTCTTCCCGGAGCGGAGGAGTGCGAGACCCATCGGACCAAAGGATTCGTTGGTCGCGGCCTGGGTGGCGATCGCCCCCACGCCCGCCTCGGCCCAGGGGACCGCCATGCCGACGCTGAAGGCACGCGATTGGACCGCCACCCCCAGCTCTTGCGTGACGGAATCGTAGGCCGCGATCGAGAAGGTGGCGCGGGCGGGAGCGGCGCTGCACGCGAGCGCCGTGGCGGCCAGAAGGAGCGCGATTCGATTGGGTCGAGGGATCAAGGCTGCGTTCCTACCCCCGGCTCGCCCGTCGGAAGCGCTCGATCTGGTCCTTCAAGTACTGGCTCTTCGGATCGATAGTGGCCGCGCGCGATTCGACCTCGATGGCCTTGGTCGTGTTGCCCATCCGGAAGTGGATCTCGGCCAGCGTGTCCAGGACATCCACGTTCCGCGGCTCGATCGACGCGGCGCGCTCGGCGGCCTTGACCGCGTCACCCAGGTACAGGTCGTGCGTCGCGCAGGCCCACGCGAGCCCGTTCAGCATCGAGGCGTCCTGCTCGCTCCGCGAGAGAGCGCGGCGCAGAATCTCGGCGACCCGCTCGCGCTCACGCGAGGCCTGATCCTGCCGCCCCGCGGCTTCGTACTCCTCGGCGTAGGTGAAATGGTTGTCCGCGCCGTGGAAACCCTCCTGGATCTCGAGCAGGCGGCGCAGCTCCTTGATCGGGGTCTTGTGGTCCTCCACGCGGAGGTCGATGTAGCGCTGCGCGAACTGGGGACGCGTGGCGCTGGGGCGCACCACGAGCAGGGCGGCGGATTGCATGCCCCGCTTGTCCCCCCCGGCGGCCTGGGCGGCATCGAGCGCGGCCAGAAGGCGCTCGGCCATCTCCCCGCGCGTCTCGCGGTACGCCTTCGCCATCCCGGCGACCACGGCGGGACCGGCCAGGATGTTCCCCTGGCAGGCGAAATCCGCCCCCTGCTCCCCGCCATGCCAGTCGAGGCACTTGCTGCCGGTCCAGGTGGCGATCCCCCCATGCGCGTCCGCGATCCCGAGCTGGCGGGAGTCCCAGACGGAATCGGTGGCCGCGAGCGCGCGCATGACCTCGGAAGCCGAGAGCCCGGTTCGGAGCAGCGCCAGGGCCTTGGGACCGAACGACGGGTCCACGCGCGCCTGGGTCGCGACCGCGCCCACGCCCGCTTCCGCCCAGGGGACGTCGGTGCCCACGCTGAAATACTTGGACTGCACGGCCACCCCCAGCTCCTGGGTGACGGAATCGAAGGCCACGATGGAGAAGGTGCCCCGATCGTTCGAGCCCAGGGCGGGCGATGCGGCCGCGAGGGACAGGGCGATCGGCGCGAGCGTGCCGAGCACCGCGCGGGCTCCCCGTACCCATCGCCGGAGCC
>DASQBE010000101.1:0-9003 GCA_035635355.1 Binatia bacterium | reverse complement strand
ATATCTGGCTCAGGTTCCGGATGTCATAGACGGATGGTCTTCCATTGAGACCACCGGAAGGCCCTCCAATGGATTCGTCGGTCACGATCAGATACTGATCGTCCTCGGTGGGCCAGGCGCTATGCGTATAGGCGAGCGCGCTCGTGAAGCTCGCGATCTCGACAGGGATCGCGGGGTTCGAGAGGTCGAGGATGTGGACTTTTCCGTCCGGAATCGAGCAGGCGTATCCCCGCGTTCCCTTGACGGTGATGTCGTGAACGTCGGAAGCCTCGTAGATCCCGATCCGGACCGGATTCGCCGGGTCGGCCAGGGAGAAGATGTGAATGCCCCTGTTGATGGCCGAGGGGTCGGTTTCCGTGGTGTAGAGGTACCCGCGGGCGGCGTCGACGGTGACATTTTCCGCGCCCGTGATCGCCGAGACGGTGTTGACCAGCGCGGGATGATCCGGATCGGCCATGCTGATCACCTGAATGCCCGATGGGTTCGCGCCTCGGGAGACAACGTACAAGTAGGTCTGATAGGGCTCCACCTCGCGGATCCCATTGTCAGGGCCAGGAATGAACCCGACCTCGACGGGGTTCGAGGGATCCGTCAGCCGTACGATCGAGGTGCCCGCGCTCGTCGTTACGGCCACATATTCCCTTCCGTCCGGATGCACATAGGACCAACTCCCGATGTATTGCGAATACAGGTTCATGTGGGCCAGGAGCTGCATGTTCCTGCTCGTCTGAGCGGAGGCACTCCGACTGAAAACGCAGACCTGGAGCGGAAGCAGAACGAGGAGGGCGACGAGAGGGAGAAAACCGATTCGCCGGGTAGGGTCGGGCATGGGGAACCTCCACCGTGGATTGTGCCGCGCGGGGTTTATTCGGGGAGATGGGACAGGAAGCGATTGGGATTAAATCAGAAAGGGGCCCTCCTGTCAAGGAGGCATTACACTCCGACGAACGGCTACTCCTTCTTGTAGAGCTTCGCCGCCTTCTCGGCCGACGTCACGATGCCGCGGATCATCGCCGAGGAGAATCCCTCGTGCTCCATGCGATTCAGCCCGGCGATCGTGCAGCCGCGCGGCGTCGTGACCCGGTCGATCTCTCCCTCGGGATGATGCTTCCTCGTGAGAAGGAGCGACGCGGCCCCGCGGGCCGTCTGGGCCGCGATCAGGAGCGCCTCGTCGGTGTGGAGGCCGATCTCGATCCCACCCTGCGACGCGGCGCGAATGGCCCGCAGGAAGAACGCGATCCCGCAGGCGCCCAGGGCGGTCGCCGCGATCATCTGCTCCTCGTCCAGCACCAGCGTGGGGCCGAGCGCCTCGAAGAGGGGCTGCGCGTCGTCGATCGCCGCGCGATCCGATGGCTCGGCGGCCAGGCACGTCATGGATTCCCGGATCGCGACGGCGGTATTCGGCATGGCGCGGACGACGGGAACGCCCGCGGGCAGCCTCGCCTTGATCTCGGCGATGGTGACGCCGGAGACCACCGACACGAGCGTGTGGGTCTTGGGCTTGAGGTGCGGCGCGATCTCCGTCAGGAGCCCGTCGATCTGCTGAGGCTCGACCGCCACCAGGACGAGCCGGGCGCGCCGGACCGCCTCCGTGTTGTCGCTCAGGACCGGAAAGCCGCGCTGCGCGAACGGGGCGAGGAGATCGCTCTTCCGCCTCGTGAGGAGGATCTCGGCGGGCGACACGCGTCCCCCCTGGACGATTCCGTCCGCGATCGCGGTGCCGATGTTACCGGCGCCCAGGATGGCCACCGGCTTCGAGTTTGATTTCATGGTCCCCGGAACATGTCGCACGCTGCGCCGATGGCTCGAATCGTGGCCGCTCTGTTGCTTCTGACCCCGCTCCTCTCGTGCGCCCCTGACGATGCAGAGCGCGCGTACTACGCCGCGCTGCGCGGCGAAGAGACGGGGATGCGCCGGATCCGCCAGATCGAGCTCCTGGATCAGGCGGTCTCGCTTCAACCCCGCCGCGCATGGTACCGCGAAACGCGAGCGATCTACCTCATCGATCTGAGGGAGTTCGTCCGCGCCTCGGCAGACCTCGATACCGCCGTGGAGCTGGCCGACCGGCCATAAGAGCCTCACGGGACCGCGTGGTATGCTAGAAAAAGACAATTCCACTCCACCATCGCGTTCGGAGGAAGGCATGCCCACGACGGTCGCCGCGGAAACCTGGCCGGCCCTGCCGATCGAAAGCTGGAACGACACGCGCGCCACGCTTCACATGTGGACGCAGGTGGTGGGGAAAGTCTGCCTCGCGCTCACGCCGCTCACGAATCACTACTGGAACATCGCGTTTCATCTGACCCCGCGCGGCCTGGTGACGCCGCCGATGACGGCGGGCGGGGGAACCTTCACGATCACGTTCGATCTCGTGGCCCATCAGCTCGTGTTCGAATGCTCGGACGGCCGCGCGAAGATGAATCCGCTCCGTCCGCAGACCGTGGCCGATTTCTATCGCGAGACCATGGCCACGTTGCACGACATGGGCATCGCGGTCCGGATCTGGCCCAAGCCGGTCGAGATCCAAGACCCCATCCGGTTCGACGCCGATCAGGTCCATCGCTCCTATGATCCCGCCTGGGCGAACGCCTTCTGGCGGGCCATCCTCGCCATGAAGCCCGTCTTCGACAGCTTCCGCTGCGGCTTCATCGGGAAGTGCAGCCCGTTGCATTTCTTCTGGGGCAGCTTCGATCTGGCGGTGACGCGTTTCTCCGGGCGCCGCGCGCCCGAGCGGCCGGAGGCCGATTCGATGACCCGCGAAGCGTACTCGCACGAGGTGATCAGCCACGGATTCTGGCCGGGAACCGGGCCGGAGCAGGACGCCGCGTTCTACGCGTACACCGCCCCCGAGCCTCCCGGGTTCCAGGAGGCGCCCATCGCGCCGGCCGCAGCGTTCTACCACAAGGCGCTCTCGATCTATGTTCTCCCGTACGAAGCGGTGCGCCGGGCCGCGAGCCCGGCCGCCGAGCTCGCCGCATTCCTGAACAGCACCTACGACGCAGGCGCGCGGCTCGCGAAGTGGGATCGCGCGGAATTGGAACGGAGGTAGCCACCGTGGATGACCAGGCGTGCGCCCATCTCAAGGAGATCAAGGAAGTCAAAGGGCCGAAGAAGCGCGAATGCGAGGAGTGCGTCCGGATCGGCTCCGAGTGGCTCCACCTGCGCACGTGCCAGTCGTGCGGCGCCACCCTCTGCTGTGATTCCTCTCCGAATCGCCACGCCAGCAAGCACGCCCGGGTGAACAAGCATCCGGTGGTCGCTTCGGCCGAGCCTGGCGAGCGGTGGCTCTACTGCTTCCCGGACGAGGCCTTCGTCGAGTACTAGGGAGGCGAGAAGCTGAGGCTGATCAGCCATCCCGGGGACACGGCGTTCGAGCCGCGAAAATCCCCGTTCTCCCAGGTCCAGAGCCGTGAGATCGCGGGCTCCCACTCGACGCCCGCCCAGGAGCGGTGAATGCTCGCGCGCGTCTCGAGCGCGGAGATCCCGCTCATCCCGTAGTAGTGCTCCTGCGCGTAGAGCTTCACCCCCAGCCCGATGGGGATCGCCGACTTCGCGATCTCGCGCCCCACACCCAGCGCCCCGTAGGGTCCGCCGCCGCTCTCCACGTCCCAATGAACGGTCGCGGAGGTCTGGATCGGGCCTTCCAGCTCACCCTCCGCGAAGATCTCCTGCGAGGGCGACCAATCGACGCGGTTCGGGTACTGGAGGTTCACGTAGCCGATGCCCCCCGAGGCCCGCTTGCCCTCCCAGCCGTACCGGAGCGTCACGTCGACTTCGTTCATCATCTGGCTGACCTGATCCAGATTGCCCCACACGCCGACCGAGAGCGCCTTCAAGGAGGCCTTCACCTCGGGCTGGAAGACGGGCTTGCGATTGCTGTAGTCGAATCCCTGGAAGGAGTACCAGGAGGCATAGGTTCCGCTGCACTCGAACTGGAACGCCGGCTCCGCGGAGGAGTCCGCCGATTCCGCCTCGGCCCAGGCGCGCGGAGGCCCCAGGGCCAGGGCGAAGACGGCGAGAAGGAGCGCGATTCTGTGATGGAAGCGAGTCGGTTCCATGGCTAGGCGGCCGCCTTTCCTGTTTTTCCGTCCTCGGATTCGGATTCCGCTGTCTCGCCGGGGACGCTTCCGGTCTCGACACTCATCGCGGGCCCCGCGAGCGGCACCTCGAAGATCATCCGCGTGCCGCTGGGGGCGCGGTTCTCGGCCCAGATGAGGCCCCCGTGCGCCTGGACGATCTCCCGGCAGAGGGGGAGCCCGAGGCCCGTTCCTCCGGATCCCGTCTTGTTGTTGCTCGCCTGCGAATACCGGTCGAACACCAGCTCCAGCTCGCCCGTGGGGATCCCCTTGCCCGAGTCCTCCACGACCACCCGCGCCATGGCTCCCGCGCGCATCACGCGCATCACGACCGTTCCCCCGGCGGCCGTGAACTTTCCCGCGTTCGAGAGGAGATTCCGGAATACCTGGCGGAGCCTCATCCGATCGGCCCGCACGGACTCGAGGCCGGGCTCGACCTGAAAGTCCAGGCCGACCTGACGTTCCTGATAGAGGGCCGTGAACTCGTCGACCGCCTCCTGGGCCACGTCCTCGAGCGTCAGCTCGCCGAACTCCAGCTTCATGCGGCCGGATTCGAACTTCGCCAGATCCAGGAGATCGTCCAGAAGGGACATCAGGGTCGCGCCACACGAAGAGATCTGCCGGAAGTACTCGAGCAGGTCCTCCCGGGGGCCCGCCGGGGCGTCATCGAGCCCGAACCGTGAGAAGCTGATGATGCCGTTCATGGGGGTGCGCAGCTCGTGCGAGATGTTCGCGAGGAACTGCTGCTTCGCGCTCGCGGCGGCCTCGGTCGCCTCCCGGGCCTCGATGAGGTGTCCGCGCTGGGCGAAGAAGTCCCGCACCAGCCGGGCCAGGCGGCCGAACTCGTCGTCCCGTGCCATCAGACGGTAGAGGAGGGACGGGTTCTCGGTCGTGAGCGAGCTGGTGATGAGCGCCAGAGGCTGGGCGACCCAGCGCGTGAGGACGAGGGAGACACCCACGAAGAGGATCAGCGCGCCCGCGATCATGAGCATGAGGATCATCCCGAGGGCCGTGTGCACTCGGGGCGCCGCCGGGTAGTTCGTCTTGTAGTCGAGGACCGCGAGCTGCGCCCCCCGAACGTCTCGGAACGGAAGGGTGATCCGGATGTCGCCGGTCCCGTTCGAGCCCGTGGACCCCGTGGGCGCCGCCGCGTCCAGAGACAGGGAGACATTGCCGTCCACGAGTGCCGATAGGTCCGAAATCCTGGCCTGGGTCCAGAGGCGTCCGATGATGTAGTAGCCCGACGCGGGCACGTTCCGCCCGAAGTCGGAAGACGGTTGGATGGAAGAGGTCCAGATCTCCAGCGCTCCCTTGGGCGTCGCCGCGAAGAAGTGCCGGATGGGCGATTGGCTCAGGGCGAGCGTCAGCACCGAAGGGGGAACCGGAAGGGCCGCGAGGGTCGAATCCGCCTTGGGGTTCGCCGTGAAGATCAAGCGATAGTGGTCGTCGAGGACCCAGGCCACGTCGATCCCGAACGTGGCGATGCTCTCCGTGATGTTGATCTCCCCCCACTTGGGATCCGGCTTTCGCGCGAAGGCCACGAAATCGTCCCATCGCGTGTAGTCGTCCGCGTGCACGCTGGCGCCGCTCGCCCGCAGATCCAGAACGCGATGCAGGACCTTGTTGGTCTCCACGACGCGGTCGCGGACCAGGATGTCGAGCTGGGCGTCCAGGCTGTGCTGCACCAGGAAGAAGGCGATCGTCACGGCGGCCCCCGTGAGCCCGAGGAGAAGGGTCATCCGACCGCGCACGCTGATCGGGCCGTGCGCCCGAGCTCGCGCCCTGGAATTGTCGAGAGGCGGGGTCATGGACATCAATATCGGCCAAGGCGTTCCGACGTATAGCCTGAGCAACGCCTGGTTCGAAACACGGCCTAAAGATTCCCCCGGAATGGTCGATATCGACCACATGGGTCTGGTGGAAGTGGTCGCACGAATCCCCGCGCTCCTCGAGAACCTGGTCGGCGACGACCTGCAGCGGAGCATCACCCGCGAGTACCACCGGGCCCTCCGATCCTACGGGCACAGCTTTCCCGCGGCGGTGAGCTTGCCGCGGCCCTGCGGAGAGCGCCTCCCGGAGCGCGTGGTCGAGCTCCTGCTCGCGCGCCTGTCCTATTGGCCGGGGGCTCTCGTGCTGGACGTCGGCCACGCCAACAGCATGACCTGCCACCGGGACATGGTCCGGTCGCTGCCGGCCCCGCGCAAGATCACCGGAATCGACATGGCGGAGCCGGTATTCGATGCCTCGCAGCTCTACGCGGAATCCGTGCGGCGCGACATCTGTGACACCGGCTTTGCCGACGAGACATTCGACCTGGTGTGGTGCATCTCCTCGCTGGAGCACATCGGCATGGACAACTCGGGGTACGGGGAGTCCGGGTCGGACGGCGCCACGGCCGAGGGAGCCCTGGCGGAGATGCTGCGGATCACTCGCGCCGGGGGCTCCATCCTCGTCACCGTGCCCTATGGGAAGCGGGAGAACCACGGGTGGTTTCGAAACTTCGACCTGGAGAGCCTACAGGACCTTCTCGAGGCGGTGCGGCCGCTGGGGGCGGTCCACGAGCTCTACTTCGCGCATTCGCGCGGCGGCGGGTGGGGCCGCACCGATGCCGAGGAGCTGAAGACGACGGGCTACCTGGACGAGGGCAATGCGGGCGCGGCCGGTCTCGCCGCGGTCGTCATCGAGAAATACGCAGCCTGGCCCTAGCCCTTTCTCGAGAGCGCCTCGATCGCTTTCCACTGTGCGTCGGTGACGGGCATGACCGACAGGCGTGAGATCCGGGTCAGGGCGAAGTCGGCAAACCTCTTGTCCGACTTGATCTCCGCGAGCGTCACCGGGCGGTCCAGCTTTTGGACCGGGACCACGTCCACGGCATAGAGCTTTCCGGACCCGTCCGCCGGGTCGGGGTAGGCATTGCCCGAAGCCTTCATGACGCCGACGACGGCCTTCTCGTCCCCCGTGTGGTAGTAGAAGACCAGGTCGCCTTTCTCCACCGACCGCAGATGTTTCTGCGCCAACGGGTTCTTCACGCCCGACCACGAGGTCTTCTTGTCCTTCGCGAGGTCTTCGTAGCTGTAGTGCGTCGGCTCTTCCTTGAACAGCCAGTTCATGACACGTCCCTCATCGAGATTCCGCCCGCTTCCAGATGCCGAGGACGCGTCCGTCGGGATCCGAGAAGAGCGCGAACGCACCCATGCCCGGCACCTCCTGCTCCTCGACGAGGATCTTCCCGCCCGCCGCGGTGATGCGCTTGCGATAGGCGGCCAGGTCGTCGACATCGATATAGAAGGACATGTTGCCGGGCCAGGGGCCGTCCCGCTTCGGCGTCATGATCCCGCCGTTGATGCCGCCCTGGCCGCCGGTATCGACGATGCGGTAGTTGATCTCCGGCATGTCCTGAAGAATTCCCAATGAATGACAGGCTTGCCCATCACGTCCTCCGGGGATCACGTCTCACCGCTTCGAAGCGACTCTGATCTAAGAGTAGCAGAAGCGGTAGACTGCGCGGATGGTTCACGTGGAAGGGCACCATGCGGGCCGGGTGGGTTGGCTCCGGGCGGCGGTACTCGGGGCGAACGACGGGCTCATTTCCACCGCCAGCCTCGTCGTGGGCGTGGCTTCGGCGAAGTCCTCCAACGAGGCGGTCCTTCTCGCCGCCCTCGCGGGCATGGTGGCCGGCGCGCTTTCGATGGCGGCGGGCGAGTACGTTTCCGTGAGCTCGCAGGGCGATACGGAGGACGCGGATCTGGCGAAGGAGCGGAGCGAGCTGGCGGCCAATCCGGTCGCGGAGCGGGCCGAGCTGGCGTCGATCTACGTCGGCCGGGGCCTCCCCGCGCCCCTGGCCGACGAGGTCGCGAAGCACCTCATGGCGCACGACGCCCTCGGCGCCCACGCGAGGGATGAGCTGGGGATCACGGACACATCCCGCGCGAGGCCGCTCCAGGCGGCGCTGGCGTCCGCCGCGGCCTTCGCCTCCGGAGCGCTTCCGCCTCTCCTCTCGGCCCTGATCCTGCCTCGGCCCGTCCTCATGCCCGCGATCGCCGCGAGCTCACTCGTTCTGCTCCTGATCCTCGGGGCCTCGGCGGCGCGTCTCGGAGGAGCGTCCATGCTGAAGGGGGCGGTCCGCGTCACGTTCTGGGGCGCCGTCGCCATGGCCGCGACGGCACTGGTGGGGCGGCTCTTCGGCGCGAGCGCCTGAGACCGGGCGGTCGTTGAAAATACTATTATAATTTCAAACTAGCCTCTGGTAGCGTAGGGCCCATGGCACGGTCCGATCGGTATGTCATCACGCGGGGCCCGCAGCTCCGCGCGCTCGCCTCCTCGACGCGGCAGGAGATCCTGGACGTGCTGGCGCGTCTGGGCACCGCCTCGGTGGCCGAGATCGCGGGGGCGCTGGGGCGGCCTGCGGACGGAATCTACTACCACCTCCGGGTGCTGCGCCGGGTCGGGCTGGTGACCGCTCCGCACGAGCGATCTCGGGTCGGCCGCGCCGAGGCGCTGTTCCGCACGCGAGCGCCGGAGATGGTGTTGGGCTATGGCGCTTCACCGGAGCGGAAGGCGCGCGCCGTGACGCGGATCGTGGCCTCCATGCTCCGCCTCGGGATCCGGGATTTCCGCTCCGCGTTCGCTGCCGGCCAATTCCGGGTGAAGGGACCTCGGCGGGAGCTCTGGGCGCTGCGCACCACGGGCTGGCTCTCGCCCGCGGCGGTCGCCGGGCTCAATCGCCGTATCCAGGGCATCACCCGGGCGGCCGCCCGGACCCGGCGCGGCCACAGGCTCTACGGCATCACCATCCTGCTGACGCCTCTCGACCACCGCGTGCGCAAAGCCCGGCGCTCGCCGCTCTCCCGACCCCCCAGGAGACCAGGATGATCGCGCCACTCGCACTTGCCCTGGCCATGGTGACCGCCGCGCCCCCCGCGCACGC
>DASQBE010000100.1:0-2053 GCA_035635355.1 Binatia bacterium | reverse complement strand
GCCGCCCGCGCGCTCATAGCGGGTAGGAGAGGCCCGCCTGGAGGGCGATGAAATTCGTATCGGGGAAATTGTTCCCCACGATGTGGTGGAACTTGAGGCCCGCGCCCCACGAGCTCCGGCCCGACGTGGGCATGGCGATCCCGAATCCGAAGTTGAACCCGAAATCGTTCTCGCTGTCCGACGTCACGACGAAGGTGGCCGGGGCCACCAGCTCCGTGGTCTTCTCCGCGAGGTGGTAGAGCCCGAGCCCACCGCTGATCCACGGCCGCACCCTGCCGCTGGTGTGGAATCCATAGTCCACGGCCATGGTGACCGGCGTAACGCCCACGTGGCCGTCGGCGAATTCCTCGCCGAAGCGGTGGTAGGCGACGCCCCAGGAGAGG
Source organism: Binatia bacterium (assembly GCA_035635355.1). Taxonomy (GTDB): domain Bacteria; phylum Eisenbacteria; class RBG-16-71-46; order SZUA-252; family SZUA-252; genus WS-7. Next base: position 1,670 of record DASQBE010000100.1, on the reverse strand, counting down.
ACCGTGTTGGTGCCGATCCCGTACCCCAACGAGGCGCCCAGCCCCCATCCCGTATTCACGGCGGTGTCGAAGTCCCCCGTCGGCGAGGACATCCCGCCGTGGACGCGGAGCATCGTCTCCCCCTCGAATCCATTGCGGTCCCGGGCGTACGCGCGATCCCGCGGGTACGGCCCCGAGGACGTTTCCGCCCGGGCGGTTCCAGCCACCGACAGCAGAATCCCAAAGCTCACGATGTAGGTGCAGAGTCGGCGATTCATTCGGCTCCTCCTCAATCGAGGTTCTGTGCGCCCCCCTGAAACCATCGAGTGTAGCATCCCGGCGAGCCCCTCATGTACACTGCGGCGAACACATGCCACGAGGAGCGCCGATGCCTTCCTTCCCCGCACCGGCCGAGCCGACGACCACCGACGCCGAGCCGGTCCCGCTTCATTTGGCCTATGGCGTCTGCGAGGACATCGCGCGGGCGCACTACGAGAATTTCCCCGTCGCCACGCGCTTCATCCCGACGGAGCGCCGGATCGCGCTCGCCGCCATCTACGCCTTTGCGCGCCAGGCGGACGACGTCGCGGACGCCGCAGCACCCAGCGAGGACCGGCTACGCGCCCTCGACGCGATCGAGGCGGCGCTCTTGCAGAGCCTCGACGGCGCGCCGCGGGGCCCTGTGCTCACCGCGCTCTCCGACGCGGTGGAGCGCCACCGGCTCCCCGTCGAGCCCTTCCTCGACCTGCTCGCCGCGTTCCGCATGGACGCGCGCGACGCTACGTTCCAGACCTGGGATGACCTCCTGGGCTATTGTCGGGGCTCCGCGAACCCGGTCGGACGCCTGGTGCTCGCCCTCCATGGAATCGACGACCCCGAGGCGATCCGCGCTTCCGACGCCGTCTGCACGGCGCTCCAGCTCACCAACTTCTGGCAGGATCTCGGGCAGGACCTGAAGCGGGGCCGGCTCTTCCTTCCGCTGGAGGACCTCGAGCGGTTCGGCATCGAGCGGGAGGGCATCGCCCGCGCCTCCTCGCGCGCCGACCTCACGAGGCTCCTCGCGCACGAGTGCCGCGCGACGCGGGATCTCTTCGCGCGAGGGACGCCCATCCTGCGCATGACGCCGGCGCTCCTCTCGCTGCACCTGCGCGCGACCATCGCGGGCGGGCGGGCGATCTTGCGATCGGTCGAGCGCCTGGGATGGCGCGTGCTCGAGAAGCGGCCCACCCTCCGGGGCGTCGCCCGCGTCGGGGTCGTGATCCGCGCGCTGGCGGGGTTCGATGGCTGATCCGCGCGCGGCCTCGCGCGGCACCAACTTCGCGCTCGCCTTCCGGGCGCTGCCGCCCGACCAGCGCGACGCCATCCGCGCGGTCCACGCGTTCAGCCGCGAGGTGGACGACAGCGTGGACGAGGAGCCCGATCAGGGCAAAGCCCGCGAGGAGATCCAACGTTGGCGCGGCGAGGTCGCGGCCTGCTACGAGGGGGAGCCCCGGGAGCCCGCCGCGCGCGCCCTGCGCCCCCACCTCGTTCGATTCCGGATTCCGCGCGTCTACCTGGATGAGCTCCTCTCCGGCGTGGAAATGGACCTGACCCAGCTCCGGTACGGGACCTTCGAGGAGCTGCGGCGCTACTGCTACCGGGTCGCCTCGGTCGTCGGGCTCATCTGCCTGCGGATCTTCGGCGACGAGGAG
>DASQBE010000099.1:0-5298 GCA_035635355.1 Binatia bacterium | reverse complement strand
TCCGCGCGCGGATCCACGCCGAACACGTGCGCGCCCGCCGCGGCGCAGAGCCGGACGGCGATCTGCCCCAGGAGCCCCAGACCGACGATCAGCACGCGGTCGCCCAGGGCCAGGCCGCCCGTGCGAAGCCCGTGCATCGCGATGGCGCCGATGGTGGTGAAGGCCGCGTCCTCCAGGCGCACGCCTGCGGGCACGCGCACCGCGAGGTTCTTGGGCACGAGCACGTACTCGGCGTGAGAGGCCGTGGCGCCCGCGCAGGCCACGGACGCGCCCGACTCGAGGTCCCCGCAATCCTCGCCGCAACCCGCGACGATGCCCGCGAGCGAGTAGCCGAGCGGCTGCGGCGTGGCCAAGCGCTCGCGCACCTTCTGCGCCGTGGCCAGCACACCCTCGGTCCGGACGGAGGCCAGGACTTGCGCGACCTGGTCCGGCCGGCTCCTCGCCTTCTCCCAGAGAGGCTGCTTCGCGGTGTGGAGCTTGGAGAGCTCGGTGCCGGTGGAGACGACGGAGCGGGCGACCCGCACGAGCACCCGGCCCGGCGCGACCGCAGGCACCGGGACCTCGACGAGCGCCAGAGCGCCGGTATCCGGATCGAGTGTGAGCTGTTTCACGGGACCTCCGTGGTGGCGCGCGACATCGCGTGGACCGCAGGTGCCAGAAGATCTCCGGAGTCCGCATCGCGCTCTGGGGAGCATTCGCTCACCACAAAGCGAAACTTCCCGCCGGCGCCTCTCTCGATCCGCGCCGGATACTCGAACACGACGCGCATGAGGGGCCCCACGCGTTTTCTCGCCTCCTCGCGAATGTGCTCCTCGCTTCGCTCGGAGTAGGCATCCTCGCGCACGATGCGCAGCACCAAAGTGCTCCGCTCGCGCTGGACGACCTGCGCCTCGCGCACTCCGACGACCCCCTTGAAGAGATGGTCGAGCCGCCCCACGAGGTAACCCTCGGGGGTCACGACATAGTCCTCGACCCTGCCTTGGATCTCCTCGACGACGGGGAACGGACGTCCGCACGAGCAGGCTCCCCCGCCCCGCCGGACGCGGTCGCCGGTCCGGTAACGGATCAGGGGCATGGCCAGGTTGTTGAGGCCCGTGCAGACCATCGATCCATCCTCCAGGACTTCGAGGAACCCGTAATCGGTGCGGGCGTGAAGCCGGCCGTGCTCACACTCCACGATGTTGCACGTGAGCTCCGTTTGCCCATACCAGTTGAATACCCTCGCGCCGAACCCACGGCGAATCGCCTCCCGCTGGGCGACGAGCAGCGTCTCGCTCGCGGTGAACACCGCCCGCGGCCGGATGGCGGCTCCGTGGCGCGCGGCTGCGAGCGCGAGCAGGTGGAGCGACGAGGGGTAGCCGTGGAGGAACTCCGGAGCGAACGTCTCGAGCGCGCGGAGATAGGACGGAGCCGTCTCATCGCTGATGTGGTAGGAGGACAGGAGAAGCCGGTTCTCCGCGGGGTCGTGGACCCAGAAGGGCGGCTTCCGGCGTCCGGGTGAGACGACTGCGTGGCCCGCAACGTAGGCGCCCCGCGCGCCGAAGGAAAGGCCCGCCCAGGCTTTGTGCCTCCATCGGAATGCCATTTCGGTCTGATAGGCCTCGGCCGAGCAGTAGACCGTGAGAGGCGCACCCGTCGTGCCGCTGCTCTGAAGACGCAGGAACCGCGGATCCACTCTTCCGCCCGGAAGGAATTGAAGCGGCTGCTCCTGAATCCGGCTCTTCTCGAGTATGGGCCACGAGGAAAGATCCTCCGCGCCCGGGGAGAGCGCCCGGTAGAAGGGGATTTCTTCGCATGCGTACCGAAGGAGCCGGCGGAGCTCGGTGGCGGCGACCTGCCCCATCTCCTCCGCGGACCGCGTCTCGTTCTCCTGGATCCTGTTCGTGGCGCTCCGAAACGCGGGACCGAACTTCTTCGGGTAGTTCCATCGCCCCACCATCCCGACCGCCAGCCCTTGGAGGGGCGTCGGGACGGCGTCGTAGGCGCGCCTCAAGAAGCTCACGCTCCCGCCTCCGCACCGCTCAGGACGCGCTCCAGGCTCTCCGACCAGGAGGCGAGGGAATAGCGCCGTTCGCACCGGGCGCGCGCGGCGGCTCCCATCCGGCATCGCAACGTCCGATCCAGCACGAGGGTATCGATCGCCCGGGCGAGTGCCTCGACGTCGCCAGGGGGAACGAGAAAGCCCGTCTCTCCGTCGACCACGACTTCGGGAATGGCCCCCACCCCGGCCGAGGCGATCGTGGGGATGCCCGCGGCCATCGCCTCGATCAGCACGAGCGGGAGCCCCTCGTCCCGGCTCGGCAGCACGAGCATATCGGCCTCGGCCAGAAGCCGCGCCACCGAGGCTCGATCGACCTCGCCCAGGAATTCGAATGCCTCTTCCCGGCCGGACTCCGCGATCCGGCGCATGCACTCGGCGCGCGTGTCCTCGCCCGAGACGCCGAACATCGGATCTCTCGTCCAGCGGCCCGCGAACCGGAATCGAAGTCCCGGCAGTCGAGGCAGGAGCGACACGGCCGCGTCGATGACGTCCCCGACGCCCTTGAAGAGGAGAAGATTGCCCAGGAAGAGCACCGTGACCGACCCCCCAACCCCGTTGCCGACCGCGCCGCTGGAAGCGACGGAAGCGACCCGGCCGGCCAGCTCGGTGCCGTTCGGCACGACCGCGAGGCGATCCCCCGGAAACCATCGCTCCAACTGCGATCTCAGATTCTCGCCAAGCACGATCCCGCGGGCTGCCCTTCGCATCGAGAGATCGATGAACCAGCGAAGAAGCGCGCCGGATCCATTGTAGAAGCGGGTGAAGCTGGAGCCGTGAAGATGCACCACCACGGAGGAACGGCCGAGCCACGCGAAGGCCAGAATGAGACATCCGTCGCGCAAGTACCCCGCTGGATTCTGTGAAATGGGGATGTACACGACCTCGGGCCGCTGGCGGAGCGCGATCCCCGCCGCCTGAGCGATCGTTCCCAGCGCGAGGCCCATGTTTCGAACATCCCATGTGCCCAGATTGTCCAGATCCCTTCGATCGGAAGTATCGAGATGCTGGACCTCGAACGAGCGTTTCAGGTTGGAACGAAGCAGGAGCTCGGTCGCGACGCTGCACCCATGGTAGGGAGGCGGGACCGGCCCGATGACGAGGAGACGTCTCATAGGCCCGCCTCGACCTGCCCGGCCCAACCGAAGTGAGGGCGGAAGCGAAACGGCGCGCCCAGCTCGGGGAGGATCTCGATCGACTCCGGCCGGAACGTCGTGATGGGAAGCTCGGAGGGCGCAAAGGCCTCTCGGATCATGGGGATCTTTTCCCAGTCGAACCCCATGAGCGCGGCCGCGGTCCAGTCCACCGCGACGGGATTGGTGCCCGCGAGCAGAACGCCGCAAGCGAGCGCGTCGGCCTCCATGGGACCGTTGCCCTCGCCCGCGATGATCCCATCAGCGATGGAGAGGTATCGGAGCGGCCGGCTCCTTCTCTCCCCGTCTCCGCCGTAATGAAAGAGAATCTTGTTCAGGTCGTGAACCATTCGCCAGGCGGTGTCATTGCCGTACCAGTTTCCGCTGCGCACGACGTCCTCGGTGGCGCCGAAGACCGCGGTTCCAATCCGCTTCGCGGCCGGCCCGAGAAGCACACCGACGCCTGGCGCCGCGCTCAGGACACGCTTGAACGCGTGGATGCCTCGGGCCTGCAGGCCCGATCCGAACCCGTCGCCGGGAAGCTCGTCTCCGCCGTTGCGAGGGGTTCCCATGGAGAAGTGCGGCAGGTAATTCTTGTCGCCGTTGATCCCGACGAGGTTCTTGAGGCTGAGCGTGAGACCCACCTTCTTATGGGTCTTGAGCTTGGGCAGATTGACGAACAGATCGGCATCGAGGGCGATGCGGGCGAGCAGGTACTCGTGCTTCCCGTCGCTGTGGTGGCGAGCCGTGAATCCGGAGTCGTAGTCGGCGCCGTAGAAAGGACCCGCCTTCCCGGTGAGCGAGCTACACCCACCCAGGTCGATGCACGCGTACCCTCCCGGCGCGTCGGGCAACTTCTTGCGCGTGGTCACGATTCCATCCGCCGTTCTCCAGACCTCGCGGCGCAGGTCCACGACGGAGAGGCGAACCCCGGGGAACTCCCTGGCGACCCGGTCGAGAAGAGCGGGGATCTCCATGCGATCCCCGATCGCCTCGAAGTCGCTGTCCGTCTGCGGCGCGTCGGCGATCGTGATTCTTCCCTCACCGTGCATCGCGCCCGCGATGGCCCGCGCCACGGCCGAGAGTACCTGGCCGTGCGTGAGGATCTGAGTCCACTCGTGGGGCCGGCCGCTGTGCGACTGGCGGATCATGTTCGGCTTGAGCAAAACGTGCTGCCCGGGCGAGACGAGCTCGTCCCAGGCGAGACCCAAGACCTCCATCGCCTCCGCCACGGAGTGTTCGATCAGAGCGGGCGTGTACTCGGGCTTCTGCCGAATTACGGCGACGCGGGGAGAGCCGAGACCTGTCGCGGCAGCGCTCACGCGAGAATAGCCTCTGATTCACGGGTGACTCGCTCCGCCGGCGGGAGAAGCTTGAGAATGCCCCGGACCATGGGTTCGATCCCCAGGTTTTCCTCCGCATAACGAACGCACGCCTCCCGGATGAAAAGACGGTCTTGTTCGGACCGCTGGAGGTGAGCGACGACGGCATCCGCAAAGTCCTGGTCGGATCGTCCTCGGGTGAAGACTCCTCCCACGCTGTCGCGGAGATACCTCCATTCGGGACTGTGATACGGTCCCTGAACCCCCGGCTTGGCGATGACAACCGGAGTCCCGGCGAAGAGCGCGTCGGTTGCAGCCAATCCCATGTATCCGGGGCTCACAACAAGGTCGGAGCAGAGCAGCAAGGACGTGAGCTCCCGCGGATCACGGACGTCCCCGAAGACGCGGAAGTCGCGCCCCTCCTCCAGACCAAGTGATACGGCGGACGCTGTGACGCGCTTCCTCTGCGGCCCGTCCCCGATGAAGAGGAGTCCCACCTCGGGAATCCGCGCTCGTGTACGGCAGAGAATCTCGGGGAGGCGATGAAGCAACTTGTCAGGAAGCATCCGACCGAGGCCCGCGAGGTGGAACGTATGGGACAGGCCACGCCGGCGCTTCAGCGCCTCCCTACCTTCTGTGAGCAGTTCACGCCGGGCAGCCAGGATGGGATCCCCGTCCGTGGAGTTCGGGGCCGAAACCACCATCTTCCCCGGAAACCACCGCGCCAGGAGTCCGGCCGTGCCCTGGTCGTAACACAGAATGCCGCCTGCCATGCCCAGCTGCATCCAGCGCCCGAGCGTCCCAC